>NZ_LR134201.1:3504192-3822755 GCF_900635955.1 Cedecea lapagei
GTTTCCGGCGTTATAGTTGACCGCCTTCAAACTCTTCGTCTTCTTCCGGCTCATAATCACCATCCAGAGTTTCGAAACCGGCGTTTTCAATGCCCTTCAACGCCTCTCGCGCCTCTTCAGAGCTAACCAGCTGGCTATCTGCGGCCACGGCCACAGTCTCAACGCGAATTTTGGCGATTTCAGCGCGTTCTTTCTCGCTGATTTCATCCAGAGGCTTGAACTCGAAGTAGAGGTCATCGTTGATAGCGCCGAACTCTGACAGCTGGATAATCTTGAAGATGTTCTCCAGCGGCTTACGCATCTCGCCATCCTGATACCCGGACACCGTTTCGTGCCACGTGGCAAGCTCGGAGTCGCCAGAAGCATTAAGTCCAGCGGGCGCGTTACCAAGCAGCTTAAGGTTGGTGATTCGCGCAGGCATACACAGCTGGTCTTGGTAGTTCGACAGGAGGCTTGATAGCTCACTGAGGGATGTCTGCATGTGCAGCAAGTCCTCTTGCGTATCCAGCGCCCAAATACCGAAGTTATCCTGATACTGCGTGAACAGCTTGATACGTTTATCGAACTGGCCAGGCTCTTGCAGTCGAGCATCCATGTCTGTTTTCAGCGCTCGCATACGCAGAGTGCGGAGAATCTTAATCACGTTCTTCTTGGCGTCTCGCCAGTCGTTAACGTAATCCTCCATCAACTGCGTTAGCGACAGGCCACCGAAGTTGTAGGATGGCTTGAGGATGTCTGGCACCGGGCGGCTGACGATATCCATGAATCTTGACTCATGCACAACGTCGCCCATGACGAACCACGACTGAGGCTTGTAGAACCCCTCCTGAAGCGGCCAGCGAGTGTTATACAGAGCAGGGTATACCCACGTTGGATCAACAACGCGCAGCCCCTTGAGCGAGCCCTGAGGAATCTTACGCGGGTCCAGGAATAACGCTTTGCTAAGCTCATCACCTTTCGCGCCGGTATCAATGTAGATGTGTGCCACTCCAAACATGGAGTCCTGTCGCACGGCTTCGTGCATCAGGCGCTTCACATCGTACTTTTCAAGGGCTCGCTCCATCTCGTCGATGGCCGGGTCATGGTCGCCTTCCTTGCGGCTCTTGACCTCAATCCAGTTACGCGTCATCTCATCGGCGAACACGTTATGCATGTTCGAGTATTCGACCTGCTGCGACATCGCCGCCAGCGCCGGGTAGCCACGGAAGCCAGAATACTCAGCGCCAGCGTACATAAGGTTGATGGCCTCATAGGGCGTGGCATCCATGGCAAACACAGTTTTCTCTTTGCCCGCTGGTATTACGCCAGGCAATGGCTCATAGCGCTTAAACTCGGCCATTGGCGCTGCGTCATTCGCAACGGATGCAGAGTCCAGATGCATCTGCGTAATCTTTGTTGGCTCCCGGCGAGCTTCCTGCACTGGCTGCTTACGTCTGGTCATTGAAGTATCTCGTCAGGGATATGGAATGGTTTGTGAATCGGCGCAAACGCCATAATCAGTGAGTCGGCCATGTTTGGGGACGGGATTCCGCGCTTCTTCATGTCCTTTTTGCTTTCAACTTTCACTCGACCGTTGTTGTCGTAGTCAACCCAAGGGCGTGACAATTCTGCCTTGAGGTATTCAAGCTGCTTAATGCCGGATGAAAGGCTGATTAGCTGGTCATCACTGAATTGCTTCACAAACTCAGTGTCGTTCGGGTTGGCTTCGAGATGTTTAATCACGCGCCAGGTGTTATAGAAGCGATCACGCACCCCCCACCAGGCCTGGGCCTTGATGTTTGAGAACATGTCTTTGTTTGTTTTGCCGTCTGCATATTTTGCTTCAGGCTTAAACACAGACTCACCGGCATTGAATCCGGTAGCGGGAATGCGGCACACGCGCTTAAGGTGGGCTTTTACGCCAGCACCAACACCGATGGAGTCATAAACTATCTCGCTTGCCCTGACCTCTTCTGCGTAGTTCTTAACGCGATCTGCAGAGGTGATTACGTCGCCTTTGTTCCACTGCTGGCAATCCATCACGACAGAACCGTGTGCCAGGGTGGTGGCATTGCTATCCTCTCCCTCATCGGCCACGTCGAAGCCGACTCTCTTACGACCTGATGCTGCAAACCCAATTTTCAGGTGAGCATCAACCGCAGCAACAATCCATGAAGGCTTGATAATCGCCATGTCGCTATCAGCAACCGGCTCCCCCTCCCAAATGTGTAGGTAGAGGTCGTAGTCCTTACGCTTGCACTCCTCCATTTCAAGGCGAAGAACCTCGGGGAAGTGTGGGTTGTCGTCGTGGTTAACAGTAAGCAGGCAAATATCATCAGGTGGTGATATGACGAACCGCTGATGCGTATCATCCAGAATGTTCTTCGGGTTATAGCTAACCCATATTTCAGACCCCGGCTTGCGGATGGTTGGTATCAGCACTTCCCATGAGTCTTTTGATACAGCTTCCGCCTCTTCAATCCAGCAGATGTCCACACCCTCAAGGGACTTTATCTTTGTGGGGTTGTTCTTGATGCCGTAGAACATGAACTCGCTACCGGTGATCAGGTGGCGAATGCTACTACGTTGAACTTCAAATTCTGCCTGGTAGCCATGCCTGGCAATCGTGTCATCAAGCAGGCGAATCACTGAGTCGCTAATACTGTTCTGGAGTTCGCGGGCGCAGAGAAAGCGATAGCACCCCCGGCGAGATATCTCTACGAGTAAACGTGCAATTGTCCAGCTTTTCCCTGACCCGCGACCGCCTTTGCTACTTTATAGCGATATGGCTTGATGAAGGGTTTGAATATCGGGTTAATCGCTGTCATCTTCGAATAGCTCGCTTAGAGGCCTGTTCAGGTTAAGGGTGGCTGCAATCTCCGTCTTCTTAGGCGCATCCCATCCCTCCAAATCTGAGAGTTGGCGGATGGCTGCTTTGGGGTCGTGCAACTTGATTGATATACCGCGCTTACCAACCGTTAACTCTTGTATTGCGGAGAGAGAGACAGGACTTTGCAGTGCGGAGTCTTTAAACTTCCAGGTGGCCTGAATTACAGGATTCCCCTCGTCATCCTCTCCTACTGGTTGCTCACCAAACTCGACCAAGTCTGATAGGTTTGCTCGCCCGAGGGAAGTTAGCCGCTCTAGAGCCTCTTTACGAGTCATCACGGCGTCACTTATCGCCGCGTCGCTGATTACATCCAGAAATGCCTTGACCTTAGGATTACTTAAGATTTCACTTGCAGACGCGTGGGCGCTTTCTTCGGTCTTGGCCTTCCCACCTGCTGCACGGTAAGCGTCAATTTGGTTAAGCCCCTTCACAATGCCTAACGCAAAATTCTGCTGTAATTTTGTCATGGCATCGAAAAGAGCTTTTTGTGTATCTGTTAGCTCCATTTCGAATCCTCAGGCAAACAGCTCTTGTTTGTCGGTGAGCTTTGCCATTTATTTACTCGCTTTGTGTCTCTACCACGGATATTAGTGTCTCAGCACCCAGGCGACGCTGGACCTCTTGATAAAATCGGATGGCGTTAACAGCAGTCAAAGGAAGGTCAGCCATTTCTTTTTCAATCTGGTTTATAATATGTCCCGCATGCGCAGAGCTTGGCAGAGACACATCAAAGTTGATGATCTTCGGTTTTGTCATTTATTTTTCCACCTTGATATCGAAGCCGTGCGCAGCGATGAACTTGGAAATTGACTCGACCCCACTCTCACGCACCAGGCGAAGAGTGATACCCATCTTTTCCAGGCAGAGAGCTGGCTTTACCCACCATTTACTTTTGGTGGTGACCTTAACCGTCAAAGTTGCCATAGCTATTTCACCTCGTCTTGATAGAGGGAAATGAGCATCCCCCTAAGCAAGGATGCTCTATAGCTGGTTACGGCCTTATATTCTTCTCTGGAAATGTAGAAAGATTCAGGGCATGAGTTCATGGCTTCAATATCTTCACGGGTTATATCAAAAAGCCAGTCCACAGCCTTTTCCTGAAAAATAGCTGGAACCAACCTTGAAAACTCGGTCTGGTCGCTCATTCTATTTCTCCAATATTCCAGCGTTACGCAGGGCTTGCATAAGCTCGGAAAGTGTTGTGCCCATTGCTGCTATTGCTAATTGGGCGCTTGCGATATCAGTTACGGGGATGGTTTCAACATCCGCTACCGGAGAAGATTTCATTACTATTCCCGGGGAAAATGTTGTCGCGCTGTTAACCTCAATGGTGCCATCAGGGCTGAAGCTAAGTGTATCTCCAGCCTTCATGACCCCAGCTGTTGCCCTGGTGGCTACAGGTACGTTAATGACTCCATCTCCCCCACCCACAAGGCGTGAGCCAATCTTCACTACGCCGTATCGGGATGGTTGAGCGAAAGGAACACTGATAGTGCCGCCCTCTACTTCGATGTTGTCACCTACCTTCACACCACCAAGAACAGAGTTCGTCGCTTCTGGTAGATCGCCACCGGAGCCAGGAACTGCAACCTCTACAGTCTTTCCTGACAGGCCGTATACACGTTCAGTCATTGCTTGCTCCTGTTTGCTTCAATTTCCCGGATAGCTTCCAGTTGCCCGTTGCAATTCTCTACAGAGAGCAGCAGGGTAATGTTTAACTGGACGCTATCGCCGAATGTCATTTGTGCCGGGATGTTTGGCACCGCACAATCAGTCAGAAGACTTGCTGGTATGGGAGGACTTTTTACCTTTATGGCTTCTCGCACTGTCGGCTTGTTGGCGCAGCCGCTCAACGACGCTATCAGGAATAATGGCAACAGCGCATTGGTTGTCTTTGAGCGCATTTTTGATTTCGTCCTGTAGTCGTTGAGACTTCATCTCTGCTGCAGCGCGGCGTTTGGCCTCTTTGTCGGCCAGTTGGTTCATCGCCGTCACTGCGTCGGTCAAATCCTGAAGCGTATTAGCCAGTCCAGTGTTTTTACTGGTCAGCTCTCGCGCCTCGGATTGCAGAAGCTGGTTATCGGTCTTCAGTTGCTTGTTGTCGTAACCCAGCTTCGCAATGAAGCCGATGATGATGACGGAGAAGATAAAGGGGATCAGGGTTTTCAGTGTTGCAAGGTTCATCGTAATGCGGCCTCAGCAATTCGCGTTCTGTCGATTCTGTCCTGCAGCCCGTTAAATCCACCGTTGATTCTTTTGGTCAGGCCGTTAACGTCACCCGCATCTGCAAACTGATTGCAGTTATTGGCTTTCCAGAACCAACCGGCTGAGCGAGCGGCGTTGATATCCGTTAGCAGTAGGTCAGGATTGTTCACCAGGTCAAGGCCCAGCGACTTCCCACATGCGGCGTAGTTATCACGGAAGGTGACCTGCTTCAGACCACGGCCGCGATACTTCCACCCGTCCCCGATGAGGTTGTTGCCGTAGCGTCCACCGTAAACGATGTTGGCTATTGCTTGTTGTCTCGCAGGGGATAGGGGTAACTCGCCAGGCTGGCGACCCAACTGCTGACGCTGTGCTCCGGTTAAACGAGTGCCAAATATCTGCAGGCCGGTAACGGAGTAATTGAGCGATTCCTGCACCGAGCGGAACCCGTTTGACTCTGTTCCGACCTGCGCGAGGAAATAGGCCTGGCGTTTTGGTGTGTCGATGCCGAACTCTTTCATTGCGTCGGTTACGCACTGGAACCATTTGTCGGCAAGCGCCTGGGTTAATCCGGCAGCCTTCATGAACTGGTCTTTAGTCATTAGCTTCTTCACTCCCGGATACTTTGTTGATAAAGCGCTTCTCAATAGCTTTGATGAAGTTCGCACCCATCCATCCGGCAAGACCACAGGAAGCACCCATGACCTCAGGAGGCCAGGCGTAGTGGATGGCAATTAAGGCCATCATCAATCCTGCAAATATGGACACGATGAGCTGAAGACACAGAGTCCTCCAGCTGAATGCTTCACCGCTGAGAACTTTGAATGAGTAACTTGCTATCGCGCCTACGAAGGTCATGCCTAAAGCGATGAGGATCGAAAGGATATTCGGATCGCTCTTGTAGGGCATTCTGGTCATTTCCACCCCCAGGTATTGGGGATCTGTTCTGAGTTGATAGGTGAACAAATCCGCACTACCTTGTAACCGTCTGATCAGACGATGTGGGCCTCGGTCTTTGTTCGTGAGTCGATTCACGGGCAAGATGACTGCAGGTTGCTTCAACAACTTGCAGCCGCCCATTTTCACGAGCCCGCCATTGAGCGGGTTTCTTTTTGGTTTGCGCTCACCCGTTACCGCGATGCGCTACGAGGGGATAGAGGGTGTTCCGGGATTTGGGATGAACGCAAAACAAAAAAAGGCCGCCTTAGCGACCTATTTGTAACATCTGCTGCTTAGATTGGCTTCCAGATGGTTTTTCTCTAGCTGATTCCTCAGCTTTACACATCGTTCCACGGCCTCAGCCTGCTCCTTTGGAATTTCTGATTTCTTTTGCGGCCTACTCCATCTCCACATTAGAAAGAGAAATGTCAACATAGCTAAAGCCTGAGCCACATGAACTATGATACTTGTCACGTGATGCATATCACTCATAACAACCTCGTCCAGTTGCTCGTCAATGTTCGCTATGGCAGGCAGTGACGATACTGCTTTTCGACTGGCCGGTCTAGCCACAGCAAAACGCAAAAAGCCCCGGCTGTTAACCGAGGCTTCGAATGAGGTTGTGATGGCCGGCACTGATATCCGGCTTTTCTGCCTACGCCCGTCAGTGGCAGAACATGGCAACGGGAGTGCAATCATTGCGCATCAGCCTGCGCATTCACCACAACGGAAAGAGCACTGATTACCACAGTGGGCCATGTGTCACGCCACGGCGTTGCTTCCGTCAATGCTCTTACCTGTTGTGCGCCCATTATTAATCACACCGGGCCAGTGCGCCGAATTCGTTGATGAGGAGTCGGAAGACCTCACTGGTGTTTAGCCGCTAGGCTACTGCCAGGAATTGTTCATCGTTTGCATTTATCTTTGTGGTCAGTTTCTAAAAACCCGCAAAGCCACTAACGTTGACGAAAACTGGAAAGAGCACTGACGAGCGCCGCCACAATCCGCGCCAACCTTTCGCATCTGCGCTAGTCGGGGAGCGTGGATTGCCGTCTGCCTAATGCCCTTACCAGTTTCAGCCAATAAAAAAGCCACCGGCGTTAACCAGTGGCTTAGATTTTTGGGCCTCTTCATCTCAAGGCAGCTTTCGCTCCGGTGTGCGATGTTTACTTATTTCCTCGAAGCCCTTTAACGAACGGCATTACCCATCGTTAGAGTGAGATTAACACAGTTTCGGGAAAAGTAAATAGCTCACTATAACTTTGTGAGCTATTTTATCTTTCACTATTGTGTTGCCGTCTTCAGCGCCCGGTCTGCGTAAGCCTCCTGGATATCCAGCTCAAGCGATAAGTCGTCGTAGAACGACTTCACGCTCTTCTTCCACGTATCCAGTGAAATGCTTTCTGTTATCTCGCAAATGGCGTTGTGGGCGTCCGTGGAGGGTATGCGCTCATATCCCCGACCATTGCAGCGCTTACAGTTGGCGATTACCGGAACTCCTTGCTCCTTCGTCAGCTTTTCATCCATCGACTTACCTCGCCCCTTGCAGTCGCTGCATGCCGTGCTGATAACGCCTTTCCCTTTGCACTTATGGCATAGCACCCTGGCCGTCTCTTTGATTTCACGCCAACCCCATCCAGAGGTTTTCATCGTGAACACCTCAGCGTCGATAAACCCGGCCCCGCTACAGCAATCACACTCCCTCGTGCTCGCCGCGCTGCGGGAATAATCCGCATATGCGTAAATTGCGAGGATTTGCATTACCTTTGGCTTAATATCGCTTTCGAGCTTGCGTAAGGCTGCAACCTTGTCGCAATGCTTTAGAGCGTGTTCGGTTAGCAGGGTGATCGCCCTTTCACTGTCATGCTTGCTGATTCCCATCTTCCCGAGAAAAGCGCTGCAGCCCATTGCGGCGCGATTCTGAGTTAACCCCATAGCTGCCATCACATCAGTGCCGGTCAAAGTTTCTGATGAGGTGGAGCGTGGGGTGTCGTTTATCTGGCTGGACTTCGCGAAGTGGTACTTGACTGCGTTTTCGAGGTTCATGCTTTCTTCTCCCATCGGCGCTTGCCGCGACCGCCTTGTGCAATCATCAGAACGCCACACACCACGGCATGAAACTGACCTTTAGCATCGCGTGCGTATTTAGCGATAGTTGCGCGGTCGCATTCCAATTGACGCGCCACCTCGGCCTGATTTCCTCTCGCTAATACCAGGTAGTCAGGGATTGTTTTCGCTTCGATAGTCATGCGGCGTCGCCTCCGTCTGGTTTGTTTAAGCCGAGTCGCTCATCCAGCTTTTCCCGCTGACTCAGCAGAAAGACCATCAACCCTTCAACTTGCTTAATCTGGGAATCGATGGCCTCTCTCTGCCTCTCGTCAATCTGACGCTGAATCTTCACTGTGTTGATGTCGATTACGCTCATTGTTGCCACCTTAATGCTGCGTCTAAATCGCCTTGAGGGATTGCCAGGAGAGTTTTCTTTTCTTCCGGCTTAAGGTTTCTGGCTCCCATCAGAACAATTCCAGATGGAGTCCTTACTGCCTGAACATGCTTTTGCCGATACCAGTTGAGTAGTGCCAGTGTGTTTTGAGTACTCATGCCGCGCTCTCCATAAGTTCTGTAATTACCGGTAATTCCCCGTCAATCTCATGCATCACAAGCCACAGCATGCCGCCCTTGTGTCGCTGACAGCGCTTAATCCGCATGTCGTCAATCTGGCCGTCATCCAGCCAGAAGCCCGCACTGGTGAGTGCGTCAAAAACGGCTTTGGGTAGATTGTCCAAATCGCGTTTGCGGTTGTCGGGCGGTGCTGCGTGGATGGTGATTCTGATGCGGGGTGTGATGTTGATATCTAACTTTGCTGCCTGGATGATTTCGATTACTTCTTTTCGGTACCGCTTGCCCCAGTCGCTGATAAAGTGCCTCCCTCGGGAGTGACGCCAGTAGCGATTGTTGCTGGGCGGCCAGGGTAGTTTCAGATGATAGGCATTCATGCTTTCAGCTTGCCCTCCGATAACAGTGCCGCCTGAGTGCGTATAATGCCCTCCAGATGCAGCGTGTGAGCATATTCAGCATCAACGGTACGGTTGCGTCGGTCTATCGCATCGTGACAAGCTGAGCAACACCACGCGCCAAACAAGTCATCAGCTTTCATGCCCACACCGGTTAATCCAGCCATCCGAAGATGAGCGAGAATTACCGTTTCACTGTTGCCGTTGCACACGCCCGGAATACGCACCATGCATTCACGGCCGCGCGCTTCTTTTCGGAGGTTAGCCATGCGTCAACTCCTTCTCATGCTCGTCTTCGTGGCTGAAGTCTTCTCCGTCGATGGGCATAAGCCATTTTGCGGGGCAGTTAACCACTGGTGTCTTAATAACCAACCCACCGGGAAGATAACCTTTTAGATTTCCCCCAGAGCAAGATTCCACTTGCCATGCCTCAAACTCTATATTTTCAGTTACCCCACTGACTACACCTAGATTTTTTAACAGCCGCACTGTCGCGCCGATATTTTCTTGAATGCGGCTTTGGATAATCACCGCCAGCCCACCCACTCTTAATTCACCCATTGCTATTCACTCCCTTCTTCCCGGTTTCAATGTACGCATCACTCGCGCACTCGTTACAGCAGTGCACTTCGTCATCATCAAGCACCCTGGCACAACCAGCACATAGACCAGCTGCTGTGTTGCTGTTGCGTTCGTATGATGTGGTTTCAGATGGGGTTAGCATGGCTGGCACTCCATGAAAACTTCTATAAATTTCGTTGCCGCCTGAGAAATGATGGCGTTTCCGTAGGCGCTGTTTTGTGCCAGCACGGTGGCAGACCCATCAACCAGCAGGGGAAGGCAGGATTGAGGGACTTTCCTGTCCATCCCATCATTCCCGCGTAGTGATATCTCACTGCCAAACCCAAATCCGTTACCTTTGGATTTCTGGCTCCGAATGATCTTACCTTCCTCGCCATGAACTGCTCTGGAGTTCCACCCGCTTGCGTCTTGGTTGGAGTAGGCCACGAAGTAAAGCCGGTCTCGCTTATGCTGGGAGCCGACAGTGCCACCAGGTATATTTTGCGCCCCGATGGCGTAACCAGCCATTTCCATGTCATTTGCCACTTTATCAAACCATCCGTTTTTAAAAGCTGTACGAACCTGCTCTCCAAAAATCGTTGAAGGACGACACTGTTTAATGAGCCAACTCCACGATGGCCAGAGGTGTCTCTCGTCAGCAAACCCAGCTCCTTTGCCTGCCGAGCTGAAAGGTTGGCATGGGCAACTTCCTGTCCAGACTGGTCTATCGTCTGACCATCCAGCTTGTCGTAATGCGTAACTCCAGACTCCAATTCCGGCGAAGAAGTGACACTGGGTAAATCCTCGCAAATCGTTTGGTGTAACATCTTCAATGCTCCTTTCGTCGACTTCGCCCGGGGCGATATGACCGCCAGCGATCAGGTTCCGCAGCCACTCTGCGGCGTAAGGGTCTATCTCGTTGTAGTAAGCCGTCATTCCCAGCACCTCTGCTGATATGTTTTGTCTGCTCTCGGCTCTGTCCTTCCCTCAGGCAGCAAAGCGGCTACGTTCCAGTATCTCGGATCGGCGCTTAGTGTCTTTTCGGTTTGAACGTTGCGGAGGGTGTAGCGGTGGATTAGTTCGTCTGCTTCTTCGGTGGTGAGGTCGTGGTGTATGAACCATGTTTTATGCATGCTCTCCTCAGAAGTAGCTCTGTAGTTGGTTGAGGGTCCGCTGGTCTTTAGTGCCGGCGAATACGTGTTTTATGGCGGCGTTAATCATCGACTTATAACAACGCTCGAACTCGTCAGCGTCCATGTTCGCGTAAGCCAGACTCTTGGCCTCCGTCCTGATGTCACCGTTAAGCCTCATCGTTTGCTCATAGAATCCCGCCAGGATGGTTAAGTCCTTCCTGAATCGGTCAAACTGAGTAGCTTCATCTGCGTTGGCCAGGGGCGTCCTTTCGGCGCTCCAGTGCGCAAAGCAGAAGTTGAAGAAGGCGAACATCTTTCGGTGAAATGCCGGTCGGCGGGTTAGCTTTATCTCGGCGGTGTAGATTTCGCCGTTCTTGAATCGCTGGAGTCTTTCGAGGTCTGTTTCATGTGCTGGAGAGAATACGCCGCCTGGGTGTTTAACCAGGTCGATTTGCATTTCCTACCACCCTGGCAATCCTGATTTTGAGCTGAAGCCAGCGCACCATGCACGATATCTCTTGTGGATTTCTTCGTGATCGTAATAGACGCCACCTACCGCATTCTGCTTTCTTCGCATCGTGATGTATGCAACGGTATGACCCATTTCGTCAGCAACCCACTTTTCAAAGCTTGCTACGTGCTCACTCATCCCCTTCTCCTTTAACGGTTATCCCGGCGATTAATGGTGTCCACCCTTCCGTTTTTGCACTGTGATGCATCTCTTCTTCGCCACCTGCAAAGTCATTTCCGCTTACGGCGTCACCGTGTGGCGTAATGTAAGCCAAAACCTTTCCCGTAACCCTGCTGGCCGTCCATGCCTCAAATCTCTTCTGTAGTGACTCGCTAGCAAATCTTCCGCTGTTGCGAATTACGCTCATGGATTCAGACGTTAGCTTTGACGATTTTTTCCTATTTGCCCATGCCAGGAATTCTTCTCTTGATTTATCCATCCTGTTCTCCATCTGATGCTTTTGGCCTGTTAAGCGCTAACGATTTCACATGGCTCAACCCGTAGCCGCCCCTTGGAATCCTGCAATTCAAGCGCATTTGACGCCTCTACATATGAACGAAAGATTGCCTTTATCTCGCCATACTTCTCGTGCCTGACTGAAACGACGCCATCATCCTCGTCAACAATTGCGTAGAACTCGTAGTCTTTTTCATCGACAGAATCAAACTGCTCTCTTGATTTACTTTCCATATCCCCTCCGCTCGTCAGCGCCTTTCCATCCTTCCCACATCGCCGCCATCATCATGAACCAGACATTGCCAAGGCCGTCTTTTTTGGTGTCGAAAAACCAATCGATAAACTCTTTAGACATGCCGTGCTGTTCCGCTAATTCGTATCTGTTATCCATATCCCCTCCAGTAAGGCCGTGGCCGGTTAGTTGATAACTTCACATTCATACGGATAAACGGCAATTGGCTCGCCGCGCCACTTGCACTCGAAATAATCAACTTCACCGTAGTCGTAAACAACATCGCTCACTTCGAGCACATCACCTTCCTTTGGGTACCCGTCTTTATCAGCCCAATCAGCCGTCATTTTCACTTTCACTTCTCTTTCCTCCCGGCAGCACAAATAAAAAAGGCCACCATTACTGATAGCCCTGCGATTAACTCTGTGATGTAAGCGCTCATATTCAATCCTCGACAAGCTGGTATCTTGCGGCGCCAACCTTCTTGATTACACCGCGCTCGACCCCCTCTTTCAAAACCTTTCCAGCACGGATGTAGTGAGCACTATCGACAATGTCGTCACCATAGTATTCGGCAATATCAATAGCTACGTGAGCGCGTTTGAACTTAAATTTAAATGCCGCGCCCTTTCCGTATAGTCTTTCTATTCTTGGCTCTGTCACGCTCTCACTCCTTCAAGCATCTTGTTAATCTTCCTGTAGGCTTCGCAGAGGGCAGCCATAGCAAATGGGAATCCCCATATGACGACAAAGAGCCTGAGCACCATTGATGGGTTTACAGGCTGAAACTCCCACAAAACGACCGAGACACCTAACCAGCCGATAGCCATTCCAGCGCTCCAGGCTGATGCGGCAAGCAATGCTAATTTCCAACTGTTCATTTCCAATACTCCTCATTGTTTCGCTCAGGCCAGGTAAGCCACACGAAGCGGTAAACGAACTGGATGAACTCTTTGAAGAAAGCTTCCCACTGCGATTGCTCGAAGCCGGTTGCTTTATCAATCATCACTTCGAATGGCGAGCGCCTTAATGGTGGCCTGTTAACTCCTGATAGCCTTTCAAACTGCTCGATGAATTCTTTCTCATCAAGGCACCTTTCAACGACCGTGCCGAAGCGTGGATTGGTTAGCAACTCATGCATGGATTCGTGCACTTCTTACCTCCTTCAACCGCTTATTTGACTCGTAGCCCTGCCAGTTCAGGCGGCACTCGTCGAATATTGTGTTGCCGGCGCTGCTCTCAACGAAAACCATCTGGCCGCATTCGACGCGATAATCAGGCTTCACGCGTCCGTATTTCTGCGGGGCTATGTTCGTCGCTGCGTAGGTGTACTGCCATTTCTCACCGCTGCGCTCGATACTGCCACGCCGCATCATTTTCAGAAGTGCTGACGCTATCGTGGTCTGGTTGATGCCGAACTCTGCGACGATCTCGCCCTGTTTCTTGCGGGGGTTGCGAGATAACCATTCCCAGATGCGGTAGTTGAGATTTACTTTTTTAATCATGATTCCTCCTGATTATTTAATCAGACCGTTGGCCTTGCGCCGTTTGTATTCCTCGAACAGCCAGGCAGCAGGTGTTACCGAGCCTAGCACTGCGGCGTTCGGCATGTAGTGCATCTTCCCGTCGTCTTTCGTGGTGAAGTTTGCCGTCTGCATGACCTCTTTTTTCTGCTCAAGGCTGGCTACCGGGTCGGGGATTGGCTGGCCTGCCGATACCTTTTTCGACCATTCATCCAGTTGCTTAGCGGCGTATTTTTCGACCTCGCTTTCGCTTAGCTGACGCTGATACATCGCCCTTCGTGTATCGCAGACAATCCAGTACATGACAGGCTTCGACCACGGGAACCGCTCTGCGCCTCCTGAGTGCATACCCTTCTCGCGAGCGTACCGGTGAAACTCTGCCATCACGTCTTCCAGCGTAACGCCAAGCACCATCGAGCTGTCTTTGCACCAAGAGATGAACTTGCCGGGGGACGGCCAGAAGTCAGAGTTACTGGCTCGCGCATGGCGAACACCGGCTGAAAGCTGCTCCCGCGTTTTGATGCCGTTCTCAGCAAAGGCGACGATCCACTGGCGCTTAGTCGTTTTCTCGTCAGCTTCGCTTTTCAGGCTGGTACTGACTGCTGCCGGGAAGATTTGCTTAAGCTGTCGGAACAGCGAGTCAACCAGCGATTCGGCCTCGCTGCCGATTACCTTGTCGGGCTCGTAATGACCGCCAGACATCCGGGCCATAGCAGCGCCGTCGCGGTTATTAATCGCCTCTACGAGCTGCAGGCTCATATGAAGTCCTTCCAGCCTTCAGGGCTGTTCCAGTGAGGGGAGTTATCGTTAACGGCTCGCTTGCCACCACGGGTTAGCGCCTGTTTGTTCTGGTAGCTCAGTTTCTGGCTGGCAGTGATAAACCAGTTTTTTGGCTTCTCATGGGTGAACTCGATATCAAGTTTCAGGAGTTCGTATTGGAGATCGATGTTTGGATAAAGCGCTTTCCAGGAGTCGTAGTCCTTGTGGTTCAGCCGAACAATGTTGCCTTCGAATGCGTAACGCCCTGCCATCTCCTGAACGTTATTTGGAATGGGATCTTCAGAGACAAGTTCACCCTCGCAAGTCGCGTCAGCGGCTTGGGTGTTATGTTCTTCCTTTCCTTCTCCTTTCCCTTCCGTATCCATTCCGTCAGTGAATGCTCCATGACTACTCACTGAGTGCTCATGGAGTTCCATCTTTGGGATATCAGTTTTAGACGGCCTGTTTATTTTTTGATGCTTATTAAATCCCTTTATATTCAGGTAACTAACATCATTCACTGAGTACTCAGTGAGTAGTCCATGAGTAATCAGCTCTTTTAATAACGGCTCACAGTCGATGATGTCAGCTGGAAAAACCTGCATCTTTATCCGCTTCGGGGAGTTGACCAGATTTCCGTTGTCATCAGAGAAATTAAACATGCCGACGAAAAGGAGTCGGGCGGCAATTGAGCATTCAACCACCTTCTCGTCAGTCCAGAACTCCGGCTTTACTGTTCTGATCCTTGCCATTACGCTGCCTCTTGTTTGATTTGGCTTGAAGCCCAAAGGCCAGCTATCCACTGAATGCCTTTGGTCGTGAATTTGTTCTGGGTGAAAGCGTGTCCGTTAGTCTGGTTCTCGCCAGTTTTAACAGTGAATCGCCCGGCGTCGATGTGCTGCGCGTATGGCGTCAGCTTTCCGGCTAGGAGATACATGATTTCGTGATCAAGAAGGAACTTGCGGAATAAGTTCTCTTTGATGTGAAGAAGTTTGCAGGTCTCACGGAAGCCAAGAGAACCGGATGCTTCGACGTAGCTGTCAACGAATTGAACCTTGGGAGCCGCCAGAGCTAACTGATTCTCAAGCTGCAGCTTTTCCTCTGCCAGATCAGCGGCAAGGCGAAGGGCGTCGGGTAGCGTCTGTGGTATCTGCTGTTTCCCCTCAAGCTCAATCCAGCGGTCAACGACAGAGGCCATAAGGGCATCGTTAAGTTTGGCCGCCATGACAATGCTGTTTCTTTTGTCGAAGTGCATAACCAACTTTGGACGCCCAGCACCTTTCACTGAGGTTTCAGTGAAAGTAATAATTCCGTGGCTCTGGAGGTTTATGGCCGCCTGGCGAACGTTGTCATGGCGGAGTTCAAGAAGGGTTGCCAGCTCTTCACTGGTCATGGTCTGGTTTACTGACGTAGATAATTGCATGTATACTTACCTCAGAATGTTAGTGAGATTTGAGAGCCATCACCTGTTCCAGCAGTTGGTGGCTTTTTCTTTGTGAGAATCGCTGCAACCTGACTGGCTAACCGCGCCATATCATCGTCAACCACTCCCCATTCCAGTACTGCCAGAAGCATTGAAAGCTTCGGCAGCCAGGTCTCTTTCCAGCGTGATATCTGCGACCGGTCAACACCGATTGCATTAGCGATTTCAGAGCTACCCTTCATTGCAATTTTGTTGAGTAGCGCCGATTCAATCTTCAGCGCTTCCGTGCGTGTTTGTGTGCGTTCCATTTGTAATACTTCCCTTGGTTAATAAATGATTTACGTGACGAAGCCGTAGCATCGTCAGAAATAGAGCTCCGACATTTCGGTGGGAGCGAGGCCAGAGTTTTAAAGAGCGGTAATTCTTAGGCGGCTTTGCCGTTTTTGGTTCCGTACATCAACCATGCCGGGTCGCAATTAAGCGCACTGGCTAACTCAAACAAAAAGCGCGGGCGCTTGGTTTCTCCAGCTTCGATTCGCTGCAGGGATTGTTGTTTGATCCCGGTCTTTGCAGCCAACTCGGCTTGAGTCAACTTCAACTCAGCTCGCTTCTGTTTGAGGCGGGTAGATAAGCTATCCATTTTTCTCACCTCTACAGTTTTACCTGTATTGTGCGACAGCTATATCTGTTTGTCAAATACAGTCGTTGCTGTAAGGATTAACGGCAACTTTAGGGGGGTTTATGAGCCTGGCAGATAGAGTAAAAAAGACGAGAATGTCTTTGGGTTTGACTCAGACGGAAGCAGCTGAGCGTGCTGGCATAAAACAGCAGTCATGGGCTAGCATTGAAGATGGGAAGACCGTTAAGCCCCGAAACATAGTAGGGATCGCCAACGCCCTCAATTGCGACCCTACATGGTTAATGAACGGCGGTATTTTCCAGTCGGTCGCAGAGGTCAACACAAGGAAAATACCTTTGATTAGCTATGTCCAGGCCGGAGCGCTTGCTACTAAGGAGAAGATAGAGGCGTTCGATGGCAGCTATGAATATGTCATGACCGACATGGACTGGTCTGAGTTTGCTTTTGCATTGAAGATAGTAGGTGACTCAATGGAGCCTGACTTTAAAGCAGGCGATGTGATTATTGTTGATCCTGACATTGAGCCAGCACCAGGGGAGTTTGTAGTGGCGGCCAATGGAGACCATGAGGCGACATTTAAGAAGTATCGCCCTACGCTATCGGATCACAATGGCATCCAGCACTTTGAGCTCCTGCCGCTCAATGATGACTACCCTATTATTAGTAGTTCTTCCACTCCGGTAAAAATCATAGGCACTATGGTTGAACACCGCATTTATCGCCGAAAGCGATAACATCAACCACCCAATCAAACCGGCTAAGGCCGGTTTTTTTGTATCCAAATAAAAATAAATCACCTTTAAAAACAGATATATCTGTGTAAATCACAAATAATACAGTTTTGCCTGTTGACCAAATAACAGTTTTACCTGTATCTTTTAGCCATCAGCAGGACGCTGGTAGCCAAAAGGAACAGATTGGCAGGCTCTTTAAAATTGATGGGATTGTCCCGCCGAAATGCGGGAACCAAAGAGCAGTTGGCTTTGGGATTGGATGAATGCGCAGGCTGATGCGAGAGAGGTTTCCGCGCTACAGAGTGCGGAAGGGGAAGCTCCCGGTGGAGGCTGGTTGCGCCCTGAACAGGCGCATGTGTCGGAGATCAGCACCGGCCATCCAATCACCAAAGTCAATCATCGGAGGTCATCATGACAGTAGTCATCACTATCCTGGCTGACGATAACGCCAGAAATCGCCGGAGAGCACGTAGAGCGTTACAGCGTAAGCAAGCAATGCAAGACGATTCTCTTGCACGAAAAGTTGCTCACAAGCTCTCTGGTGACGTTTCAGTTCGTGTAGCAAAGGCAATGTCTGTAGGCATGCCGAGAGATGCAAAAGACGAAGACTCTTGCTGCCTTCCGGAAATATCGCTCTATCGTGCGGGCTATCGTAAATCTGAGAGCGTTACCGCTCGTTAATAAACACATGGAGGCGCAATGAAAAAGGTTGCTGAAGCACACGAGAGGCTTAGGCCTCAGGGTATATACGTATGGCCGCTGTCAAACTTCGATTGCGACGTTAAATACATGAAGCGTGGCGATAGATTCCGAGTAACCATCGACATCCCGGCTTCACAAATCAGTGAAAATAGAGATGCGCGAGCAGTATTTGGTGATGGCGATTGCAAGCTAATTCCGACATTGGCATTCATCGAAAATGAATAGCCCGCTCTATCGTGCTGGGCATAGAAAGACATTAACGGTAACGGCCAGATAAACATTAACGCCACCTTCGGGTGGTTTTTTATTGCTAAGAACAGGAGTTATAGATGGAGCGTTTTGCAAAGTTATTTGAAAGTCACGGTCGCCAGATTTTGGTTCGTAAAGGAGAAAACAGCGATGGAGAATGCGCACTATGCATTTCAACAATGTTCGATGGCGCTGAAATGTCTTTGAGTCTCGGATTTGGTGAGAATGAAGAGGCAATGAGCAATGCACTGGAATCATTTACTCAAGAGCAAGCGGATGTGTTCGGAAAGAAGTTTGAAGGACAAAATAGCGCATTCGAAGCATTTAAATCACTGACTAACACTTGCGAAGATGATGACTAGGTCGCTAAGGCGGCCTTTTTTATTACATACGGTTTAACAGAGGTGAGAGATGAAAGAGACAGTAGCAGTTATTTGTGATGAGGGACTGTTTGCAGGAAAGCCTTCAATTTCCGGTGTTGAAGACATCATTTCTTACATGATGACTCGTGACTCATATGCAAGAAAAGAAGATGCAGATTGCGACGGGGTGAGCGTAAAGCGCTATGCAGTCGTATGCAAAATCACAGTTGAAGAAATCGATTGATCGTTCGGCGCACAACTAAATAGAGGGTGAGGATATGGAGTGGAAAAAGGTCAGCGATGGTCTACCCGATGTTGATTATTGCTATGTTTTGGCGGTTCGAAAATATCACACAGGGGAGCATGAGTCTCACGTTTGCCACACTTTTTTTATCAAAGACCGTGACACGGCTAGAAGAGAAAACCCTTATTACTCAAGGAAATTTCAAGGAAAGGATTCGGTCCATTTCAAATGTTCAGAGTCAGGGTTCATCGTCACTCACTGGATGCCCCTGCCCCCACCACCCATCGAGTAACCTCCGCATCAGCTTTCACTGAGAGCTGATTCTGATTCACCCTCGTTGTCATTGTTTGCCCGCCACTGTGCGAGCTTCTTTTTAACTGGAGAAAAGTATGGATAAGAAATTGCAGATAAGCATCATTAAAACAGATGCGGGAAAGTGCTTTATCACTGACTGCAAAGCAAGCAGTGGATACCATTACAATTACCACAATTCGTCTATCGAGGGTCTAATATTTGATGGATTGGCTGCAAAACCTACCTTCCATAAAAATTGGTACGAGATACCTTCTTACCCTGAAAAAATAGAGCGCCTGATTACCGGACAGAAAACAAATCGACGCTATGAATTGAAGGATGCTGATTTAAGCAGTGAAAAATACCCGCTTATCGTCTCATATGATGACAGGGATTCTATCGATGAAGACCTGCTGCATTCGCTATACACGCTCAAGTCAGACGATGTTCCTGATTACTTTCAAGAGGTCGAGTGTGGGCTAGACCTTATCTGCGAGGTAGATAACTACCGTGATGCCCCTGAGTTTAGCTACCCAGGAATCAGGCGCGTACAGTTCAGTGATGAAAAATACACCATTTCAAATCAAAACATTAAGCACTCACTTATTGACTGCATCATCCTTCCTGAGCCATTAAGAGCCAATAGTGCCTGCGAAATATCATCCAAGGAAATGTTTGATCTCGTTCGCCAGCATGTTAAGGACAACATCCAAAGTGGCTTTGCAAGGATAACTAGTGATTACGACTTCTGTTTCACTGTTAAGAAAATAATCCCGCTGCTCAAGCCGCACACGTACTCATATCAGGACATATTTGCCAGAACGAAGAAACAGCGGGCTAAATTGCATTTTAAAACGGATACGTCAAAGGAAATTGAGATATTCCAAATGACGCATGACCGAGAGAACTACAAGGGATATACACCAATCAAGGGGTTTAAAGCAGATAACGAGTGGGAACTTAAAGAGCTGATTGACAGCTTCCTGTCAACTCTCATGGAAACCATTCACTCACCAATTGAGCAGTGCTCATGCTGTAACGGTACTGGATACATGCAGGATATCAAATAGCCGCCTAGTGCGGCTTTTTTATTCGCGTTTATTCATGAGCGCAGTCGCTGATTAATGAACACAACTAAACAGGAGTTCCCACGATGATTTACCAATTCGCGGGCAGCGTCGCCGTGGGCGCTATCCAGCAAAACGAAAGCCAGCTTGAAAGATTAACCCGCCAACTCCGCAATATCGGGAAGTGGCTTAAAGACACCCTTAACCAGCGCGGAGAGCCGTAATCATGACAATCGTACCTGTTAACGGAACTATCTACGTAACCCAGGCAAATCGTGACTTTGGCAAGGTGTACGAAAACAGCTTTCCAGACACAAAGGAGGGGCAAAGCGCGGCGTTTAAATGGGCTGGCGTTATAGCTCTTGGCTGGCACAAAACACAGGACAAGGACTGGAGCAAGAACCATGCAGCATGATCAGGAAGACAAAGACTTTATCGCACTGCTATCAGGCGAGCTTCAGGAGTCTATCGAGCAGCAGATCAACCTCGCCGCCGAGCGCGGTAACGAGCAAATAAGCTGGGAAGAGTTTGGAGGTAATCACCAATGAGCAAAGAATTTTACGCCAGGCTGGCCGAAATACAGCGAACACTGAACGCCCCAAAGAACCAGTACAACAGCTTCGGCAAATACAAATACCGCAGCTGCGAGGACATCCTTGAGGGTGTTAAGCCGCTACTAAATGGCCTCTTCCTTTCGATCAGTGATGAAGTGGTGATGATTGGCTCTCGCCACTACGTGAAAGCCACCGCTCGAATTACTGACGGTGAAACCACTCATGAGGCAACAGCATTGGCCCGGGAGGAGGAATCCAAGAAAGGGATGGATTCGGCCCAGGTTACCGGAGCGACAAGCTCGTACGCCCGCAAATACTGTCTTAATGGATTGTTTGGCATTGATGACGCTAAAGATGCTGACACAGATGAGCATAAGCATCAGCAATCAGCCCCACAAAAGCAGGATAAACCAAAGCCCACGCCAGAGCAGATCCTCAAGGCTTTCACGGAGGCGGCCAGCCATAAATCAACACAGGAAGAGCTTAAACAGGCATTTGCAAAAGCCTGGGCGATGCTAGAGGGAACGCCACAGCAGGCAACCGCCAAGGACGTATACGACATTCGTAAATCAGAACTAGAAGGAGAGCCGGCGTAATGGCTAATCGCGGAGTAAACAAAGTAATCATCGTCGGAAACCTAGGGCAAGACCCCGAGGTTCGTTACCTTCCGAATGGTGGCGCAGTAGCAAATATCACCCTGGCAACATCCGAGTCATGGCGAGATAAGCAGACTGGCGAGACGAAAGAGAAAACAGAGTGGCACCGTGTGGTGCTGTTCGGGAAGTTGGCAGAGGTGGCCGGGGAATACCTGCGGAAAGGCTCTCAGGTTTATATCGAAGGTAAGCTAACGGCTCGAAAATGGACTGACCAGGCAGGAGTGGAAAAGTACACCACAGAGATTCACGTCAATGTCGGTGGAACCATGCAAATGCTTGGCGGGAAGCAGGAAGGAAGTCAGCAAAGTAAACCTCAGAAAAAACAGCAGCAATCATCACAAGCCCCGTCAAATGAACCGCCGATGGATTTCGACGACGACATTCCATTCTAAGGAAATCAATGAACAACTTAATGCTCGACCTCGAAACCATGGGTAACGGAACCTACGCGCCGATCATCTCCATTGGCGCCGTATTCTTCGACCCCGCAACTGGCAAAACAGGCGAAGAGTTTTCGGTAAACGTGTCGCTGGAATCATCAATGCGATACCGGGCCAGACCCGACGCATCAACCATTCTTTGGTGGATGGGTCAGAGCGAGGATGCGCGGAAAAGCCTGAAAGAAAACCCTGTCGAACTTACGTCTGCCCTGAGTGAGCTTTCAGACTTCATCTCAGATTATGGAAATCAAAAGTATGTTCAGGTCTGGGGAAATGGCGCTTCATTCGACTGCGTAATTCTTCGCAGCAGTTACGCACTAACCGGCCAGCAAGCACCCTGGCAATGGTGGAACGACCGTGATGTACGCACCATCGTAGAGATGGGAAAAGTCATCGGCTTCGATCCGAAACGCGACATGCCATTTGATGGCACCCGCCACAATGCCTTAGCCGACGCCATCCACCAGGCTAAGTACGTTTCTGCAATCTGGCAGAAGCTTATCAAGTAAACCAACCATGGATACGAATATGCCATCACCTCAACCCGGGGCGGATAACCCTCGCCTGTGCACCGCCAGAACCAAAGAAGAGGTGATGGCTAACTTCGCCAGATATTGGGAAATGTCACAAGCCGGAGAAATTGAGCCGGAGACGAAACAGCAGCGCATGGAGCGTCAGGCTGATTCGCTGGCAGATGCGCTACTGACCAGAAGAAACTACAAGGCATCTTTCTTCCCGGAATGGGAAACCATCGGCCCTCACCTTCCACCTGAAGAAATTGACGATCGCTCTCGCGTCCGCTTTGGTCGCTACGGCGCTCGCATTAGCGACTAAGGAAAACATCATGAAGCTTCACATTGAAATCGGTAAATACATCATTACCGGGACTGCTCACGACCTCGTTTTGCGCGAGAAGGTAATCATCGAGAAAGGCGACAACGCTGGCAAGGAAGGTCTCAGTTCAGCTCGTTACTACTCCAAATTTGAACACCTGGTGAAAGAGCTTTGCCACCGCGAAATCCTCACATCAGAAGCCCAGTCGCTTCAAGCGCTGGTTCTGCATATCGAAAACCTCAGTCAGACAGTCAGCAAAAAAAATCACTGAATACGTGGAGCGTGAGCATGTTTAGCCATCAATTCAATCCCGATGTAACACCCGGTGACGCAGCAGCCCATCCAAAAACCTGCAAAGCACCCATGCCAACACGCGAAGAGCTATTAGCTCGCTGCAGCTTTCCGAGTGTGAATACCAACAAGTATCTGAACCGGATGATACGCAATGGAAACAGCAGAGCTTAACGCCATTCGCGCAACCGCTCGTCAGTGCTGGAAAGAGATTCAGGGAGCATGGAAGACAGAGGAAGCCAAAAGCATAAAAGACAGGGAAGTCATTAACCGAAGAATCCTTCTCAGCTACGAGCGTCGCATATATCCACGATTCACTATCTATCAACTCCTCTATCACATTGGCGTCATTAACGGGACGCTCAAGGAGCGGTGATGAAACAGCAAGCAATGCGCCAGAAAGCAATCATCGGCACCAGCCAGCAGACCGGGGAAACACTCTATTTCCCCCTCTCCTTACTACGCGCCGGGATTTAAACGCGGCGGCATTAATGAAGCGATTAGTGGCCGGGCTAAATCTCATCGCGGTTACACATGGCGATATGCAACGAAGCAAGAGCGCGAACAACGCGCACAGCACTGAGGGTATGAAAATGACAGTTAAGCGCTATGACGCAAAAGATATCAACGGTGGGCTCTGCATTAGTGAAGATGCAACTGGTCGATATGCGGCTTACGAAGACTACGCCGAACTCCAGCGCAAGTTGACAGCCTACGAAGCCACGGTGACGAACCTGACGGCACAGGTGCAGGGGCTGGCAGTGGAGAATTCCCGACTGAATGATGTGGCAAAAGGTGGAGCATTTGTAATGCAAAAGGCTCTCATGAAGTATGAGTTTGGCATCGGTATGACTGAGCAGGCCGAACATTTCATTCGCGATGCTCGAGAGGAATTCAAAGCCACCGACGCCGCGCTGGCAGAGATACGCAACGAGGCGCGGGCTGAGGGTATCAACTTTGCTGCTAGTCGACTGGCAGCAGCTTTCAATAACGGATTCATCGACAAACCTCTGCCCGAAGTTTTCGACGTCACTAGGATGATTCTTGACACTAAATCCGACTTAGCAAATGCCCCAGTGCCTGCGCCTGATGGCCTGTCCGGAGAGTATGCAGAAACAGCGCTGAAGGAATGGGCGGAGCAACTGCGCAAGGAGCAAGGCAAATGAGCAATATCGAACTCATGCAGCACGCCCTGGGCATCAGTGAACGCAACCGCGAGCCGTACCGAAATTACTTCCTCGCCAGCGGCGACCATCCTGACAACAAAGCATGGCAGCAGCTTGTCGGGGCTGGAATGGCATACGCCAGCCCGGCGCCCGCCTGGTCATGCGGTGATGTGATTTACCAGGTGACAGACGCAGGAAAAGCAGTGGCCATTGCCGCGCTGCCCGAGCCAAAGAAACGTACGCGATATGGCGAATATCTGCACGCTGATTATGGCCACTCGTTTGCAGAATGGCTGGGGATTGAATTGCCGGTATACGAAGACCGCGAAGTTGACCGGTATAAATGGGAGTACCGCATGGTACGCCGTTCGCGCTGCTACTGGGATTCGTATTACGACATTTGCGGTGAGTGGAAGCCGACAAAGAAAGCGGCAAAGGCCAGCTACAAAGAAGCGCTGAAAAAACGCCGGGAGGCCAAATGACTAAACAACTCGAAGCGCTGATTGCCGAGGTGAAAGCGGCAGCGGAGAAAGCAACGCCGGGGCCATATAGCATTGACCATACAGGGTATTCATTAAATTGCAGCGAAGGAACATTTGGCGACTTTCTGGATATGGACAACGCAACTTTTGCACTGGAGGCCAACCCCGAAAGTATCTTGACGCTGATAGCGGCGCTGGAGCAGTCACAACGCGCCAATGCTGCGCAGGACGACCACATCAATCAGCAGTCTGATCGCATAGAGAATCTGGAAAAGAAAAACGCAGAACTCGGCAGCCAGCTTTGCCGTTATTCAATGTCGCCCGGACAGGCTGACCAGCGAATGTGTGAATCACGCGCGGTGCGCGCTGCGCTCGGGTTTGGAAAGGATGCTGACAACGTTGCGCCTGTTGACCTGACAGCGCGCATAGATGCCCTTAAAGCTCGCATAGCAGAGCTGGAGGCCAGCCCGTTAGCGGTGAAGCTGCCGAAGGGCATTCTCATGCAGTCAGCATATTCCACAGGGTTTGACCCAAGCGATTGGGTTTTGTGCATACCCAGAGATTCAGCAGTTGAAGCAATCAGCGCCGCTGGCGGCACCGTGGATGAGGGGGAGTGATGGCTACAGTATGCGAAAAAATTCTGAAGGTTATGCGTGACAGGAAAGAACAGCAAAAGGCCACCATTGGTAGTGAGTGGCCGGTCAAGATGGCAACCTGGAATTTACGTCTAGCCCTTGAACGGGAATATCCCGAGGACGATTGGAGTTGCAAAGACCTTCGCAAGCACCTCTCTGAAATGCAGAAAGAAGGTTTGGTTTCTAAGTGCCAGTATGAAAGCAGAATTGGCCAGGCCGTGTGGAGGCTTTATGAATAACCTGAGCAATGATCGCCTGGCTGAATATGCCAACGATAAGCGCATGTGCAACGTCAGCGATGAAATAGTCTCGATGGCCCGCGAGCTACTCGCATTGCGGGAAGCGGGGAAAGAGCCTTTCGGTTATACAGATGGTCCACGCCACGGCATGTGCTATGAACCGCGACATGCTGAGAGGTTAATGGATGCTCACCCACTCTACGCCGCGCCGCAGCTGCCTGCTGTGGACAGCATCCAACGATATACAGCAGCTAATACGCAGTTCGGGGGCGTATCGTTAAGGCCAGACGGCGACGGGGATTACGTTCGATTTGAGGATGTGCGAGCAATGATAGCCGCAGCACCAAAGCCGGAGGCTGTTGGCTTGACAATCGGCTCTGGATTATCGCCGGGCTTGCATTCATCAATGCGTGACAAAGCCTGAATAGCCCGCAATAGCGGGTTTCTTTTTATCTGAACTCGCTAAGGCGGGTTTTGTTTTATGGAGGATGTGATGACTTTATTAGAGATTTTGGTGAAAGAGATTCCTAGGCTTGGTGGGTGGCCTGAGGGTGTTAGCGTGATTGAACAATTAGATGATGGTTGTCTGTACGACCCTTATGGTGATTGCCTTTTCAGTGGTCGCGAATTCAATCTGTCTGAGGACTATGAAGACGCTTTTGTCACCAACGATAAATACGAAGCAGCGCTATCAGCATCTAAGGCGACTGAGTGGAATGGCGAGGGGTTGCCGCCTGTTGGGTGCGAGTGCGAAGTGGCGTGGTCAGGGGCAAAATTTATCCCATGTAAGATTCTGTACATTGGCGTTTCGGTTGTGCTGGTTAGGCTGGATCGGTCGGAAGAGTGTTACACCTTGTCAACGGTTAAGTTCCGCCCTATCCGCTCAGCAGCAAACAGGAAGCGCCTTGAAGTCGCTGAGGCGTTGATTCGCTTCCTTGATTTGGAAACTGACATCGACAATGTATTCCATGCTGGGGATGTTAAGGACTTCCTTGATTACATCGCAGCCGGAAAAATCCCCGGCATCCGCATCGAATAACCATCGCTAAAGCAACCGCCTACGGGCGGTTTTTTATTGGGAGGAAGTTATGAAATACACCATCGGAGCAAAGATTTTCTTCGTGCTGCTAGCTGTTGCTTTTGGCGCGGTCGTAACGGCTATTTCCTTATTGTGAGGTGAGCATGGCAGAAGCTCTCATGACAATAGAAGAATACTCCCTGAAGTTGAAAGTCTCCCCGCACACCATCTATCGAAACCCTCTCAAATACCACATGTTTAAGGTTGGTGGCCTGTGGCGAGCAAGCAATGAAAGTCTGGAAAAATTCTCTGCACCAAACAACAATGTCACCCGACTGGCTGTGGTCGGCGGTAAGGAGTTCAAAAAATGCCGATCTTCAAAAGAGGTAAAAAGTGGTGGGTGGACGTCTCATCACCAGATGGAGAAAGAATTAGACGCTCTGCTGGCACCGAGGAAAAAGCAGAAGCACAGGAGTATCACGACAAGCTGAAGCATGAGCTTTGGCTTGTTGCAAGGCTTGGAAAGGTCAAGGAAAGGAAATTCGGGGATATGGTGGTGCTCGCCATGCGCGAAGCTGATGGGCAGTCATGCTTCGAAAATAAGCAGGTGTATGCCAGATATTGGCTATCGGTGTTTGGCGATCGCGTCATATCGAAGATAACCGGGGAGGAAATTGCAGATAACCTCCCCGAATTCTCTTCCGCACGTCGCGTTAAGTTGTCAAACGCCACTCGTAATCGGTACCGCTCGTTCATTATGAGGGCTTTTTCTCTTGCTGTTAAGTCTGGATGGCTTTCGTCGGTTCCTCACATATCAACACAGAGAGAGCCAAAGGTCAGGATTAGATGGATAGAGAAGGATCAGGCCAGGGCTGTAATCGCTTCCCTTTGGTCTGACTGGATGAAAAGGGTTGTTTCGTTCGCCCTGCTCACCGGCGCGAGAAAGGGTGAAATCCTGAGCATGAAATGGGAGAGCGTCAATCTCTCTAGGCGGATAGCTGTTGTTACCGCTGACAATGCGAAGTCTGGGAAGGCAAGACCCTTGCCGCTCAACGATGAAGCAGTGAAGATAATCACGAGCTGCCCAAGAGACTCTGATTATGTTTTCGCGAAGAACGGACGGCAGGCGGCGCAAATCGGTAGATACGAGTTTGATAAAGTCCTGGAGCAACTGGGGATATCTGACTTTCGGTTTCACGACCTACGTCACACATGGGCAAGCTGGCATGTTCAGGACGGAACGCCGCTGATGGTGCTGAAGGAAATGGGTGGCTGGGAGAAGCTGGAGATGGTGAACAAATATGCTCACTTAAGCACCGAACACCTGAGCAAATTCAGCGGCACTGTCACGTTTTTGGCACAGTCCGAAGATGATGACCAAAACAGAGCACCTCTGTCTGTCGTAAACTCATGATGATTAAAGTGTTTTAATGCCGGTGAAGATTTACTGGCAAATTAGCCACCAGAGAAACAGTCTGGTGAATCAATTAACGCCGCGGGCGGTGCTCACGGCGGAATATTTGGGGGAGGGTTTGGCCCTCACCCCGGCCCTCTCCCTGAGGGAGAGGGAGAATAAAAAAGTCCCACATTATCCCCTATCCCCTTGGGGGAGAGGGAAAATAAAAAAGTCCCGCATTATCCCCTCTTCCCCTTGGGGAGAGGTCACCCCAGCATTATCCCCTCTCCCCCCTGGGGAGAGGGTCAGGGTGAGGGGAAATTACTCCCCTGGGCGTTCGTTAATTGCCTGCGGGTTACAGGTAATAAACATCGCATCGCCGTAGCTAAAGAAGCGATATTCCGCTTTCACCGCCTCGTGGTAGGCGTGCAGGGTGTTTTTATATCCGGCAAACGCGGAGACCAGCATAATCAGCGTAGATTCCGGCAGGTGGAAATTCGTCACCAGCGCATCGATCACGTTGTACTGATAGCCCGGGTAGATAAAGATTTGGGTATCGCCAAAGAACGGCTCGATCAGATCGTTTTTGGCAGCCTGAGCGGCGCTTTCAAGAGAACGTACAGAGGTCGTCCCTACCGCAATAACGCGATTACCGCGTGCTTTACACGCCAGCACCGCATCCACAACATCCTGAGGCACTTCGGCATACTCGGAGTGCATGATATGGTCTTCAATGCTGTCCACGCGCACCGGCTGGAACGTCCCCGCGCCAACGTGCAGCGTGACGAACGCCATATCGACACCTTTATTACGCAGTTTTTCCAGCAGCGGCTCGTCAAAGTGCAGGCCCGCAGTCGGGGCGGCAACGGCCCCCGGCTTCTGGCTATAAACGGTTTGATACAGCTCGCGGTCCGCTTCTTCATCAGGGCGGTCGATGTACGGCGGCAGCGGCATATGGCCGATATTATTCAGAATATCCAGCACCGCGCGCTCGTCGTTAAACTCGACTTCAAACAGCGCATCGTGGCGTGCAACCATGGTGGCGTGTACGCTTTCATCATCGCCGAGCAGCAGCTCTGCACCGGGTTTTGGCGCTTTGGAGGCGCGAATATGTGCCAGAATGCGTTTATCATCCAGCATGCGCTCGACCAGCACTTCAATTTTCCCGCCGCTGGCTTTGCGGCCAAACAGGCGAGCCGGGATCACGCGGGTGTTGTTGAACACCAGCAGGTCGCCGGGGTTGAGCTTGTCGAGCAAATCGGTGAAAGTGCCATGCGTCAGTGCGCCCGTCGGCCCGTCCAGAGACAGCAAACGACAGCTGCTGCGCTCGGCTTGCGGATAATGAGCAATCAGGGATTCAGGCAGTTCAAAGGAAAAATCAGCAACGCGCATGGTATAGCACTCAGACTTAAAAACAGGCGGCTTAGTCTAGTGGCAGGGGGCTTTCCCTGCAACACGTTTACCCCGCTCAGGCCGTTTTAAAGCCATAAATGGAATAACTATTCGATGAATTTTCTCGCCCACCTGCATCTTGCTCATCTGGCCCAAAGTTCACTGCTGGGAAATTTGCTGGCAGATTTTGTGCGAGGCAGCCCGGACGACAGTTTTTCGCCCGAGGTCATTGCCGGCATTTATATGCATCGCCGCGTCGATGCCCTGACGGATGGTCTGCCGGAAGTCGCGCTTGCACGCGGCTGGTTCAGCCCGAAAACGCGGCGCGTTTCACCTATTTCACTGGATGTCATGTGGGACCACTTTCTGTCGCGGCACTGGGATAAGATCAGCCCGGATATCGGACTCGAGGAGTTTGTCGCCTACGCTCGCGGGCAAATTGAACCCTGGCTTGACGACACGCCGCCGCGTTTCATTAACCTCAATAACTATTTATGGCGTGAACGCTGGCTGGAGCGTTACCGGGAAATGAGCTTTATCGCTAATGTTCTCAACGGGATGGCAAGCCGTAGACCAAAGCTTGACGCATTGCGAGACTCCTGGAGCGATCTGGATGCCCATTATGACCAGCTGGAGGCGCTTTTCTGGCAGTTTTATCCGCGCATGATGGCGATGGCAGAACAAAAAAGTTTGTGATCGCCCGCGGTTCGCGTTACAACAACTTGCCCTTTTCATAAAAAGGGCTATCCTGGTTACCGGCCCTCAATCTAAGCGTCTTTTTGATAGCCAATACCTATCCGATCGATTGGCAAGACGCCATTGAGCTACATGGAATGGAGCCCCTATACTCCCCCGGTTGCGTTAACACTCACTTTAACAAAATTAACAGGAGTACATATGGTCCTGGTTACTCGTCCAGCCCCTGACTTTACCGCTGCTGCCGTCCTCGGCAATGGCGAAATCGTTGAAAACTTCAACTTCAAAAAACACACCAACGGCAAAGCCACCGTTGTGTTCTTCTGGCCGATGGACTTCACCTTCGTTTGCCCGTCTGAACTGATCGCATTCGACAAGCGCTACGAAGAATTCCAGAAACGTGGCGTAGAAGTCGTTGGTGTATCTTTTGACTCCGAGTTCGTGCACAACGCATGGCGTAAAACCCCGGTTGATAAAGGCGGCATCGGCGAAGTGAAATACGCGATGGTTGCTGACATCAAACGTGAAATCCAGAAAGCTTACGGTATCGAACATCCGGACGCTGGCGTTGCACTGCGCGGCTCCTTCCTGATCGACAAAGCTGGTATCGTTCGCCACCAGGTGGTTAACGATCTGCCGCTGGGTCGTAACATCGACGAAATGCTGCGTATGGTTGACGCGCTGCAGTTCCACGAAGAGCACGGCGAAGTGTGCCCGGCTCAGTGGGAAAAAGGGAAAGAAGGCATGAACGCGTCTCCGGACGGCGTTGCTAAGTACCTGAGCGAGAACGTTGCTAAGCTGTAATAGCTAAGCAAGCTCTTAGAAAAGGCCGCAAATGCGGCCTTTTTTGTTTTTATCCGCCTATAAACTCCGCCATACCGAGGCAGAGACGGCAGGCAAGCTCAATTCACGGTTTGCCAGCACAGCCTCACCTTCGATCTGCGCCCAGGCTCTACCGCTCAGCAGAGCATCCCACGGCAGCGTCACCTGAACCGAATTGCCGCGGTTTATGGCCACCAGCACGCGCTCGTTTTGATAAATACGAACAAACACCACAACATCGTTTTCCGCATAGATAACCCGGCAGCCGCCCTGGCGGAGCGCACGGCTTTGCTTGCGCAGTTTGCCCAGCCGCCGGTAGAGCGCCAGCAGATCTAAATCCTGATCCCGCTTGTTCCACGGAAACGGCTTGCGGCAGAAAGGATCGTTGTTCCCGTCCAGGCCCACTTCATCGCCGTAAAAAATACAGGGTACGCCGGGCCAGGCGTACAGCCAGATAACGGCCAGCGGCAGACGGGCAACATCCTTACCGAGAATCGACTTAAAACGGGCGGTGTCGTGGCTGTCGAGCTGGTTAAACATGCGCAGCTGCTGCTGATGGGAAAGCCCCGCGCGGTACTCCTCCATCCATGCCACACAGGTTTGCGCGTCCATGTTCTGCGGCTCGTAAGAGATATCCGTGTTCGCCAGAAATCCCCAAAGCGGGAAGGTAAAACCACGATAGTTCATGGCCGCGTCTTCAGTATCCGCCTGCAGCCACTGGCGGGCGTCGCCGAAGTGCTCACCGAGAACATAGGCGTCCGGCTTTGTCTCCTTCGCCGCGCGGGTAATGCTGCCGACATGCAGCAAATTGTTTTTCGCCCCACCCGCTTCGCCAAGCATATGCACAACGTCCAGACGCCAGCCGTCGATGCCCCACGGCTCGCGCAGCCAGTGCCGCACAATGCTTTGTTCGCTCCGATAGATTTCATCTACCAGGGTGGGCGAACGGTAGTCCAGCTTCGGCAGGCTTGAATAACCCAGCCAGTCCAGCGCCCGCCCTTCCGCCGAGAAACTGTACCAGTCGCGCCACGTTGACTGTGGATTATGGCAGGCGCCGCCGTCGCTCTGCTGATGCCTGTCGAACCAGGCGTGCGTATCGCCGCTGTGGTTAAAGACGCCGTCCAGCATCAGCTTCATGCCCTGCCGGCGCGTATTTTCCCTGAGACGCAAAAAAGCGGCGTTGCCGCCAAACTGCTCATCTACCTGCCGGTAATCCTGGGTGTCGTACTTATGCACGCTGGGCGCGGTAAAAATCGGGTTCAGGTAAAGCGCCGTCACGCCAAGTTTTTTCAGGTAAGGCAGTTTTTCGTTAATACCGTCGAGATCGCCGCCGTAAAACGTCGATCCTCCTGCTTCTCCGGTTAAAGGCTCATCCCATTCGCGTCGAACGATATCCCGCCCGGCCGCATGGTGAAAATAGACATTGTCCTGCTCCGGCTGACGGTTCGAGCCTCGCGCAAAGCGATCGGGGAAGATCTGATAGAACACCTGATCCTGCACCCAATCCGGGCCATCATCTGGCATATCAACAGCAAACTGCTCCAGACGTGCCGGAGGGGTCTTCCTGAAGCCCTGAGGCGTATACCAGCGCTGCCTGTCCTGCCACAGCAGCTTGAAGCTGTAGCGGCGCCTGGGCTGACCTTCGGCGGTCTCAAGGGTGGCTTTCCAGGCGACGACACCCTCCAGGGGAGCGTGCTTCTGGCGCACCATCACCAGTGAGAGCTCCTCGTTGTCCTTTTCGCCGCGCAGAACGACTTTCTCAGGCAGCTCGTCTCCCGCCAGCCACAGAGTAACGATCAGGCTATTTTCGCGCTTCTGGATAAACGGGGCCACCGAAAGGTGCCAGGCATTCAACATAGTAACTTTCCCATCGCTTAAAAATGACGCCACCTTGCCACAGCATAAGGCTTTATCACTCATCGTTCCGGGTTAATTTGGGGGAGGACAGGAGGGGTGGAGGCGGGAACGCATTTTCCCCTCACCCTTCCAGAGAGAGGGGAAAATCGAAAACAATGTTTTACTGAATCAGGGACTGCGCCTTCACCCGGCGCTTAACAAGCCAGCCGATCAGCAGCAGAGCAATCCAGCCGCAGCCGACATAGAGCGAAATACGGGTTTCCGGATGGTAGCCAATCAGCCCGATGATAAACACCAGGAATACGAGGCCAACAAGGGTCGTGATAACGCCGCCGGGGACAGGGAACTTCAGCGCTTTTGTCTCTTCCGGCGACAGGCGGCGGCGGAAGGCAATTTGCGACAGCAGGATCATGATCCAGACCCACACGGTGGCAAAGGTCGCCAGCGAGGCAATCACCAGGAAAACGTTCTCCGGCATGATGTAGTTCAGGTAAACCGCCAGCAACAGCGCACAGGCCATCACCACCACCGTCACCCACGGGATGCCGTTGCGGGAGGTTTTGGCGAACATTTTCGGCGCACTGCCCTGCTCGGCCATGCCGTGCAGCATGCGGCCCACGCCAAACACATCGCTGTTAATCGCAGAGAGCGAAGCGGTGATAACCACAAAGTTCAGAATACCCGCCGCGGCGGTGATGCCCATATGCTGGAAGGTCATCACAAACGGGCTGCCTTCGGTGCCTACCTGGTTCCACGGATAGATGGACATAATCACAAACAGCGTGCCCACATAGAACACCAGAATACGCAGCGGCACGGAGTTGATAGCGCGTGGAATGGACTTCTGCGGATCTTTCGCTTCGCCGGCGGTGATGCCAATAATCTCAATCCCGCCGTAGGCAAACATCACCATCTGCAGCGACATAATCATGCCGAGCCAGCCGTTGCTGAAGAAGCCGCCGTTGCTCCACAGATTGTGAATGCCGGTGGCCTGGCCGCCGTTGCCAATGCCCCAGACAATAATGCCGATCCCGGCAATAATCATGATGATGATAGTGGCAACCTTGAAGAACGAGAACCAGAACTCCAGCTCGCCGAACACCTTCACGCTCATCAGGTTAATGGCGCTGATAATCAGCACCACGCTAAGTACCCAGACCCAGTGCGGCACCGCCGGGAACCAGACGCTCATGTAGATCCCGAACGCGGTGACGTCGGCAATGGCGACGATCAAAATCTCGAAGCAGTAGGTCCAGCCGGTAATGTAGCCGGCCAGCGGACCCAGGTTGTCCTGGGCATAACGGGAAAACGAGCTGGCTGCGGGGTTATGCACCGACATTTCGCCCAGCGCGCGCATGATGATATAGGCCGCGACGCCGCCGATGATATACGCCAGCAGGACGCTTGGGCCGGCCATCTTGATGGCATCCGCCGAACCGTAAAACAGCCCTGTTCCAATCGCCGACCCCAGCGCCATAAATCGAATATGCCGGGTGCTCAAACCTCGCTTGAGCTTGTTGGTGTTTTCCATTAATCCAGTACCACGCTTTACAATAAAAAAACCACGGAGGAAGGCTCCGTGGTTACATTACAATCAAATACTTAGTGAGCGGTTGAGGTCACTTGCCGCCCTGCAGCCTTGTCCCAGATAGCGCTGATAATCACCATCGCCACGGTCGGCAGCAGCCAGGCGAGTCCCTGATCCGCCAGCGGCAGCTTCGCCGCCCAGCCAGGCAGTATGCCGCCTATCGCAGACGCTTTAACGCCGTCAATCATCCCAAACAGCAGGCTAATCAGCATCGCGGGCGCAATTACCCGGCTGGAATTGTTCCACCACGGTCGGGTAAAGCTCAGTACCACCAGCGCGATACACGGCGGATAGATCGCCGTCAGCACCGGGATGGAGATCTGAATCAGATGGCTCAGGCCAAGGTTGGACACCACCATCGAGAACAGACCCAGAATAAACACCAGTGAGCGATAAGAGAGCGGCAGATACTGGCTAAAGAACTCCGCGCAGGCGCAGGTCAGGCCAACGGCCGTCACCAGGCAGGCGAGGAAAATCAGCGCGGCGAGGAAGAAGCTGCCGGCACCGCCAAAGGTATGGGCAACGTAAGCGTGCAGGATAGCCGCGCCGTTGGCACTTTGCTCAACCAGGTTCGCGCTGTCGGAGCCGAGATGGAACAGCGCCAGGTAGATAATCGTCAGGCCGATACCCGCGATCAGGCCAGCCCAGATGGTGTAGCGGGTCAGCAGGCGGGATTCCGTCACGCCGCGAGAGCGGGCGGCATTAACGATAACAATCCCGAACACCAGCGACGCAAGGGTATCCATCGTCAGGTAGCCGTTCACAAAGCCGTTGGAGAAGGAGGTATTCTGGTAGGCCTCCGTCGCCGAGCTCAGGCCACCTGCCGGCCACAGAACCGCACCGGCGGCCAGGATCAGCAGGGCGATAATTTTTACCGGCGCCAGCACGTGTCCCACGGTATCCAGCAGCTTACCCGGATAAAGTGAAATGCCAATCACCAGCGCGAAGTAGACCAGGCTGTAGATAAACAGCGGCATCTCGCCCATACCGGTCAGCGGGGCAATCCCCACTTCAAAGGAGACGGTGGTGGTTCGCGGCGTGGCGAACAGTGGCCCCACGGCAAGGTAGCAGACCGTTGCCAGAAAGATACCGGCACGGCGGCCAATCGGCGAGCTGAGGCTATCGATGCCGCCGCCCACGCGGGCGATCGCCACAATGGTCAGAACAGGTAAACCTACTGCGGTCACCAGGAAACCGAGCGCCGCCGTCCAGACGTGCTCGCCAGCCTGTAAGCCAACCATTGGCGGGAAAATGATGTTGCCCGCGCCCACAAACAGCGCAAAGGTCATAAAGCCCAGAGCGATGATGTCACGAGATTTCAAATGATGGGTCATAAAATAAAGCAGCCTGTGGATGTGTGGTGTTGAAAATAATCAAATTTTTAAACCAACGTTCAGTCCAGATAACGTTCGGTAAAAACGCGGCTATTACCGGTAACGACAGCGGAATATGCTTCTCCAGATCGGTGGCGAAGAATAGTTAGTCGAATTACCACTCAATTTCAGTCGGTCTGGTAATAACAGGGGGGCAATTAAAACGCTTATAGCGTTTGAAGACAAGAAGGGATCGGGAAAGCAGGAATATATCCTTCAAAAATAGGTATAACCAGTGAATAAATTTGATTATACGCTTTTGTTATGGCTTATCATTCGGACAAAAAAGCATCAATCCGATATTCAGTGATTAACGAGTGGTGAAAATACAGGCAAAAAAGGCCAGAAAACTGGCCTGTGGAAAGCAGACTTGACGGTGAAGGCGACTTAATGTGCCGCCGCCACAGGATCGTGAGCAATCAGGCGTTCGGGCAGAATAAACGAAAACGTCGATCCCTGCCCCGGCAGGCTTTCAATATCCAGCCGCGCATCGTGGTGGCTCAGGGCGTGCTTAACAATAGCCAGCCCCAGCCCGCTGCCGCCCGTCTGGCGAGAACGCGCCTTATCGACGCGGTAGAAACGCTCGGTCAGGCGAGGAATATGCTCGGCGGAAATCCCGGGCCCGGTATCCCTGACGCTAAACGCCGCCCCGTGAGGCAGCTTACGCCAGGTGACCGTAATGTGCGTTCCGGCTGGCGTATGGTTTACGGCGTTATAGACCAGGTTCGAAATAGCGCTGCGAAGCTGCTCTTCGTTGCCGTAGACCTGAAGCCCCGGCTCAACGTTAAAAGTGAGCGTCTGCCTCTGCTGACTTAGCGTTTGTGCCTCGCGTTCAACCACGCGCAGCATCAGCGGCACGTCAATTTTCTCGTTCATCGAAATCGCCGGCGCCGCTTCAATCCTCGACAGGGTGAGTAGCTGTTTGACCAGCCCCTCCATACGCGAGGTTTGTTCGCGCATGGTATGCAGCGCTTTGTCCTTTAAAGGTCCTTCCAGCGCCTGATCCTGCATCATTTCCAGATAACCCTGTAGTACGGTCAACGGGGTTCGCAGTTCATGGCTGACGTTAGCAAAGAAGTTGCGGCGAGCGCCTTCGAGCTGGTGCATCTGCGTGACGTCACGCGCCACCATCAGCCACTGGCCGTCAGCATAAGGCATCACGCGGAACTCAAGATGACGACCATTGTTCAGCACCAGCGTCAGCGGGCGGCCGAACTGCTGCTTCGCCACATATTGCGTGAACTCAGGGTAACGCAGGAGGTTGAGAATATTTTGGCCGTTGTCGTCCGGCCAGCGCAGGCCAAGCAGCTGCTGGGCCAGACCGTTACACCAAAAAATCATCCCTTCTTCGGTGGTCAACACCACGGCATCGGGCAGTGATTCAGCTCCGCTACGGAACCGCTTGATCAGGTTGCCCAGCTCTTTACGACGCTTTTTATTACGCAGCTGCATCTGGTGCAGCCCATACAGCAGAGGTTCCCAGCTTCCCCGTCCGGGCGGCGGGGTCATGCTGCGGTCAACCCACAGCCACCAGGAGAGACGAAGTAAGTTCCAGAAATGCCAGCTTAACAGGGCGGTGACCGCCGCCAGTAAGAACCACGGCAGGTGGCCAAAAATCAATCCAAGAATCGCCGCCGGTAGACAACAGAGCATCAGCTCCAGCACCAGCCTTTTCCATGACAGCCGTTCCAGCACGCGTCACGCTCCTGTCAGCATATTAAAAACGGGTTGAAAACCGATAACCCGTGCCGCGAACTGTTTGCACCATTTTGTCATGACCACTTGTTTCCAGAGCTTTACGCAGGCGACGAATATGCACGTCTACGGTACGGTCTTCAACGTAAACGTTAGTTCCCCATACATTATTGAGCAGCTGTTCACGGCTGTAAACGCGCTCCGGATGGGTCATAAAGAAGTGTAACAGCTTAAATTCGGTTGGCCCCATATCGAGAGGATCTTCACCGGTCATTACGCGGTGTGAAGAGGGGTCGAGGCTCAGCCCCTGCATCTCAATCACCTCTTCCACCGCCATCGGTGAGATACGGCGCATGACGGCTTTGATACGCGCCACCAGCTCTTTCGGGGAAAACGGCTTGGTGATGTAGTCATCGGCACCGACTTCAAGTCCGCGTACGCGATCCTCTTCTTCGCCACGCGCGGTCAGCATCATCACCGGGATCTCGCGGGTCAGCGCCTCGCGTTTGAGGTGCTTGATGAACTGGATCCCGGATCCGCCAGGCAGCATCCAGTCCAGCAGGATCAGATCGGGGAAAGGTTCAATTAGCAGGTTAACCGCGCTGTCATAATCTTCCGCCTCTACCGACTGGAAGCCATTCTGCTCGAGCACAAAGCTCACCATTTCACGAATCGGAGCTTCATCTTCTACGACTAAAATGCGTCTCGCCATGATTTACCCTGTTGAAAAGAGACCATCTCTTATTAATTGTGCGTCAGTATGCGTCAGATTTGTGACAGATTTATGAAAAAGATTACGGCCAGATATTTCACCTTTTTGAATTATGACAGCCGCAGACTTTTACTGGCAGTTACGCTGCCAGCTCAATAGCTTATAATCGACTCTTCGCCTCTTTGCCACGGGACAGGTTATGCGCATTCTCCACACATCAGACTGGCACCTCGGCCAAAATTTTTACACCAAAAGCCGGGCTTCAGAACACCAGGCCTTTCTCGACTGGCTGCTAAACGCCGCGCTGGAGCATCAGGTGGATGCCATTATTGTCGCGGGAGATATCTTTGATACCGGCTCGCCGCCGAGCTATGCACGCGAAATGTATAACCGCTTTGTGGTGCAGCTGCAGGCCACCGGCTGCCAGCTTGTGGTACTGGCGGGCAACCATGACTCCGTGGCCACGCTTAACGAATCCCGCGAGCTGCTGGCCTGCCTGAATACCCGAGTGATTGCCAGCGCTCGTCACCAAAAAGCGGAGCAGGCGCTGCTCCTTAATCAAAAAGACGGCACCCCGGGCGCTGTCCTCTGCCCTATTCCTTTCCTGCGGCCACGCGATATTCAAAGCAGCCAGGCCGGCCTGTCCGGCCATGAAAAACAGCGCTCCTTAATGGAGGCCATCAGCGAACATTATCAGCAATGCTATGAGGCAGCCGTTGCCCTGCGCGGCGACAGAGCGCTGCCCATTGTCGCCACCGGGCACCTGACCACCGTTGGCGTAACGAAATCTGATGCGGTTCGTGACATCTATATTGGCACGCTGGATGCTTTCCCGGCCCAGCACTTCCCGCCTGCCGACTACATCGCACTCGGGCATATTCATCGCGCGCAGAAAATCGGCGGCAGCGAGCATATTCGCTACAGCGGCTCACCGATTCCGCTGAGCTTCGACGAAACCGGCAAAGCGAAAAGCGTTTTTCTTGTCGAGTTTAGCGGCGCTGCACTGGCAGGCGTTGAAGCGCTGGAAGTTCCGATCAGCCAGCCGCTGGCCATCGTCAAAGGCTCGCTGCGTGAGATTGAGCAGCAGCTTGAGCAGTGGCGCAGCGCCCCTGCCGAACCGAAAGTCTGGCTGGATATCGAAATCGCTACCGACGAATATCTGCACGACATGCAGCGCCAGGTCCAGGCGCTTACCGACGAGCTGCCAGTCGAAGTCGTTCTGCTGCGCCGCAGCCGTGAACAGCGCGAACGGGTGATTGCCAGCCAGCATAAAGAGACCCTAAGCGAGTTAAGCGTTGAAGAGGTTTTTGAGCGACGGCTGAGCCAGGAAGAGACCAGCGACGAGCGTGCCGCGCGGTTAAGGACGCTGTTTGCACAAACCCTTTCAGACTTGCACCAGCAGGAGGAACAGGCATGAAGATTTTAAGCCTGCGGTTAAAAAACATTAACTCCCTGAAAGGCGAATGGAAAATTGATTTTACCCAGGAGCCTTTCGCCAGCAACGGTCTGTTTGCTATCACCGGTCCGACGGGCGCGGGCAAAACGACTTTGCTGGACGCCATTTGCCTGGCGCTTTACCACAAGACGCCGCGCCTCAATACCGTTTCGCAGTCGCAAAACGATCTGATGACGCGGGACACCGCAGAGTGCCTGGCTGAAGTGGAATTTGAGGTCAAAGGCGTTGGCTATCGTGCTTTCTGGAGCCAGAACCGAGCTCGCAACGCGGCAAACGGCAACCTTCAGGCACCGCGCGTGGAGCTGGCCCAAATCAGCGACGGCAAAATCCTCGCGGATAAAATCAAAGACAAGCTTGAGATTGTCGCCTCGCTGACCGGGCTGGACTACGACCGCTTCACCCGCTCGATGATGCTCTCCCAGGGGCAGTTCGCCGCCTTTTTAAACGCCGATGCCAACGACCGCGCCTCGCTGCTCGAAGAGCTGACCGGCACGGAGATTTACGGCACCGTGTCCGCGGCGGTGTTTGAAAACCATAAGCAAATCAAAAGCCGTCTGGAAAACCTGCTGGCGCAGGCAGCAGGCGTTGCGCTGCTGAGCGAAGAGCAGCAGCAACAGCTGACAGAGAGTTTGCAGACGCTCACTCTTGAAGAGAAAACGCGCTCTGCAGAGCAGAAACAGCAGCAGCAACATCAGCAGTGGCTTAGCCAGCGAATCCGGCTCGCCACCGATAAAGAACAGAAACAGCTCGCGTTAAACGGCGCAAATCAGGCCTTGAAAGACGCGGAACCGCTGCTTGCCAGACTCACCAGAGCGCTACCGGCGGAAAAACTGCGTCCTCACTGGCAGCGGCTGCAGGAAAAACAGCAGGTGTTAAAGCAAAACGGTGAAGCTGCGGAAAAAGTGAATACTCGCTTACATCAGCTCGCCGTTCGTCGCCAGCAAACCCGCCGCTTAGCCGCCGAACAGGCTCAGCAGCTTCAGTCGGAAGCCCAGCAGGTGCAGGCGTGGCTCACGGCCCATGACCATTATCGCCTGTGGGCCGCCGAGCTGACGGGCTGGCGTATGGCGTTTACGCAGCAGCAGCGCGATGAAAGACAGCTTTCTGAGCTGCAGCAGGCGCTGCTGGCCAGCCAGCAAAAACTGCAGGCGATGCCCGCCCCTACCTTGACGCTCTCCCCAGAGGAAGTAAGCGCCCATTTACAAAAAATGGTGGCAACCCGGCCAGCTCGCCAGCAGCTGGCCGCCCTGCAGCCGCAGTTTTCAGCGCTGGAGAAACGCAAAACCGAGCAGCAACGGGAGCTGAAAGAGCTGGAGAAGCTTATTGCTGAGCGCGACGTTGAGCTGACCCAAAAACGTCAGCAATACAAAGATAAACGCCAGCACGAAGCCGATCTGGAAAAAGTCGTCGAGCAGGAAAGACGCATACAAAGCCTTGAAGCCGAGCGCGCACTTTTACAGCCTGACTCTCCATGCCCGCTTTGTGGCTCAACCCAACATCCGTCTGTTGAAGCCTATAAGACCCTGGAGCCGGGCGAGAATCAGCAGCGTCTTGCCGCCCTTAAACAAGAGGTGGCAAAACTCGCAGAGCTTGGCTTTGCCCTAAAAGGTCAGCTTGATACCCAACGCCAGCAGCGCGAAAAGCTGCTACAGGCCAGCGCCGCGCTTCAGGAAGAGGAAGCTTCGCTTTCGGCCCGCTGGCAGCAGCAGTGCGCAGACTCAGGCATCGCGTTAACGCCTGAGGACGATCTCACCGCCTGGCTCGACGAGCAGGAACAACGAGAGCAGCAGCTGCGCCAGCTTGGCGAACGTCAGGCCCTTGAAGCGCAATATCAACGCGACAGCCAGCAACATGAAAAGCTGAACGCAGACTTTGTGGCGCAGCGCGCTTCGCTACAATCGGCGCTGGAGCAGGCTGGTCTTCAGCGTCCCGAGCCGGGTGAAGAGCAAAGCTGGCTCACGGCTCGCCAGCAGGAATCTCAGCAGTGGCAACAGCAGCAGGATAAACTGCCGCAGCTTCGCCAGCGGCTTTCCAGCCTTGAAATGTTGCTCGCAACCCTGGTGGACGACGGCTCGACGCCTCCGCAGCTTGAGGAGGCCGAGCGCCAGGCTGCGCTACAAAACTGGCAGACATTGCATAACGACTGCAATCTCCTTGAAGGCCAGCGTCAGTCTCTGCAACAGCAGCTAAAGCAAAGCGAGGCAGAAGCCACCGCATCGCAAGAGCAGTTCAGCGCCGCGCTCCAGGCCAGCCAGTTCAGCGATGAAGCCGACTTCCGGAGCGCTCTGCTGGAGGAGGCCGAGCGTCTCGAACTTGAGCAACGCAAACAGCAGCTGGAGCGCCAGCTACAGCAGACGACGACCTTGCTGGAACAGGCCGAAAGCGCGCTGGCTCAGCATCTCTCGGCGCGTCCGGAAAACCTGAGTGAAGAGACGGAACTTAGCGTGCTGGAGGAGCGTATCGCCACGCTCACTCTCCAGTTGCGTGAAAACGCTTCCCGCCAGGGGCAAATCAGCCAGCAGCTGCGTCACGACGAGGAAAACCGGGTTCGCCAGCAGGGGCTGATGCTGGAGATAAAGGCTTGTGAAGCGCAGGCGGAAGACTGGGGCTACCTCAATTCGCTTATCGGTTCCAAAGAAGGGGATAAATTCCGTAAGTTCGCCCAGGGACTGACGCTGGATAATCTCGTCTGGCTGGCAAACAATCAGCTTAATCGCCTGCACGGGCGCTATCTGCTTCAGCGCAAAGATAATGAGGCGCTCGAACTGCAGGTCGTTGATACCTGGCAGGCAGATGCGGTGCGGGATACACGTACCCTCTCCGGCGGCGAAAGCTTCCTGGTGAGCCTGGCGCTGGCGCTCGCTTTATCAGATCTTGTAAGCCATAAAACCCGCATTGATTCCCTGTTCCTCGATGAAGGCTTTGGCACCCTTGATGCGCAGACGCTGGATACCGCCCTGGATGCGCTGGATACGCTGAATGCCAGCGGCAAAACCATCGGCGTGATCAGCCACGTTGAGGCAATGAAAGAGCGGATCCCGGTGCAGATTAAGGTGAAGAAAATTAACGGATTGGGCGTTAGCCGACTGGATAAGGCTTTTGCGGTGGATTGACCTTTACCCGGAGGAGGGTCTCTTAGCCACATTTGCCTTTCAAATCTTCCGGGAGATATCTTTCGCTCCGCCGCTATTCCGTTCACCCATAGATCTTTTTTCCCTGCACGTTCACAGCACGGTGAACGTGTCAGGGGGCATTACGCCATGCCCCCTGACAACCCCCGGCGCCCGGCAAGCTCATCGCCGCTAAAGCGGTAAACCCACCGGCTATCACCCAAACATTCGGGGTCGTTCGCGATTCGTTCCCGACGATCGCTCTCTTTCGCTGTTCCCGACAGCTCAACCCCGCCTGAGTTGGGTCATAGCCGGGGGCGATGAGAGCCGGGAACAAAGGCGTGGCTGCGGATTTGAAGCGAGGCTCGGTGCCGGTATATAAAACAGGGCGGGAAGTGAACGGAACCTTAGCCGATCCTTCATAGAGCGTATTTGTGACTGAACCACAACCCTTGAGGTAGAGAAAGAAAACCGCTCTCTCTTTTAATCCCCTCTCCCCGAGGGGAGAGGGTTAGGGTGAGGGGCGATTTACTTCTCCAGCGGCCACAGCCAGGCAGCACCGCGAACGCCGCTGGAATCGCCGTGGGCCGCCTTGCGGATTGGAGTTTCACACTCGCCGCCAAACACCCACGCCTTAATCAGCTGCGGCACCGTGCGGTATAACCGTTCCACGTTACTCATGCCGCCTCCCAGCACGATCGCATCCGGATCCAGAACATTGACGATATGCGCCAATGATTTAGCGAGGCGCATCTCATAGCGGCTTATCGCCAGCTCGGCCAGCGGATCCTGCTGCTCGGCGAGGCTGATGATCTCATTCCCCTTCAGGGTTTTGCCGCTCAAGCGCTGGTAATCAGCGCCAAAACCGGTGCCGGAAATAAAGGTCTCAATGCACCCCTTTTTGCCGCAGTAACAAGGCACCTCTTCGCGAAAACGCAGTTCATCTTCATCCATCCAAGGCAGCGGGTTATGCCCCCACTCACCCGCCGTGCCGTTGCCGCCGATCAGGCTCCGGCCATTGATCGCCACGCCCGCTCCGCAGCCGGTACCGACGATCACCGCAAAGACGATTGCAGAGCCCGCCGCCGCGCCGTCGATAGCTTCCGATACCGCGAGGCAGTTGGCGTCGTTCGCCAGCCTAACCTCACGCTTAAGAGCCTGGCTGAGATCCTTATCAAACGGCTGTCCGTTCAGCCAGGTTGAGTTGGCATTTTTCACCACTCGGGTATAGGGGGAAATTGATCCCGGGATCCCAAGCCCTACCGTACCGGTCTCGCCCGTTGCTTCTTCCGCCAGCCGCACCAGCTCAACGATGTTTTTGATGGTGGCCTGGTAGTCGTTTTTAGGCGTCGGCAAACGGTGGCGGTAAAGCTGCTTACCGTCGTCTGCCAGCGCGATCACTTCTGTTTTTGTACCACCGAGATCGATACCTATGCGCACATGAACTTCCTCATTTGGTGATAATTATCAAAAGCATAGAATGCAGCCCAAGCAAAGGCAATGAAACGAGGCCGCCAATTCGCTATCATGCCCGCTGCGTTTAACTGACAACCTGGGACAGAATCATGCTGTGGTTTAAAAATTTAATGGTTTACCGTTTAAGCCGTGACATCACGCTGACGGCGGATGCAATGGAAAAACAGTTAGCCGCCTTCACCTTCACCCCTTGCGGCAGCCAGGACATGGCCAAAACCGGCTGGGTGTCGCCGATGGGCTCGCACAGCGATGCATTAACCCATGTTGCCAATGGCCAGATTGTGATTTGCGCCCGTAAAGAAGAAAAAATTCTGCCTTCACCGGTCATCAAACAGGCTCTGGAAGCCAAAATCAACAAGCTAGAAGCGGAGCAGGCCCGCAAGCTGAAAAAGACCGAGAAAGATGCCCTGAAAGACGAAGTGCTGCACTCCCTGCTGCCGCGCGCTTTCAGCCGCTTTAGCCAGACGATGATGTGGATAGACACGGTCAATGGCCTGATCATGGTCGACTGCGCCAGCGCCAAAAAAGCGGAAGATACGCTGGCGCTGCTGCGTAAAAGTCTGGGATCGCTGCCGGTGGTGCCGCTGGCGCTGGAAAACCCTATCGAACTGACCCTCACTGAGTGGGTACGCTCAGGCGACGTTCCGCCGGGCTTTGCGCTGATGGACGAAGCTGAACTCAAGGCTATCCTTGAGGGCGGCGGCGTGATCCGCTGTAAGCAGCAGGAGCTGGTATGCGATGAAATCGCTGCGCACATTGAAACCGGTAAAGTGGTCACCAGGCTTGCTCTCGACTGGCAGGAACGTATTCAGTTTGTGCTGGCCGACGACGGCTCCGTCAAACGCCTGAAGTTTGCCGATACCCTGCGCGAGCAAAACGACGACATCGACCGGGAAGACTTTGGCCAGCGTTTCGATGCCGATTTCATTCTGATGACAGGTGAACTGTCGGCGCTTATCAACAATCTGGTTGAAGCGCTGGGCGGAGAAGCGCAGCGTTAATTGCGCGAATGGCTCGTAGAAGAGAGCCCCTCATCGTAAAACGAGGGGCTTAAAAGCAGTTATTTATCGGCCAGGTAGCGGCAAAGATATGAGGTCGGCTCTGCCACCTGCAGATGGAACTCGCTGTGGCCTGGTACGTTAAACACTTCACCTGCAGCATAGGTTTTCCACTCGGTTTCCCCCGGCAGCAAAACGTGCAGTGCGCCGCTTACGACGGTCATCTCTTCCGGCTGGGCGGTCCCGAAGGTGTATTCCCCCTCCTCCATCACGCCAACGCTGGCACGACCGGTGCTGCTGCTGGTAAAACCGATGGATTTTACTTTACCGGAGAAGTACTCGTTACTCTGAAGCATGGACAGGCCCTTAATCGACATTAGTGAAAAAACCACTATAGAGGCGAACTCTCCGGCCTGTCACGCAAATTGTTAATTCCGTTCAGATAAGCAGTTCTGCCGCTAATCTGGCGACCAGCACGTTAGATAACAGTACCGGGACATCCAGCTGCTTTTGCAGCAAATCCCGATGCTTTTGATGGTAGCCGAGGCAGTCCAGCACCAGAACATCGGCGCCTTCGGCCATGAGCTTTTTACCCGCTTCAAGCAGGTCAGCTTCGCTGCCGTGCACCGGATTAGCAAGAGCATAAAGCGGCGGATGAGAGAGTTTGCGCCACTTCAGCTCCTGAAACTTAATGATGTCGGCGACCGGCAGAATGATCCCGACCTGATGACCGTCGACAATAGAGGCCACCAGCGGCGGAATAATACGCTCCGGCTCCAGCAAAATTGCGTTACGGGCGCTAAGTCCCGTCAGCGGCATCGTACTCATCAGCAAGATCACCTCGTAGCCCTGGTTATCCAGCTGCTCGATGATCCCCTGCATGGCAATAGAGATTTTGTCGCGTCCGACCGTGGTAAGGGTGTTGTCCGCCAGCAAAGCGGGCAGAGACTCTTCACCGGGCGAGGGGGAAAACTGGCGACGAACCTCATCACAAGAGAGGCCGCCAAGCAGGCTTACCTGCGAGATTTGTTGCTCAGAGAGATGTTCAGTTAAAAAAGGTAAAACCTCACTTACAGACACTTTGCCGACGGTGAGAATGGCTACAGTTGGTTTCATGCTTCGCTCCGCTCTTACTCAGTCACCGCCCTCTTCGCTGTACTGCCCCACGTCCGCTATGAAATAACTCTGCCAGGGTCGATCGTTTGTACTCGCCGTAATCCGCAGCATACAACCAGAGCGACATCGAAATCCTTAACGAAACATCAACTAATGAGCAACATCTCAACGTAGATATATTTTAAATAAATGAACGAGATATCCGTGTCTTTGGAACCAGATGAAATCCGCACGCCTGGGCGATCCCTCAGGATTTCTGAGGGTCCTCATAGCGCTGTTTTGCATCCAGGGCTTCCTGACGCGTTTCGTGCTCGCTTATCAGCGTGTCCTGATGGGGATGATCCGCCCGCAGCTGATACCAGGTGACGGTTGCGCCCGGTGCACCTTTCTGCACTTCAACTATCCGGGCTTCACGGGGGTAAGGAGGTTGAGTTGCCATCGCTCGTCCTTATTTTTTAGGGATGAGCGTTAAGTATAGGCTAACTGGCGCGGGCCATTTGTAATGCGCTGAGGATAGCTTCTACTACCGCTTCCGGAGGACGGGTGGCATCGACAATGTGGCGGGCAACTTGCCGATACAGCCCTTCACGAGCGGCGAGCACGTCAACAATTTCATCGGTCACGCCTTTTCCGGTCAGGGTTGGGCGCTGCTCCTCTTCCGGAGAGGCGTTGAGGCGTGAAGCCAGAACCTGAGCGGGGGCTTGCAGCCAAACGGTGATGCCGTTTTCCTGCATAAACTGGCGGTTACTGTCTGCCAGTACCATTCCGCCGCCGGTGGCCACAACGGTCGCCGGGGCAGTCACGCGCTGCAGCGCCTCGGATTCACGGGCACGAAAACCCTCCCAGCCCTCTTCGGCCACGATCTCTGCAACGCTCTTGCCGGTGTGGGCCAGCAGAAAGCTGTCGGTATCGACAAATGCATAACCCAGCGTTCTCGCCAGTGCCTGACCGACAGTCGTCTTACCACAGCCGCGCGCGCCGACTAAGAATAGGGGTTGAGTCATCAGAGATAATCCTTCGAAATGCTGGCCTCGGGCCACCAGGGACAAGTGCAGAACGCGATAATACTATCAAACTAGCACGCGAGAAAGCGTAAACATAAGGTTACAATCATAGTTTCAATCGCAGGAGAGTCAGTAATACCAGCCTTAACAGGCCTTTAACAGGTGTAAAGTAAATCCACCACCCGCCAACAGCGTCACAATACTTTAAACGCCAGGCCAATGACAACCCTTAATCTGAGATTCGGTAACACATTTATGGTTAGCTTTACGATTAAGGCGTTTCACCGACGCTGAATATAAGCAACACTCGTTTTATGACTTCATCATGACAGAGGTATGAACCATGCAATCTGAAGAGCAGCGTCTTATCGACGGGCTTTTTGACCGTCTGAAACAGGCCGAAAGCCAGAGTGCCACCCGCGATGCGGCCGCAGAACAGCGGATTGCGCAACACCTCAGCCAGCAGCCGGGTGCCGCCTACTACATGACGCAGACGATCCTTATCCAGGAAGCGGCCATGAAGCAGCTTAACGGCAAAATTCAGGCGCTGGAGGCGCAAGTCAACGAGCTTGAACAGAAGTCTCGTCAGCAGCAGAGCAGCGGTGGTTTTCTGGCTGGATTATTCGGCGGCAGCAGCAGCAGCAATAATAGCTCTCGCGGTGCCGATCCTATTCCAGGTAGCCAGAACTACGGCACCTCATCTGCGCCGGGCTATGGCGCGCCTCAGCAGGGGGGTTACGGAGCGCCTCAGGCAGCTCCTGCCAGCGCGCCGCGCGCCGGAGGCGGGTTCCTTTCGGGTGCGCTGCAAACCGCAGCGGGCGTAGCAGGAGGCGTTGTGGTGGCCGAAATGCTAACCAGCATGTTCCACCGCAGCCAGCCGGAAGAGATCGTAAATATCATCAACGAGCCGGCACCGACCTTTGATAACAGCTCGTTTGATTCGGTCAACGACTACAGCCAGGTTGACGATCGCCAGTTCCTTAACCAGGGCAACTGGGCATCGCAAGACAACGATAACACCGACTTCGGTAACGATGATTTCGGTGGCGACGATTACGACGACGACGACAGCTTTATTTAAGACTTCTGCGCCCGCGCGACCCTCAGCAGCCACTTTTCAAGTTCGTTGGCAAACAGCTGGCGGTCGCGCTGGCTCAGGCTATCCGGTCCGCCAGTTTGCACGCCGCTGGCGCGCAGGGTATCCATAAAGTCACGCATCGTCAGGCGTTCACGAATGGTCGCAGGCGTATAAAGCTCGCCCCGAGGGTTCAGCGCAATCGCCCCCTTTTCCAGCACGTCTGCCGCGAGCGGAATGTCGGCCGTGATCACCAAATCGTTTTTCTCACAGCGACGAACAATTTCGTTGTCGGCGACGTCAAACCCCGAGGCCACCTGAAGACTGCGGATAAAGCGCGATGGCGGCGTTTTCATCCCCTGATTTGCCACCAGCGTGACCATCACCTGAGCGCGATCGGCCGCGCGAAAAAGCACCTCTTTTATCACCTTCGGACACGCATCGGCATCCACCCAAATTTGCATTACGGCTCCTGTCTGTCGCTGGGAATAGACAGATTTTGCCGTGCTTTTGCCGAATGGCAAAATTTATCTGTTTTAACTGCTGGCCACGCCCCGTGAAGTGCAAACGTAGCCTAAGCGGTGAAAAGCGCGTTAAGCTATGGCCATCAGATAACAAAACACATCACCATGGAGTAATGCTATGGATAAGAAAATTGGCTTTATTGGCTGCGGCAACATGGGCAAAGCTATTCTCGGCGGCCTGATTTCCAGCGGCCTCGTACCGGCGGGCAATATCTGGATCTACACCCCGTCGCCGGACAAAGTTCAGGCATTATGCGAAGAGTACGGTATCAATCCGGCACAGAGCGCTCAGGAAGTCGCGCAGATAGCCGACATCGTCTTCGGTGCGGTGAAACCAAACATCATGCTGAAGGTGCTGAGTGAAGTTAATTCAGACCTGAATAAAGACACCGTAATCATCTCCATTGCCGCTGGCATTACCCTGGAGACGCTGGCAAAAGTGCTGGGTCACGATCGCAAAATTATTCGTGCAATGCCAAACACCCCGGCGCTGGTTAACGCGGGCATGACTTCGGTGACGCCAAACGCGCTGGTCACGCCAGAAGATGTTGCCGATGCGGTGAGTATTTTCCGCAGCTTCGGCCAGGCAGAGGTGGTGAGCGAAGCGATGATCCACCCGGTCGTCGGCGTCAGCGGTTCAGCGCCAGCCTATGTATTTATGTTTATCGAAGCCATGGCCGATGCCGCCGTACTGGGCGGGATGCCGCGCAAACAGGCTTATCAGTTTGCCGCTCAGGCGGTAATGGGCTCCGCCAAAATGGTGCTGGAAACCGGCACGCATCCGGGCGAGCTGAAAGACATGGTCTGCTCCCCTGGCGGCACCACCATCGAGGCGGTTAAGGTGCTGGAAGAGAGAGGCTTCCGCGCTGCCGTGATGGAAGCGATGGTGAAGTGTATGGCGAAGTCGGAGCTGCTCGGTAAGTCCTGATATTGAAATAGCCTCTCACCCTAACCCTCTTCCCCACCGGGGAGAGGGAATTGGATCGAGTACCGATCATCGGTTGTTCCTCTCTCCCTTATTAGGGAGAGGGCCGGGGTGAGGGTCATTCAAAACAACTTATTTTTTCTTCAGGCAGTTGCTCATAAAGGTTTTTCTGGCGTCGCCCTTCAGCGATTGCTTCGCGGCATCCGCATTACAGTCCTTCATTTTTTGCTGCTGAGGCGTCAGGGTTTTCCCTGCCGCCGCCGGCGCTTCCCCTTTCAGGCAGCTGCTCATGTAGCTCTTACGCTGGTCCCCTTTCAGAGACTGCGAGGCCGCCTGCTGATTACAGCTTGTCATACGCTGCTGCTGCGGGGTCATTGTTTTATCTGCCGCCGTTGCGGACCCAACCAGCCCTACCAGTAACACCGCTAATAATGAAAATTTCATACCTTATTCCTTTTTTATAGTGACGATTAAAGCCTGGCCTAAGGCAAAAAAAATGCGACGTTTCCGCCGCATTTTTTTCTCACCTGCTGCCCTGGTGCGCCTTTACTCCAGCGCCATTGCCGATTTCATGGTGTAGAACAGGTCGGTCTGGTCAGTCAGCCCCACCACGTTTGCCGCATGTGGACCATAGGCCGCCACGCGCAGCTGGGTGCCGGTATGCTCCTGGGATTCCCCCTCAGAGTTACCGTAGCTGATCACCATTACCGCGCCGTCTTTGGTCTTCAGCGCCTGGGTCAGGCCAGGAGCTTTGGTGTCCGGAGCCACAATCTGGCTGGAGTGGGCGTGATCCGCCGTGACGATAACCAGAGTGTTGCCATCTTTGCGCGCAAACTCCAGCGCTTTCTGCACGGCTTCGTCAAGATCGACCGTCTCGCCAATCTGTCCGCACGGGTTAGCGGCATGATCCTGTTTATCAATTGAGGCACCTTCGACCTGCAGGAAGAAGCCCTTTTCATTGCCTTTAAGCAGATCGATAGCTTTTTCGGTCATCTGCGCCAGGGTCGGTACGCTGGCATCGCGTTTTGGATTTGGCGTACAGGTGACGGCTGGCTGGTCAATATTGCCGTGATAGGATGCCTTCGGCCCTTCCCAGCGTACCGGCATATTACCGTCTGCAAACATGCCTATCAGCGGTTTCTGCTGGTTGGCGACGGTCACTGCTGCAAGGCCAGCCGCGCTGTCTACCCACTGGTAGCCGCGGGCATCTGCCTGCTCGCGCAGCGTTTTACCGTTCCACTCTCCGGCCTTCGCCACTTCGCTAAAGGTTTTAGCCCCGCCGCCCAGCGTTACGTCGGCTCGGGTATTCAGCAGCTGCTCGGTAATGGAACCTTTACCGCCGTTTTCCAGCGCGTTGGTTGCACATTTTTCGCTGGTCGCGCCCGGACCATAACATTTACGTCCGGTCACGTGGGAAACCAGCGCGGCAGGCGTTGCATCCTGAATTTCAGCCGTTGAAACGTTGCCCGTTGCCTTACCCGCGGCCTTTGCCAGCTCAAGGATGGTCAGGTGATCTTTTCCGTCAACGTCCACGCCGAGCGCGCCGTTATAGGTTTTTACCCCGGTACTCCACGCCGTCGCAGAGGCTGCCGAATCGGTTACGTAATCCGGTTTTTTCGTTTTCTTGTCTAAGGAATAGTGGGTGTATTGCCCGGTGAGCGGTAAAGCATCAATGCCGCGGAAGAAGCCGCCAGCCCCTTCGGCATAGTTTCTGGCTGCGGTTATTTCCGAGTCGCCCATTCCGTCGCCAATCAGCAGAATAATGTTTTTTGCCGTTTTATTGTTTAACGAGGCGCGAATAGCTTCGGTTTGATCGCCTGTAATACGACGTGCGCCGCCAGGCTGAGTTAAATCTCCCTGAGCGGCACGATGTTCCAGAGAAGGTAGCGATGTTTCTTGTGATTGTGATGGGGTGCTGACGAACAGCAATGGCAGCAGGCTGGCGATAATTACGCTCTGTTTCACTTTATTTTCTCCATGTAGTAACTACTGAATATAAATAAAAAACAGAGCGAGTATAAAAATGACTTATGACACTAATATGACAGCAAAATTTGATTCAACTACGAGGATGGATAAGCAGCTTTTTTAAATATTGACGGAGTAATTCGGTATCCTGGACGGGCACTGCAGCCTTTGGGGAGGCATCATCTAACGCCCCTTCAATACTGGCAACCAGCGCCGAACGCTCTCCCTGATCAAGCCGCCTCAATAAGGCCGTCACCACTATTTCCAGGGCCTCCACCTGAGCGACCAACTCTTTTGACTCTTCTTCCTTTTCGGCGAGTTTAACCAATAACTCTGCAATAAGATTTTTCATTTTCTCTGTCCCTGCGGGGTTAAGGCATGACGTTAACACTCAGATCCACCTGAGAGCAATATGCGGTGTTAAATATGTGCGTAACAGCAAATAGCGTCGATATTAAAACGATTCAGTCTGCAAATAAACCTGACAGAGAATTTTTCGCACTACAAAAAAAGAATAATGGAATATTATTCCCTGAAGCTCAGGCTGCGGGCGGCGAGAAAAATAAGTCGAAATCACTCTACATATTTTTCTCACTAATATAGCCAGCAGCCGAAAAAGCGGGCGCTTAAGTTTTTTTATCGGCCGTTTGCAGCCGCGCATTTTTCCGCTTCAGGGCAACGGCCAGCTGCCAGACGTTGAGCAACACAACCACCGCAGTTGCCGCAAAAACGTAACGAAAACCGGCGATTGCCGAAACGCCGGCCCCCATCAATGGCCCGGCCACATTCCCCAAATACATAAACGACTGGTTGTAACCGAAGATGCGTCCGGTCACCTGGTCGCTACAGTATTTCAGCAGCAGCGTTTGCACCGCCGGCAGCATCGCGCCGTCGGCAAAACCCAGCATAAAGCGTAAGATCCCGAGCTGAACTGGCGAGGTGACAAAGGACATTGCCAGGAATAACACCACGGCGCAGCACAGCGTGGCCATCAAAATACGCTCGGTCCCGATTCGATCCCCCAGTTTGCCCAGTTTTGGCGCAGCAAACAGCGCGGAAATCCCCGGCAGCGCGGCGATAAAGCCGCTCATAAAGGCGATGTTATTGCTGTCCGGAGCAAGCTGTTTGATAAACAGCGCCAGGATAGGCCCAATTGAACCGTTGCAAAGCTGGATCACCAGCGTGGTAAGAAACAGGCTTAAGATAAGCCAGGGATAGGGCAGCGTGGCAAACACCTCTTTTCCGGTGAGACGTTCATTCTTGCTGATTTTAGGGCGCGCACCTTCTTTAATCAGCAGCAGGGTCACCAGGAAACTGACCATAAGCAGCCCGGCGGTGGCAAAGAAAACCGGGCGTAGCCCCAAATGGTCGGCCATAAAGCCGCCCAGCAGGGGACCCACAATCACGCCGCTAATTTGCCCGGTAGAGAGCGTGCTAATGGCCCAGCCGCTCCGCTCGCGCGGCACCTGAGAGGCCACCAGCGCCATCGCATTAGGGATATAGCCTGACGTTAATCCCATTACCGCCCGCAGCAGGAAAAGCTGCCAGACGTTAGTGGCAAAAGCCTGCAGCAAAATCGCCACCGCCATGCCAAAAGAGGCGCGAAGCAGCATTAGTTTGCGCCCCTTGCGATCCGCCAGGCTGCCCCACATCGGCGAGACAATCGCCGAGACTAAAAACGTTACGCTGAAGGTGAGGCCGGACCAAAGAGAGAGCGCTTGATGGGAGGTCACGCCGAGTTGCTCAACGTAGAGCGGCAGAAAAGGCAAAATCTGGCTAATCGCAAGGCCGGTAAAGAAGCAGCCGAACCAGACCGAAATAAGGTTTACTTTCCAGGACTCCATAGCGCGTTTTTTCAAAGGGGATGCCCCAGTGCAGAACGATTTCTGCAAAGCTTATCACACTAATGAATATTGCCGTCAGCGCCCGTCGTTATCATGACGCCAGAGAAATGATTGTTTACTAAAGCACATATCCTGACCCGCCGGAGCTGTTGATGCAGGAACCACATGAATCCCCGTTATGAGCGTGCTATGTTGTCCACTTTCGTAAAGTGATGGGTGGATTAAAGGCATGGCAAAACTGCGGGTTGGTATCGTGTTTGGTGGGAAATCGGCAGAACACGAGGTGTCGCTGCAGTCGGCAAAAAATATCGTCGACGCCATTGATAAGTCGAAATTTGATGTTGTGCTGCTGGGCATTGATAAACAGGGCCAGTGGCACATCAACGATGCCTCCAGCTACCTGCTGAACGCCAATAACCCGGCGCTTATCGCCCTGAACCGGTCAGAGAAGAGCGTGGCGCTGGTTCCGGGTCAGACTGAACATCAGCTTATTGAACCCCGCAGCGCGGAACAGCTTTCGCAGATAGACGTGATTTTCCCTATTGTGCACGGCACGCTGGGTGAAGATGGCTCTTTGCAGGGGCTGCTGCGCGTTGCCAATCTGCCGTTTGTCGGTTCCGGCGTGCTGGGCTCGGCGGTGAGCATGGACAAAGACGTTGCCAAACGCCTGCTGCGCGATGCGGGCCTGAACGTCGCGCCGTTTATCACCCTGACGCGTGCTAACCGCACAAAAATCAGCTTCGCCGAGGTGGAAAAACAGCTCGGCCTGCCGCTGTTTGTCAAACCAGCCAACCAGGGCTCCTCGGTCGGCGTGAGCAAAGCCAACAACGAAGAGCAGTACCACGCAGCGGTAGCGCTCGCCTTTGAGTTTGACCATAAAGTGGTGGTGGAGACGGGTATTAAAGGCCGTGAAATCGAATGCGCCGTGCTCGGGAATGACTACCCGCAGGCCAGCACCTGCGGCGAAATCGTCGTCAACAGCGAGTTTTACTCCTACGACACCAAGTACATTGACGAGCAGGCTGCGAAGGTGGTCGTTCCGGCGGCGATTGATGCCGACGTTAACGACAAGATCCGTAAAATCGCGGTTCGCGCCTATCAGGCGCTGGAGTGCAGCGGCATGGCCCGCGTCGACGTCTTCCTGACAGAAAACAACGACGTGATCATCAACGAGATTAATACGCTGCCGGGCTTCACCAACATCAGTATGTATCCCAAGCTGTGGCAGGCCAGCGGCATCGGCTATCAGGAGCTGATTACCCGCCTGATTGAGCTTGCCCTTGAGCACCACCAGCAGGATTGCGCGCTGAAAAGCTCAATCACCTCGTAATCCTTAAGGCTCCGCCGTTTCCGACTCTTCCCGGGGACGGCGGATAATAAAGCCAGCAAGCCAGAAGCCAATCCCCCAGGTCACCAGCCCCACCGCATAGCTTTGCCAGCCCGTAGTTTCCAGCCCCAGCAGGCCCACCACACCGTTAAGAATAAAAATCAGCCCTATCGCCACCGCATAGTAGTGCCAGTCACGACGCATTTTCAGGGTTAACATTGCCGCCTCACGCATTCAAAAATAAGCCTGCCGCTATTGTTGCACATCGCGGCCAGGGAAACGCGCCGTGACCTCAGGCCTCGCCAGCATATTGTTAAGAAAATTTCCATTAAGTTACGGAAATGTGAAGTTGAGCAAATAATGCAAATTCCGGAGAATTCTGCCCCTTAAATTACCAGCAATCTGATATTGACAACGCCCGGGACCTGCCAGAATTCGCGTTATGGGGAGTCACATGTTTGATTCGCATTGCAATTTTACGGGAGGTCACGATGGCTGATGTTTCATTCTCGAAGGCCGTTATTCCGGCAACTCGGGTAATAATGACGACCAAAACGGAGGGGTCGGTGCCGGGCAACATTGCCTATGCGCTGTTCGTGCTGTTTTGCTTCTGGGTCGCCACCCAAATGCTGAATCTTATCGTCCAGGCTCCCGGCGTGCTGGAATATCTGGCTCAAAGCAACGATGCCAGCCGCCCGCGCATTGAGATGGGCCTTGCGGTCAGCACCGTGTTTGGGCTTATTCCTTTTCTTCTGGGCACGCTGGCTATTGGCATCGTCGCGCTGACGCTGCGCCTGCGCCATCGCCGTCACTCGGCCTGGTTTTACTGAGCCAAAGTGAACGCCCTGAATCTCCCCTCAGCGACGTTTAGCGCAGCATACAGCTGGCCCGTCTGTCGTCCACCCGCTTAGCAAACCAGGCTGTCGTCAGATTTCGGGTAATTTTGGGGCTTTCCAGCGTGATCCCCGGCAGCATCTCTCTGGGTAACGGTTGACCCGCCTTTTTCTCCGCTATCGCAAAGACCTGCTTGTAGAGGCTGGTTGTTTCAAACCCAATACTGTCACCCTTGTTCAGCGCCCGGCGAATTTCGCTGTCGCTCATGTCCAGCTGCCTTGAGAGTTTACGTACCGCCAGCTCGGTACTGCTCGGCTTATCGCTGGTATAGAGGATAAGGTCGCCGTCCAGCGCCAGCTTCACGCCGGTAGCGCGACTGACCGCGCTCTGAAAGGCGGCATTTCGGCTGGCGTACCAGCCCGCATTGTAGTCGGCAAAGCGATACAGGGGTTTGCTGTAGTTAGCCGGATAATTCAGCAGGTGATAGGTGCCAAACCATAACCCGCCGCGGCGAGTGAACACTTCCTGGCGAACGGTGCCTTCCATCTTCCACGGATAGCCGTCGGTGTGCTTCTCGGCAAAGGCCACGCTGACCTGCATCGTGCCGCCGGTTCTCACCGGGTTAAAGCTGCCGAACAGCTTCTGCCCCATCGGCACCATGGTCAGAAAATCATCAAAAATGGCGCTAAGCTGCCCTTCGGTTTTGACATTATCCAGCCTTTCGCTGTAGCTCTTGCCGTTGGGAGAGTTAATACGCAGCGCGGTATGCACCAGCAGCGGCGGAATGTGCATGCCCTCGGCGCGGCGGTCTATCTCTTTCCAGGCGATTTTGCTCAGCCCCGGCACGGCAGGATCGGCCTGCAAATTAGACTCCTGCAGCGCCACGGCCAGCACGGAGCAAATGTTCTCTTCGCTCTGCTCCAGGTTTTGGCTTTTTAGGGTCGTCAGCAGGTCTTTTGCCAGCCCGGCCCTGTCCTTTACGCCTTCGGGGATTTTCCGCTGGGCAACGGTTTCGATATCTATTGGCTTAGCTGCCGCGGTCGTTGTTGAGGTCGGCGTGCTGCCTTTGGTTGTACACCCAGTCAATACCAACAAGGCTCCCAGAGAGAGCGCCATCAATCCATGCTGCCTGTTCAATAAGACATCCTCATTACGTTTCGTTGTGATTATTTTTCAGGGCCAGACGAACCCAGGCCTTCACGGCCCCCTGAGTTTCATCGCGGCGACTTAACAATAGCAATTCAGCCGTCAGTCGCCGATCGGAAATTGGCTGATAAACCAGGTGCGGGATAGCCATGTGGGTAAAAGAATGCGGCAGCAGCGCAATGCCAAAACCAGAGGCCACCATTGCCAGCGCGCCAAGCGTGCTGGATGCGCGGTATAGCGGCGCGGGGGCTTCACTGCCCCACCGCTCCCGAACCAGCTCCAGCGCCTGGTCGCCCTCGCCGGCGGCGAACTGAATATGAGGAACCTGCGCCAGCATCTCAAGCGTGATCCGCTTTTCGGCCGCCAGCGGGCTGCCTTCTGCCACCGCGACCATCATCGGCCATTCCGCAATTTTTACCGCCTCAATATCTTCGGCAAGCTCGCCCATCAGCGGCGTGTAAGCCACGTCGACAGTCCGCTGCCTGAGCGCCTCACCGAGCGCGAGGGGTGACATTTCCTGAAGCTGAAGCTCAACCTCCGGCAGAAGCCGGCGGAAAGCGCGAACGTCGTTCATCAAGCAGCCGGAAACCACGGCGTTACCGGCAAAGCCAATTCTTACCAGGCCGGTTTCGCCCCGCAGCGCTCTCTGAACTATTTTTTTACCGTGCTCGGCCTGTTCAAGCGTGCGTCTCGCCTCCGGCAGCAGCAATCTTCCCGCTTCCGTTAGCTCGACCTTACGGCTGGTGCGCGTAAAGAGCGACCCGCCGACTTCGTCTTCCAGCGCGCGAATCTGCATACTTAGCGCGGGCTGGACAATGTGCAGCCGCGCGGCGGCCTGGCCAAAATGACCGGTTTCGGCCAGCGTCACGAAGTAGCGAAGGTGTCTTAATTCCATGCTCATTAGCCATCAGTTTTAATGATTGAATCATCATATCAATATATTTCATTTATCAATAACGCGGAGCAACAATGGCTTCTCACCTTTACAGGAGCCCTATATGAACAGTGACTATTTGCAGGATCGCCTCGCCATCAACGACTTAATCAACGGCTGGATGCACCGGGATCTTGCCCAGTGGGACAAGCTATCTGCGCTCTTCCACCCGGAAGGCACTATCGAAGTCACTTGGTTTGAGGGCCTTGCCAGCGAATTTATCAAAGGCTCAATGCGGATGGGCAAGTCCGACATCAGTACCAAACACCTGATTGGCACGCCGGTTGTCAGCTTCAATAGCACACAAGACAAGGCGATCTCTGAAACCAACGCCATGATTATTGGCCAAAACCACAGGTTAGAAATGGGCGCCACCTGCCATAACCGTTTCTATGACATGCTGGAAAAACGCCAGGGCGTCTGGCGAATTCTGCGCCGCCAGGTGGTTTATGATTTTGGCTCATTCGACTTCCCGTTTGGCCCGGTGGACATTGATAAAGAGGCGGCAAAACGCTACCCGGCAGCCTACGCTCCTCTCGCCTATCTGCTGGAAAAATCAGGCTTTCCTGTACAACGCGTGTTTGCAACGCAGGGCTCAGACCTCGAAATGGCGATGAAAAAAGAGGCCCAGTCCTGGCTGGTGGGCTGACAAAACGTGCTCTCATCCTGACATAACGTTGACAATTAGATGCCTGGTCAGTAATTTCTTTTGTAACTACTGACCAGGCAAATATCATGAGCAACTCTACGGATATCTCCCCCTTTCCCCTGCACCTTGGCCTGCTGATTCACCTGTCTAACCAGTTCAAAGACCAGCTTATCGGCCAGTATTTTGCACCGATAGGGATCACCGGCCCGCAATTTAAGGTTCTGATCAGTATCTATAAGGGCTTTAACAGCCCGGTTGAAGTCAGCAAAAATCTGGTCATGGATACCGGCGCCATGAGCCGTATGCTTGAGCGAATGGTGAAGCGAGATCTGATCGTGCGACATGTGAATCCCGAAGATAAACGCCAGGTGATCCTGGCGCTGACCGAAAAAGGGCAGCAGATATGCGAAAGTTTCCAGAACGAAGCGCTGGATTCGATCATCGGCATGCTCACCGAGCGCCTGACGCCTGAAGAATCACAGCAGCTTAACGACCTGCTGCTCAAAATGCTGCCGGATGAGATCACCGAGCGCCACCTTTAAGCTTTCTGATTAAGGCCATATATAAATGCAAACCTCTACTGAGCAGGTTGAGCGCATGCCGAGCAAGCGCAAGCGTAACTTTGCTATTTTTCTTATCATCCTGCTTCTGATTGGCGCGGGCTGCGTGGCGTGGTACATGCTCTACGCGCGCTATTACGAAACAACCGACGACGCCTACGTCAACGGCAACCAGGTCACGTTGACGCCGCAAATTGGCGGTACGGTGACTCAGGTCAGCGTCGACGAGGGGGACTACGTGGAAACGGGGCAGCCGCTGGTGCAGCTTGACCCAAGCGACACCGAAATCGCTCTCCAGCAGGCGGAGGCCAACCTGGCGAATACCGTGCGTCAGGTACGTGGACTTTACAGTACCGCGGATAACTACCGGGCTCAGGTTGCCGCTAAGCAGGTAGCGCTGCAGACCGCGCAAAGCGACTACGCCCGCCGCCAGAAAATTTTTGCGACCGGCGCCATTGCCGCTGAAGACCTGTCCCACTACCGCGATGCGGTCACCAGCGCGCAAAGCGATCTTGCCGCCGCCCAGCAGGCATTGCGCACTAACCTCGCGATGGTGGATGACACGGTTATCGACAGCCACCCGGAAATTAAAAGTGCCGTGGCCACGCTGCGCCAGCGCTTCCTCGACAACGCCCGCAGCACTATCGTCGCGCCGGTTAGCGGTTTCGTGGCTAAACGCGCCGTTCAGTTGGGGATGCGCGTCGATTCCGGCACCACCCTGCTGGCAATAGTGCCGCTGGACCAGGTGTGGGTTGACGCCAACTTCAAAGAGAGCCAGATGCAGGATATGCGTCTCGGGCAGAAGGTTACGCTGACCGCCGATCTCTACGGCGACGACGTGAAGTACCAGGGCACCATTGAAAGCCTCGGCATCGGCACAGGCAGCGCCTTCTCGCTGTTACCGGCCCAGAACGCCAGCGGCAACTGGATCAAAATCGTTCAGCGCCTGCCGGTCCGTATTAAGCTGGATCCGCATGACATGCAGAAACACCCGCTTCGCGTAGGGCTGTCGATGTTCGCTCGCGTGGATATCCGCAATGCTGACGGCCACCTGCTGCCGCAAAAAACCGTCGCCGCACCACGCTTCAGCACCGACGTTTATCAGAACGCGCTGGACAACGCCGACAAACTGGTCAAGAAAATCCTTCATGACAACAGCCAGCCGGTAGCGTCAGCCAACCGCTAAGAGAGTCGTTATGCAAGATAAGGCGGCGTTTACGCCCCCCAGCCTGCTGCTGGCGACGATTGCGCTGTCGCTGGCCACCTTTATGCAGGTGCTGGACTCCACCATCGCTAACGTGGCGCTGCCGACGATAGCCGGTAACCTCGGCGTCAGCGCTGACCAGGGCACCTGGGTTATCACCTCGTTTGCGGTGTGTAACGCCATTGCCCTGCCGCTGACCGGCTGGTTTACCCGCCGCTTCGGACAGCTCAAGCTGTTCGTGGGTTCCGTGGCGCTGTTCACCCTCACCTCGTTCCTCTGCGGCTTTGCCCACAGCATGACCGAGCTGATTATCTTCCGCGCGCTGCAGGGCTTTTTCGCCGGACCGATGTTTCCGATGTGCCAGACGCTGTTGCTGATTATCTTCCCCTCCAGCAAACGAAGTATGGCGCTGGCGCTGCTGTCGATGGTGACGGTTGTCGCGCCGATTGTTGGCCCCATTACCGGCGGCTGGATCACCGATAACTATTCCTGGCCGTGGATCTTCTACATCAACGTGCCGATCGGGATCTTTGCCGCCATCGTGGTGTGGACGCAGCTGCGCGAGCGCGAAGAGACCACCACCATCGCCCCTATCGACTACATCGGTATTGCGCTGCTGGTGCTCGGCGTCGGGCTGCTTCAGGTTGTGCTGGATAAAGGGAACGATCTTGACTGGTTCGCCTCGCCGGAAATCATCACCATGTCGGTTATCTCCGCGGTTGCGCTGGTGTCGTTTGTCATCTGGGAACTGGGAGAGCGCCACCCGATCGTCAATCTGCGGCTGTTCGCCGACCGCAACTTTGCCATCGGCACATTGTCCCTGACGCTAGGCTATGCGGCGTTCTTCGCCATCAACATTATTCTGCCGCAGTGGCTGCAAACCCAGATGGGCTATACCGCTATCTGGGCCGGGCTTGCCGCGGCGCCGATGGGCGTGCTGCCGCTATTGCTTACGCCGATTGTCGGGCGCTACGCCAGCCAGGTTGATATGCGCCTGCTGGCCACGCTGTCGTTCCTGACCATGGGCGCATCGTGCCTGCTGCGCGCGCAGTTTAATACCAGCGTGGATTTTCGCACCATCGCCGAGGTGCAGCTGTTCATGGGGATTGGCGTGGCATTCTTCTTCATGCCGATAACCACTATTGTGCTGTCGAACCTGCACGGCGTTGAGGTCGCAGAGGGCTCTGGCCTGGCAACCTTCTTCCGCGTGCTCGGCGGCTCCTTTGCTTCTTCCCTGACCACCTGGATTTGGTCACGCCGCGAGGTTTACCATCACGCGAACCTCACGGAGAGCGTGTCGGCCTATAACCCTTCGGCGGTGGATTATCTGCATAAGATGGGCGGCGCCACGCAGCAGCATCTCGCCGTGGTGGATAAAACCATTGAGCAACAGGCCTATATGATGTCGACCATCGACTACTTCTGGCTGCTGGGCTGGGGCTTTATGGCGCTGATTCTGGTGATTTGGTTTGCCCGTCCGCCGTTTGTGCGGGCTGGCGCACCGGGTGCCCCTTCCGCAGGGCACTGATCAAAAAAAGGGATGACAGCTTGTCATCCCTTTTCTTTTTGCCTCAGACGGCCTCTTCGGTACCCGGCACCGGTACATCCTGCAGCGTTCGTTCAAAGCTGCGCAGACGTTTGTAGATAGACATCAGCTCGACCAGCGTGGTCCAGGAGCTGATCAGGTACTGGAACGAGCCGCGCACCTGGCCAAAGGCGTTGGTTATCTGCTGCATCAGCCCCAGAGTAATCGCGCCTGCGGCAATCGAAGGGAACAGCAGGAACAGGCCAAACACGTTGTCTATCTGCAGGTAAAGAATGCGCACGATATTAAAATAGGTGTAATGGAAATAGAGGCGGAAGTAGTTATGTCGAACGTCGCCAAATAGCGCTTTCACCGTCGGCGGCGTCGCCCGGCTCCCGTCGTCTTCCCCGTAAACCAGCTCTTTACGGTAAGCAGCCTCAACTTTCTGGTTATTAAACTGCAGCCCCGGCAGTTTTATCCCCACCGCAGCCAGCAGGCCGGTTCCCATCAGCGACCAGATAATCGCCGCAATCACCAGCCCGTAAGGCACCGCGCCAACAATCGGCAACTCCTTAACGTGCGGAGACAACGCCACCAGAATCGGCAGGAAGGCAATCAGCGTCATGACCGACTGCAGCAGGCTCACGCCCATATCCTCAAGCGTTGAGGCAAAGCGCATGGTGTCTTCCTGCACACGCTGGGCCGCCCCTTCGATATGGCGCAGCTTCTGCCAGTTTTCCATATAGTAGTCGTTCATCGCGGTACGCCAGCGGAACACGTAGTGGCTGATAAAGAAGCTATTCAGCACACCGACGGTAACATAAATCAGCGCAATACCGAGAAAGACGCCGGTTTCGCTATAGAATCGCTGCAGCGGGACTTTGTTCGGGGAAGCTAACGCGGTCTGGATAAGGTCAAAGAACGGCGCATACCACGCGTTAATCGCCACGCCCAGTTCGACCATAAACCAGGTCACAAAAACAATCAGCGAGGAGCCAAGAATCGACCAGCGCTGCCACGGATGTGGGCTCACCAACGCCCATACCCCGGCAAACAGGCCAACGCAGACAGCGTAAAAAGCATAGAAAACAAAGGCTTTTAGCGTCCAGAAACGGGCTGCGCTAATGGGTATTTGCTGGCTGGCGCCCGCGAGGTTTTCTAACCACAGGCCGCCGCCGGCCTGCCAGAATAACACTGCGAGCAGTCCCCATATTGCCGCCGAAATAAAAAACAGCTTCGGTGACGGGAAGAAAGATTTAAACATTACAGCACTCCTGATACGACTTTTTGTTGTTATATCTGCTGGTTATAGCGAACGTTCTACGATAATGCTTGCTGAATGTTGTATCAAAGAGTGAGAGCGGCTTACATCATTTAGCTCCAGCCTTCCAGAATAGCCGCCGTGGTTTTCACTGCCAGGGTATTGCCCGGAATCGACAGGTTAGCCCATACCTCATTATGGTGCTGAATCAACGCCTCGGCGCTCACCGCTGCGCGGTCTGCCGTGGTATGAGCATCGCTGGCCGTTTTGACCACATACAGCGCCCCTTTGGGGCAATGCAGTTCGGGAATAATGTCAAAGGCTTCGCTGCCTGGCGGCGGTTTGCTCACGTGCATGACGGGGAAACGCTAAGACGCCGTTTTGCATATCGATAACCATCACAACGCGTGGTGCAGGCATGCTGACTCTCCTCAGATAAGAAGAAAAAAGCGTAGCATACCTGCCAGAGGATTAAATCGTGTAGAGCCCGGCATGGCCAAAAGGCCGGGTTTTAAAGCGGCGATGCAGCCACAGATACTGCTCCGGTGCGCGCATGATCTCGTGCTCAATCTTGCGGTTCATATAGGCCGCGGCGGCCTGCTCATCTTCGCCCGGGTAGTCACAAAACTCAGGCTCAATCACCAGCTGGTAGCCCGTTCCCCCGGTTTTGCGGATCAGGACGGTCGTCAGGATGGCGGGTTTTTGCCAGGCGAGCAATGGTAAATGTCCCGTTGGTTGTCGCCGCCTCCTGAACGGCAAAGAAGGGCGCAAAAGAGCTGCCTTTCGGGCCGTAATCCTGGTCCGGGGCGAACCACACGGCCTCACCGGATTTCAGCGCCTTCACCATCCCTTTCAGGTTGCGCCTGTCGAGCATCGCTTTATTGGAACGCGAACGCCCACGGGTCTGCACGTACTCCATCACCTTGTTGTTATGAGGACGGTACATCGCCATCATCGGGCGACACAATCCCATCACGCGTCCCCCCAGCTCAAGCGACATAAAGTGCACGCCGATGACCATCACACCTTTGCCTTTTTCGCAGGCGGTGTTGATGTGCTCGAGGCCGCGGACCTCAAACCACTTGCGAACCCGCGCATCTGACCAGAACCAGGCCATGCCGGTCTCGATGAGCCCCATCCCGAGCGAACCAAAATTTTTGCGGACGATGAGATCAATCTGCGCGTCGCTGTAGTGCGGGAAGCAAAGGCGGAGATTCTGGCGAGCAATGGTGACCCGACGCTTGAGGAAACGCATGGAAAAACGACCAATAAGATCGCCCATCCTCATCAATACCGGGTAAGGGAGCTGGACCCACAGCCAGAGTATCCCCAGTCCGAACCAGGTAAACCAATAGCGAGGGTGCAAAAGACATTTAAAAAACAGTGGTTTATTAGACATATCAACTTCTTTATGCGAGAGGGTTGTGTATCGCATAAAGAACTCAGTCAGTCGCGGTACGCCTTGGGTCATTACTAAGATTCCGGGAGGGAGAAATAGTTGCAGACAAGCAATAAATATCCGGCAGGATAATACGCACTTTTTGTCAAAACAGCGCAGAAAAATTGTCTGTTCTGAACGCCTTTCAGAGCATTTATTGCACCCTTCGGGTTATACACGTGGCGCTGATTAATAAATAGCCGAAAAGTGTGTCATTACGCGTCAGCTGACAAACTTTTATTCAACCCGCGGGGGATGTAATGCACGTTTACGCTTTTCCGGCGACAAATGCTGAATTGACGCTTTGCATAAGGGCGCAGAGTAGTATAAATACCTGCAATACCGCTTTGTTTTTCTAACTGGATTTTTGCGTTGAAAACTCGTCTTCCTCGTCTTCTTATGCTGGCCGCAGCCCTGCTTCCGGCGCTCAGTTTTGCGCAACCGTCACCGTCGCCGGAATTTGCCGCCGACGTTGTTGACCGCTACGCAAACCATATTTACTACGGCAGCGGTGCGACCGGAATGGCCATCGTCGTGATCGATGGAAACCAGCGGGTGTTTCGCAGCTTCGGTGAGACCAGACCGGGCAACAACGTTCGCCCGCAGCTGGATTCGGTGATTCGTATCGCCTCGCTGACCAAGCTGATGACCAGCGAAATGCTGGTCAAAATGCTCGACCAGGGGAAAGTCCAGCTTAACGATCCCCTCAGCAAATATGCGCCGCCGGGTGCCCGGGTGCCGACCTTTAACGGCCAGCCGATCACGCTGATTAACCTGGCAACCCACACCAGCTCCCTGCCGCGCGAACAGCCCGGCGGCGCTGCACACCGCACGGTCTTCACCTGGCCTACGCGGGATCAGCGCTGGAACTGGCTCTCGCAGGCCACGCTTAAGGCCGCGCCGGGCACCGTCGCCGCCTATTCAAACCTGGCCTTTGACCTGCTGGCCGATGCGCTGTCTCGTGCAACCGGCAGGCCCTATGCAGATTTATTCGATGAGCAAATTGCCCGCCCGCTGGGCATGAAAGATACGACCTTTACCCCCTCGCCAGACCAGTGCAAACGCCTGATGATCGCCGAAAAAGGGGCCAGCCCGTGCGATAACACGCTGGCTGCCGTCGGCAGCGGTGGCGTCTACTCCACGCCGGGCGATATGATGCGCTGGATGCAGCAGTTCCTCTCTTCCGACTTCCATCGTCGCGGCGACCAGGCCGACAGAATGCAAACCCTGATTTATCAGCGTAGCCAGCTGCATAAAGTGATTGGCATGGACGTGCCGGGAAAAGCTGATGCCCTGGGCATGGGCTGGGTCTGGATGTCGCCGAAAGAGGGTCGTCCGGGCATTATTCAGAAAACGGGCGGCGGCGGCGGTTTCATCACCTATATGGCGATGGTGCCGCAGAAGAACGTAGGTGTATTTGTCGTGGTCACCCGCTCGCCGCTCACCCGCTTTGTCAACATGAGCGACGGCGTAAACGATTTGGTCACCGAGCTAAGCGGCAGTGCGGTAGAGGTAACGCCGGCGTCCTGACGGCTGAGCGCGGCGGTTAGCTTACCGCCGCGCCGTTTTTACGGCGTTTCTTATCGACATACATCAGCGTATCGGCCTCCCGCAGCGCGCCGTCAGGCGTTGTCGTAGCAGGATTAATGGCAACCACGCCGATGCTTGGCCCTTCGTAGTCAATCACGCAGGATTTAAGCTGATACTTCCCGCTGAGCAGCGCTGAGAGCCGGGTGCGGAAGGCGGTTGCCGCACGCAGCGCCTCGCTGTACTCAGCGGGCCCGCCTCCGGCGACGATAAACTCATCCCCGCCGAGACGCCCCACCACCTCATCACCTCTGGCTTCCTCTTTGAGCCGTTTACCCACAGCGCAAAGAAAATCATCCCCGGTTTCATGGCCGTGCACGTCGTTTATCTGCTTAAATCCATCCAGGTCGGCGAAGGCTACCAGCACGTAGCGGGCGTCGTCTTTGGCGCGGGAGAACAGGCGGGGAAGCTGATCGAAGACCGCCCGGCGATTGGGAAGGCCGGTTAACTCATCAGTGTAGCTGGCGGCGGTCAACGCGACGTTTGCCTGCTGAAGCTTTTTCATCAGTTGCTCATTCTGGATCTGCTGAGCAATCAGCTGAGAAAAGAGCTGCAGAACCTGTTCACTGTGGTCGGTGAGTATGCGCTGCTCGGAGCTGGCGGCACACAGCGTGCCGTAAAGCGAGCCATCGGCGAGGGTCACGGGCGTGCTGACGTAAGTCACAATGCCCAGCGCCTTAGCCGCCTCAGAGTCGCCCCAGACGCTTGCGACATTACAGGTATAACGTCGACCTTCGTCTAAAGCGCGCTTGCACAGCGTGTCTTCCCAGGGAACGGTGAGTCCTTCGGGAATATTCATCGTCTTAGTATTGCGGGAAAAAACAATCTGCTGCTGGCTGCCCTCGGCGTCGATGCGGGTCAGGTAGGTGGACTCCATGTTAGTCACCAGCTCAAGCATCTCCAGCAGCTGTCTCACCAAACCTTCAAGGGTATATTCGGCGTCTAAGGCGGTGGAAATACGCTCAATTAGATTATCAATCATCACGCTGAAATACCTTTGTCGGAGGTGCAGACTTTCGCCCGGAGGGCACCTTTTACCATAGTATAGTGGGTAATTACTTCCCCCCAAAATATGATATTTCCGGTGGTAATTAAACCTTGCAAAATGTAAATCATTAGCGTGAATGCAGCCTGCCCCGGGAATCGAGAGAGATAAGGACGACAGAAAAAATAATCAACAGCGACCCGAGCCAGTCCGGCAGCGTAAAGCTAATACCCAGAAGCAGTACAGACAAAAGCGCGCTGCTCAACGGCTCCGCACAGCTAAGAATACTGGCCTTTGGCCCGCCAATCATTTGTGCGCCGGTCAGGTAGAGGCTGAAGGTGATCGCCGTGCCCACGATGACCAGGTAGAAGAAGGCCAGCAGCGTGCCGCCGGTCGCGGTAAAGCTGCCGATCTGGCTGGCGTAAAACGGCAGTAAAGCCGCGCCACCCAGCAGCATACTCCAGCCCACTACGGGTAACGTGCCGTAGCGCGCGATCAGCTTCGACGGCCAGGTCGTATAGAATGCAGCGGCGAACGCGGAGGCAATCCCCCAGAACAGCGCGCTGCCCGAAATAGTAATCGACGCCGGATTGCCGTGGGTCACCAGCACAAAGGTGCCGATGAGTGAAGTGCCAATCGCGGCATACACCAGCTTGCCGGAGCGCTTTTTACGCACGAAGGCAAACCAGGCGACGATAATGGTTGGCGAGAGGAATTGCAGGACCGTCGCGGTCGCGGCGTTAGAGTGCTCGATGGTTAACAGAAAGGTCAACTGCACCGTGAGGGCACCGCAAAGCGTAAAGATCAGCAGAGAAATCAGGTCGTCGCGCTGCTTAAACACGGCGAAGATCTTGTCCCCGTGCATAAACGACAGCATTAGCAGAATGAGGCCAGAAAACAGCAGCCGCAGCATGGTCAGCGACGCCGAGGAAATATGGCTCTGCTCCATAATGTACTGGGCGCACACCCCTGAACTTCCCCACAGTACCGCCGCAAACAACACATACAGCATTCCTTTCCGACTAACGCTCATTGCCCTGCCCTTTTAAACATCCGCTTCGTTTAGAGTTAGGGCAGCATAATAGCGTAATTTCTGAAGGTCAGGATACCGGGCATCGCTGGCGGCAACGCCCGGTTTAGCAAAATCAACTGCTGTTAAGCTTTTTCCACGGTTTAAGCTCTACGACGCAGCAGCTTAAAGGCAGCGAACAGGAACACGATCCACACCGGCAACAGCAGCGCGGAGAGGCGCATCCCGTCGATCGTGCACATCAGCCCCAGCACCATCATCATAAAGGCAATGCACAGGTAGTTGCCGAACGGGTACAGCAGCGCCTTGAAGCTGGTTTCATGCCCCTTGCTGCGCATGGCGCGGCGGAACTTGAGGTGCGCCAGCGAGATCATAATCCAGTTCAGCAGCAGCGTCGCCACCACCAGCGCCATCAGCAGGCCAAAGGCCTCATGCGGCAGCAGATAGTTGAGGACGACAACCAGCGAAGTAATCGCCCCGGACAGCAGCAGCGAGTTCACCGGCACGCCGCCACGGCTGATCTTCGCCAGGAATTTAGGCGCATTGCGCTGCACGGACAGGCCAAAAAGCATGCGGCTGTTAGAATAAACGCCGCTGTTATAGACCGACAGCGAAGCCACCAGAATGACGAAGTTGAGCGCAGAGGCGACTATGTTGCTGTTCAGCTCGTGGAAAATCATCACGAACGGGCTGCTGTTAGACTTAATTTCCAGCCACGGGTAAAGCGACAGCAGCACCACCAGCGAACCAATGTAGAACAGCAGAATGCGGTACACCACCTGGTTAACCGCCTTCGGGATCGTGGTTTGCGGTGAGCGCGCTTCCGCCGCGGTAATGCCGATAAGCTCCAGTCCGCCAAACGAGAACATGATCACCGCCAGCGACAGAATTAACCCGTGCCAGCCGGTGGCGAGGAAGCCGCCGTGCTGCCAGAGGTTGCTGACGCTCGCACGTTCGCCGCCGTGGCCAGAGGCCAGCAGCCAGATGCCGAAGGCAATCATGCCGACAATCGCCAGCACCTTAATAAGCGCAAACCAGAACTCCATCTCGCCGTAAAGGCGCACGTTCACCAGATTTGCGGCGTTAATTACCACAAAGAACAGAGCGACCCAGGTCCAGGTCGGCACTTCCGGGAACCAGTACTGCATATAAATGCCGCCTGCGGTCAGCTCGGCCATGCCGACCAGCACAAACATCACCCAGTAGTTCCAGCCGGACAGGAACCCGGCGAACGGCCCCCAGTATTTATAAGCAAAATGGGAAAATGAACCTGAGACGGGCTCTTCAACAACCATCTCACCAAGCTGGCGCATGATCAGGAACGCAATGATTCCCGCCACGCCGTAGCCCAGAAGCACGGCGGGGCCGGCCATCTGAATCGCCGGGCCAATGCCGAGAAAAAGTCCGGTGCCGATAGCGCCGCCCAGCGCAATCAGCTGAATATGGCGGTTCTGCAAGCCGCGCTGTAGTTGATGGCCATCCTCAGGCCCCGCATCCTCAGATGCGACTGACGTGTTTTTCACGCCCTGCTCCTTTGTGATTTGTCAAAGGGGCACCTTTTAACACCTGAAGCGAAGAGTGGCAAGGAATGGTTACACTTTGAAAACGCCCGTTCAGGAGCGTAATGCTGGCTCCTGCATTGAGATCGGCCTCGTCTTTTCGTCAGCCCAAAGGAACAAATGGCTATAAGCCATAGCATTTCGTTGTTAGACAGTGACAATCCCGGCTTTTATCTTTCGTCATGATTTGTAAATTTTACAGCAAAAAATCTTGAGGGAATGCTATTGGCCAGGTTACTTGACGCATTACAAACAAAACCCACGCGCTTTCGCCTGGCCTTACGGGCAGCCCTGATTAGCAGCGTGGTGGTTTTCTCCGGCGCGGCGGCAGCCGACGAAATCTTAAAGGAAGGCATCACGCCGGCCACCGACGCAAGCCAGATCCCAGCCACCGCTAAGCTGCGCAAAGACACGGTGGTGGCCGGAATTTCTGAGCCGCAGGGTATCTTTAACCCCTATTTCTTCGTTAACGGCTGGGATGAAAACGTCACCAACGTCATCTTCTCGCGACTGATTGACTGGGACAGCCACGGTAACCTGGTGCCGGGCCTCGCCGAAAGCTGGAAAGTCAGCCCGGACGGCAAGGTCTACACCATCAAACTGCGCCCTGGCCTGACCTTTAGCGACGGCTCCCCGCTGACCGCCGAAGATGTCGCGTTCACGCTCACCGTGTTGTATGACCCGAAATATGACGGCGATACCGACATTACGCTTGCCAACGTCGCCGGCGGCGCGGATTACAAAGCCGGTAAAGCCGACAGCGTCAGCGGCCTGAAGGTTATCGATCCGCTCACGCTGCAGGTCACCACCACGCAGCCGGGGGCCACTACGCTCGGCAAGATTGGCGGCCCGGTGCTGTCGAAGGCGTACTACGGCAAAGGCTACCAGCGCGGCAACCTGGATTACCTGCGCACCCTGCACGGCAAACCGCTTGGCAATGGCCCATACGTTTATGAGAAGTACATTCCGGGCCAGGAAATCCGCTTCCACGCCAACACCCATTTCTACCGCGGCACGCCGCCAACGCCGCGCTTTATCTACCGCGTAACTAACCCGTCCACTAACTTCCAGCTGTTCCAGACCGGCGAGACGGATTACGACTCATTTACTTCACGTCCGGACGATATCGAACAGCTGAAACTGCTGGGCTTCGCCAATATCAACCTGTATGGCTCCAGCGACTACAGCAAGGTTGAGTTCAACGTTCGCCGCCCGGCGCTGCGGGATGTAAAAGTGCGCCAGGCGCTGATCTACGGCCTGGATCGCCAGAAGCTGATCGACGTGGTTTACCAGGGCTACGGCACCGTGGCTAACGAACCGATCTCGCCGATCTCCTGGGCCTATAATGCGGAAGGCGTGAACCCGTATAAATACGATCCGGCGCAGGCGAAAAAGCTGCTGGACGACGCGGGCTGGAAACCGGGCCCCGACGGCATCCGCGTGAAGGACGGCAAACGTCTGGAGCTGACGCTGCTGGTCAGCAAAAAGGTGCTGAACGACGCGCTGATCCCTATCGCCAAAGAGAACTGGCAGCAGATCGGCGTGCTGCTTAAGCCGCAGGTCGTCGACTTCAATGCCCTGATGGCGCAGCGCAAAGCGGGCAACTACGATCTGGCCTCCTTCAGCACCAGCACGCTGAACGATCCGCACGACGGCGTCTGGGATTATTACAGCACCGAAGCCAAAGAGTCCGGCTATAACAATCCGCAGGTGGACAAGCTGATCAACGAGGGCAACGCCACGCTCGATGAAGAGAAGCGCAAGACCATCTACCACGAGCTGTATAAAGTGCTGGCTGCGGATCCCCCGGTGATTCTGCTCGGCAACCGCAAAATTCTGTCCGCCAGCAGCGCCCGCGTCACCGGCTTTAAGCCAGACGTGTACAACGGCCTGACCGGCAGCCTGCCGGATGTGAAAATCGTTAAGTAACGCAGTAAACCTCGCCGCCACCCTGTTATCGGGGCGGCGGCAGTGAGAACGTCATGAAAAACTTTATTCTGCGGCGTCTGCTGCAAACCCTGCCGATGCTGCTGTTCGCCTCGTTTATCATCTTTATGCTGTTCGCGAAAACGCCCGGCGACTTTATCGACGGCAATATTACGCTGACCGCCGCCCGCGCCGCCGAACTGAAAGCCATTTACGGCCTCGACCAGCCGCTGTTCACCCGCTACCTCCACTGGCTGGGGCAATTGCTCACGGGGGATTTAGGCTTTTCCCTGCAGTACCAGATCCCGGTCAGCCAGCTGCTGAATCAGTACATCTGGAACTCTTTCCTGCTGGCCTCCATCGCGCTGGTGTTCTACTGGGGGATTGGCCTTGCGGTGGGCATTGCCTCAGCCATAAAGCCCAATTCACTGTTTGACCATCTGGTGAGCGTGCTGGTGTTCGCCGCCATGTCTTTCCCGACCTTTTTCCTTTGCCTGCTGCTTATCAAGTGGTTCGCGGTCGACCTGCACTGGCTGCCGGTCGGCGGCATGACCAACACCGGCACCGACGCCACCGGCTGGGCCTACGTGACGCAGGTTGCCGCCCACCTTGTGCTCCCGGTGCTGGCGCTGGTGATGCTGCAGGCGGGCAGCCTGACGCGCTATTTCCGCGCCAGCATGCTGGACGTGGTGAAGATGGACTTTATCCGCACCGCCCGCGCCAAAGGGCTGCGCGAACGCACCGTTATCCTCAAGCATGCCATGCGCAACGCGCTGCTGCCGATCATCACCCTGCTGGGCTTTGAGCTGCCGGGGCTGTTCTCTGGCGCGATCATTACCGAAAAAGTCTTTAACTGGCCCGGCGCTGGCCACATCCAGATCGATTCCCTCGCCGCCCGCGATTACCCGGTCCTGATGGGCTTTACGATGTTCCTGGCGGTGCTGACCATCCTCGGCAACCTGATCGCCGATGTGCTCTACGCGTGGGCCGATCCGCGCATTCGTGTGAGGTCCTGATGCTCAGTTCTCTGTTTTCCACCAACCGCCGCCTGCGCAAGGCGGAAATTCCGGCGCTGGCGCAGGTCACTCCGTCGCCGTGGCATCAAGCCTGGCAGGCGCTTAAGCGTAATCGTCTGGCAATGTTTTGCCTGATTCTGCTGATTGTCATGGCGGTGTGGTGCGCCCTCGGGCCGCTCTGGTCGCCGTGGAAGGACGATGCCACAGATGCCCTGATGATCAACAAACCGCCAGGTGAAGTGCACTGGCTTGGCACCGACTTCCTCGGGCGTGATGTCTACACCCGCCTGCTGCTGGCCGGGCGCATTTCTCTGATCATCGGCCTGCTTACTATGCTGCTCTCGGTCACCCTCGGCTACCTGCTCGGCGCGGTTTCCGGCTACGCCGGTGGCTGGACGGATAAGCTGATTATGCGCCTGGCCGACCTGGTCATGACTATCCCGAGCCTGCCGCTGCTTATCGTCGCCGGCGCCATGCTGTCGGAACTCGACTTCTCGCCGGACTCGCGTATTTACATGGTGGTTATCATGCTAAGCCTGCTGGAGTGGCCGAAGCTGGCGCGCTTGGTACGAGGGCAAATCCTCTCGCTGCGCGAACGCGACTTTATGCTGGCAACCCGCGTACTAGGCCTTTCCGCCCGCCGTCGCCTGTTCGGTCATCTGCTGCCTAACACCATTCCTGTTCTGGTGGTGATGGCGACGATGGCGGTGGCCAATGCCATCCTGATGGAATCGGCGCTCAGCTACCTTGGCCTCGGCGTGGTGCCGCCTACGCCTTCCTGGGGCAATATGATGGACAGCGCCAATAGCCTGATCGACTTCCAGCGTCGCCCCTGGCTGTGGATGCCGCCGGGGATCGCCATTTTTATCACCGTCATCGCGATTAACGTGCTGGGCGACGGCCTGCGCGACGCGCTGGATCCGAAAATGAAGCGAGGCGTGAAATGAGCGAAACGCTGATTGAGTTTAACCACCTCTCCCTCTCCTTCGCCGGGGAGCATGGCCGCGTGCGTGCCGTGCAGGACGTGTCGTTTACCGTTCGCGCCGGGCAAACCGTTGGCGTCGTCGGCGAATCCGGCTGCGGCAAAAGCGTAACCGCCATGTCGCTGATGGGGCTACTTCCTCCGCAGGCCGCGCGGATTGACGGCGGCGAGATCCTCTTCCAGGGCAAAAATCTGCTCGGCCTCAAGCCTGCACAAATGGCCGATTTACGCGGTAACGAACTGGCGATGATTTTCCAGGAGCCGATGAGCGCCCTGAACCCGGTGCTGACTATCGGCGATCAGCTTTGCGAGCCGCTGATTCGCCATCGCGGGGAAACGCCAAAATCCGCATGGAATCTGGCTACCCAAATGCTGACCGAGGTTGGGTTGGCGAGGGCGGAGAGCCTGATGGCAAGCTATCCGCACCAGCTTTCCGGCGGCATGCTTCAGCGCGTGATGATTGCCATGGCGTTGAGCTGCCGGCCAAAGCTGCTGATCGCCGATGAGCCTACCACGGCGCTCGACGTGACCGTTCAGGCGCAGATCCTGCGGCTGCTGCGGGATCAGGCGCGTCAGCACCATATGGCGCTGATGCTGATCACCCACGATCTCGGCGTTATCGCCCAGATGGCGGAGCACGTCGTAGTGATGTACGCAGGGCGTATCGTCGAGCAAGGGCCAACGGCTGACGTGCTTCGCAACCCAATACACCCTTACACCAAAGGACTGATCGCCTCACGTCCCATTCCCGGCGAGCGCCGCCGCAGGCTCTATTCTATCCCCGGCCAGGTGCCAGATTTAGCCGCCCTGCCGCCCTGGTGTGCCTTTACCGATCGCTGCGAACGCGCCACCGAGCGCTGCCGCCAGGGCATCCCGGCGCTGCTCGGCCAGCAGCGCCAGGCCGCCTGTTTTTACAGTGAGTTAGCGGAGTCCACATCGTGAACAACCAGTACGTTATTGAAGTGGAAGGTCTCAAAAAATACTTCCCGCTGCGCGACGGGCTCTTCGGCCAGAAAACCGGCGAACTGCGTGCGGTCGACGGCGTCAGCTTTAACATTCGCCAGGGCACAATTTTCGGCCTGGTGGGCGAATCCGGCAGCGGCAAAACCACCGTCGGACGCACCCTGCTCGGCCTGTACGACAAAACCGCCGGCAGCGTGAAGTATCGAGGCATGGAGCTGAGCGAGCTTAGCGCCAAAGAGTCGCGAGCGCTGCGCCCCAAAATTCAGCTCGTATTTCAGGATCCCTACAGCTCCCTAAACCCGCGCGTCCGCGTTGGCGATGCCATCGGCGAAGCGATGCTGGAGCATAAGCTATGCACCCGCGCCGAACTGCGGGACAAAGTGCTGGAAGTGATGAAGATTTGCGGCCTTGCGCCTCAGCACTACAACCGCTTTCCGCATGAGTTTTCAGGCGGCCAGCGCCAGCGCATTGGCATCGCCCGCGCGCTGATCCTCAACCCCGATTTTATTATCGCGGATGAGCCTATTTCGGCGCTCGACGTCTCCATTCAGGCGCAGATCATCAACCTGTTTTCCGATCTGCGCGACGAGCGCGGCGTAACGTTCCTGTTTATCTCGCACGATCTCGGCGTAGTTGAGCACCTGTGCGACGACGTAGCGGTGATGTACCTCGGCCAGCTGGTTGAAACCGCCAGCCGCGACGTACTGTTCAGCCGCCCGCTGCACCCGTATACCCAGGCGCTGCTGGCTGCGGTGCCGACGCTGGACCCGGACAGCGAGCCGCTAGAGGCGATTCGCGGTGAAATCCCCGATCCATCGCGCCCGCCTTCCGGCTGCCGCTTCTCCTCACGCTGCCCTCAGGTCACAGACCGCTGCCGCCAGGAGGTCCCAGCCCTGCGTGAAATGGGAGAAGCTCACCGCGTTGCTTGCCATTTAGTTTAACCCTGGGCTTATGCAGACGGCGGCCTGAGCACGCTGTCTGCTACCACTTTCCCTGACTCCAGCTTAATCAGCCTGTCCGCCAGCGGGAAATAGCGGTCATCGTGGGTAATCGCCAGCACCGTTTTGCCCTCTGCTTTTAGCATCGGCAGCAGCACCTTGTAGAACACCTCTTTAAAACCGGGATCCTGGTCCGCCGCCCACTCATCAAAGAGATAAAAAGGCCGGTTCTCCAGCCACGCCTGAAGCAGCGCCAGCCGCTTCCGCTGCCCCTGAGAAAGCGCCGTTGTCGAGAAACGTCCGTTACGGAAAGCTACTTTGCGATCGAGCTTAAGCAGGTGCAGCAGCTTTTCAACATGATCCGCCGTGCGCTCATGTACGTTGTCCACGTCATCAAACAGGAAGAAATCATTGAACACTACGGCAAAGTGCTGGCGGTAAATTTCGCGCTGCACAGGCGTGACCAGCTCGCCGTTAAGCCTGATTTCACCGCTGTCCGGCGGGTAGAGGCCTACCAGCAGATTGGCAAGCGTGGTTTTCCCGCTGCCGTTGCCGCCCACCAGAAAAACCAGCTCGCCCTGGGTGAAACGAAGATTGAGCGGCCCGAGGGTAAAGCGTTCCTCCTCTTCGCCCTGATACTCATAGCGAATGTCCGTCAGCGCAAGGCTGTCGAACCGGGGGAGATCTTTCAGCGGCAGCAGCTTTTCCTGCGGCAGATCGGCTTTCAGCTGGGCGATCCGCTGGAGCGCAATGCGGGCGCTGGTCAGCGTTGGTAAGGCCGAGAGAACGCCCTCCACCGGCACAATCATGTAGAGAAAAATCATGGTGTATCCGGTCATCACCGCCGTACTGAGCGCCAGAGATCCCCTCAGCCAGTAGAGCACAGCGCCGATAAAAGCGAAAAACAGCACGCTCCCCCAGCTTTTCGCCAGGCCATAAAACACATAGCCTCGGGTACGCTCGACGCGAACCGATTCAATATTTTCGCTGAGCGGCCCCTCGACAAAATGCCGCCTGCGGGAGGGATTAAGACGAAACTCGCGTCCACCGTCGAACAGTTTTTTACACTGGGCAATCAGCTTATCCTCCCGCTGCCGCGAGCTACGCAGCAGCCCCAGCGCTTTGCCATGGGCGGCGCGATAGCCCATGGCACCAAGACCGAGTACCAGCAGCGCCAGCAGTAAAACCTGCCACGACAGCGTGCCGAGATAGATAAGGCAGCCGACAATCGCCGCCCCATAGATAAGCAGCCCCGGCAGGCTGACGAAAAAGACCACCAGCGTGTCGAGATCCTGCGTCAGTATTGAGACGGCCTTTGCCATCCCCGTCTTTTCCAGCTGCGCCCAGGCGGTTTCGCTGACGTGATTGAGCACGTCTTTACGCAGCGTCGCCTTCACTTTTTGCCCCAGCCACATAAACAGCGTTTCAGCCAGCACGCGAGCGCTGAGCATGAGCGCCGCCAGAAGAACAAACTTCAGCGCCATGTGACTCAGCCCATCGGGAGGCAGCGTCAGGCTATGATTGATGACCGCCAGCAGCGAGGCATTGCTTAACCCGCTGACCACGCTGGCAAGCGCCGCCAGCGCCAGCCAGCCGCCCACCAGGCGAAACAGCATAATGATCAGAGACATTGTTGCTTCCTTTTCGACATTACTCCGCCGGCGCTATTGTTGATGTGTATGCGCCCGGCTACGAATCAGCGGCCATACCAGCAGGGGTACGCCGACCAGCGACGCCACCAGCCCCACGGGCAGCTGACGCGGATACAGAAAATTGCGGCCCATCCAGTCTGCCAGCACCATGATCAGCGCGGACAGCAGCGCGGCGGTGAAGAGCTGCGCCATCGGCTTTTTTGCTCCCGCTTTACGCGCCAGATGCGGCCCCAGTAACCCGACAAACGACACCGGCCCGACGATCAGCGTGGCAAGCCCGGTCATCAGGGCAGCCAGCGCCAGCACGCTTATTCTCGCCCGCGTAACGTTAACGCCAAGCGAGCCGCTTAGCTGGCCGAGCGGTAACAGCAGCAGCCAGCGTTTACAGAGCGGGGAAGCGGCGAGCAGCGCCAGCATGGCGATGAACACGCCAATGGCGATGCCGTTATTCACGTAGTAGGTGCTGCCGGTCATCAGCTGCAGCAGCATCGAACTGGCCTGCCGGTTATTCAGCATCACGATGCTGGCTATGGCCTGGAACAGCGCGTTTAGCGCCAGGCCGTTCAGCAGCACCCGCTGCGGATTAAAAGCGCTCTGGCGACTGCTCCACAGCGTTACCAGCAGGCTGATTAACGCCCCTGCCGCGCTGCTGAGGATCAGCAATCCCGTTCCTCCGGTTGGGAACAGCAGCAGAAAGGCCGTCACGCCCATGGCCGCGCCGCCGCCGATGCCGAGGATCTCCGGGCTTGCCAGCGGGTTACCGCTGACGCGCTGCATCAATACGCCCGCCGCGGCCAGCAACGCTCCGGCGCTTAACGCAGCCAGCAGACGCGGCAGCCTCATTGGCAGCAGAGCGTGCTGCTCTGCAAACGTCGTCCAGTGCCAGCCGTAAAGCCCCTTTCCGACAAACAGCGACAGCACGATAGCCACAAGCAGCAGCGCAAAAGCAATGCCCGTCGGAAAGCGCACGCCCCCCGCCTCGCCTTCCCAGGACGAAGGCGTCGTCTCCAGCACCTGATGCCGCGCCTTGCCCGCCAGCAGGATCAGCAGCGGCCCGCCGGTCAGGGCAGTTAACATCCCCACCGGCAGCAGCTGCCCGTCCAGCAGCGTAATGCGGCTGAGGCAAAGATCGGTGAACCACAGCAATCCGGCGCCGATAAACAGCGAATGGCAGAGCATTTGCCGCGTGGTGCGTGCCCCGCCTAAGCGCGCCAGATGCGGGGCGGCCAGGCCGATAAAACCAATCACGCCAACGCTGTTAATGATTAAGGCGCTCATCACCAACGCCAGCCCCATCGCCGCCGAGCGGATCAGCAGCGGAGAAGCCCCTAAGCTGCTCACCATCGCCTCCGGCAGCCTGAGTAACGCCAGCGAACGTAACAGCAGCAGCAGGGCCAGAAAACAGAGCCCCAGCCAGGGCAGGATCGCCGTCACGCCGCCCCAGTCCTGTTGAGCCAGCGAGCCGCCGCCCCACATCAGCACCGAAAGAAGAAAACGGTCGTTGATCACCGCCATGATCATGGTCAGCGAGCCGCACCAAAGATTGACCAGCATCCCCGCCTGAATCATCACCAGCGGCGACAGGCGCTGCCGCCAGGAAAGCAGCAGAACCAGCAGCAGAGCAACAACTTCACCGGCAATCACCACGCCGGTTCGCGCCGTTAGCAGCGTCGCCGGGAACCACATCGAAGCCACGCCCAAAGCCAGCGTTGCGCCGGAGGTCATGCCGAGGGTAATGGGCTCCGCCAGCGGATTTCGCAGCGCCCGCTGCATCAGCCAGCCGCAAAGCGCCAGCACCGCGCCGCCGAGCCCGGCCATCACCTGACGAGGGAACCACATGGAATGCAGGATCACCGCCTGCGCATCCGGCATCTGCACGCTGAACAGCACGCTCAGGCCGTGAACAAGACCGCCGTAGTGGGCAACGTTTTGCAGCGCCATAGCCAGGCTGGCGCCCCAAAGGGCGGTAATCAGCAGCCAGCAGGCCGTCGTTTTTCCCGTCTCAGCCATGCAGCCATCCCGTCACAATTTGCCCCAGCGCATCGGCAATGCGCGTAGCCGTCACCAGCGCGCCGCCGGAGTTGAATTTCTCTGCCGGGAAAGCAAGCTGATGTTGTGACGTCAGCGGCAGGCGCTGCCAGAGCAGTGAATCCCGCCAGCGTTGGATCATCGGCAGTAGCCCCTCTTCAGGCAGAAGAATCAGTCCTGCATCCTCTGCGCCAATGCGCGTTAACTCGACCATCGCTTCCCCTTGGGTATTCACCCCGCCACGCCAGGCATTGCTGAAACCACAGCGGGCCAGCACGTCGCCGGCAAGGCTGCCCTTGCCGTACAGCCGCATATGCAACGCATCTACCGGCGTGGCGAGCAGCAGCGGGCGGTGGAAGGCCGCAGCCGTTTCTCCGGCTCTTTGCGCTGCCTGTTCAAACGCGGCCAGCACGGCGAGCGCCTGGGTTTCACGATGCAGCACGGCGGCAAGCTTATCGAGGGAGATTCGCCATTCAGCGAGGCTACCGGTTGGCAGGGTAAGCGTTGGCGCGATTCGCTCCAGCTGGGGCTTGAGCAGCGCGTGGCCTGGGGTAATGACAATAAGATCGGGCTGCAGCGCAGACAGCGTTTCGAGGTTCGGCTGAAACAGCAGGCCAATATCCACCACGCTTGCGGGCAGCTCCGGCGTGCCAATCAGCTTGCGGTACCAGTCGGGAGCGGAAACCGACTGCGGGGTAACGCCGAGCGCCAGAATCAGCTCGGTCAGCCCCCAGTCAAGCACCGCCAGGCGCCGGGGAGGCCCGGAAGAGGCACCGGCTACCCCGATAAACGGGGCGGCCAGCGCAAAGGTCAGAAAACGCCTACGTGAGAGCATCCGCTTACCACTGATAGCTTAACGTTGCCACGTACTGACGCTTAACCGCGAACTCACAGCCGTTGTTCTGGCAGGCGGCAAGGTAGGTTTTGTTCGTCAGGTTGGCGGCGTTAAGCGCGAGCTGCCACTGGCGATACTGCCAGCCGATGCGAGCGTCATAGACCGTGGCCCCCGGCACCTGCAGCGAGTTGTCGGTCGTCGCGTAGCCTGGGCCGACGTAACGCACGCCGCCGCCAAGGGAGAAGCCGTCCAGCGGGCCGCTAAAGGCATACTGGCTCCACAGTTTGGCCAGGTTGCGTGAAATTCCCGTCGGGTGCTTGCCTTCGCTGCCGTCGTTCGCCTTCAGCACTTCCGGATCGGTCAGCGAGTAGGACGCAAGGATCTGCCAGGCTGGGGTGACGTTAACTTTGCCCTCCAGCTCGATCCCACGGGAGCGGATCTCGCCGGTCTGCACGCTGTAGTTCACATGATCGGGATCCGGCGTCGCCACGTTGCTCTGGCGTAAATCGAACAGCGCAAGGGTAAACAACGCGTCCATCCCGACCGGATCGTATTTCAGTCCGACTTCGGTCTGCTTGCCTTTGGTTGGCTTAAACGCGTTGCCGTTAAAGTCGGTTCCGGCGCTCGGCACGAACGAGGTCGAATAGCTGATGTACGGGGCAATACCGTTATCAAAGTGGTACAGCAGCCACGCGCGACCGGTGGTCGCATAGTCGTTACGGGTCTGATGGGTACCGTTCAGCAGGTTGGTGGCTTTGGTTTGTGCGCTGTCGTAGCGTCCTGCCAGACTCATCACCCAGTTGTCCAGCGCCAGCTGATCCTGCAGGTAAAGCCCCGTTTGGTCCATCGTCGAATGGCTGTTGCTGGTGAACGCAGGGATTTCAACCGGCGTGCTGTAGTCCGGGTTGAGGTAGTTCAGCGGCGAAGCGTCGCCGTAGCCCGCCTGACTGCGCACCGAAGAGTGCATCACATCCACGCCAAGCAGCGCGGTGTGCGACACCGGGCCGGTATCGAAGCGGAATTCAGCCTGGTTATCCGCGGCAAAGTTACTCATCGTCTCGGTGAGGTTCATGGAGTAGCGGTTAACCAGCGGCTGGGTTGGGTAGGTGCCGAAGGGGTACACCATGCGGTAGTCGGCGCTGCTGCTGATATAGCGTACGTTCTGGCGCAGCGTGACGTTGTCGCTCAGCTCGGTGCGGAACTGGTAGCCAATGCTGCCCTGCCTACGGGTATAGGAATCAAAGCCCGGCTGGCCGCCGTAAAAATGAGTGCCAATGTTACCGTTCGGGTTGTTCACCAGCGTGCCCTTCACCGGCAGCATATTGTAGAAACCGGTATCGGGATCCTGGCGCAGCTGTGCCAGCAGCGTCAGGCTGGTGCGCTCATTAGGCTGCCAGGTCAAGGACGGAGCAATATCGTAGTGCTGATAGCGGGTGTGATCGACCTGCGTTTTGGTGTCGAAGAAGGTACCCGCCACGCGGCCGAGCCACTCTTTGCTGTCGGTCAGCGGGCCGGTCACGTCGAAGCCGGTGCCGAACTGACTGTTATTCCCGGCGCTCACATAGACCTGGCCGCCGGGCTGAGCCTGCGGCGTTTTGCTGACCAGATTGACCACGCCGCCTGGATTTGCCTGGCCGTAGAGCACCGAAGCAGGCCCTTTCACCACCTCAATGCGGGAAAGCAGGAACGGGTCCCAGGCAGGTCGGCTCCACCAGGCTTCGCGCGGCAGACGCAGGCCGTCCAGATATTCGTCAGCCTCAAAGCCGCGAACCATGATGGTATCAAAGCGGGTATCCGGCCCGGCATTTTCCGAAGAAACCCCCGCGACGTAGCGCAGCGTCTGCGGAATATTTTTTGCCGCCATGGCCGCCATTTGCGCCTGAGTCACCACCGAAATGCTCTGCGGCGTGCGGCTTATCAGCGAGCTGGATTTGGTGCCCGCCGCCGCCTCATGCGCCACCACGTTAGTTTCATCTTCCTGCCCGGAAGAAGCAGGGGCCGTTGCCGTGACAACCATCGTGCTCTCCTTCGCGGCAGATTTGTCTGCCGCCTGGGCAAAGCCCGCGCATGCCGCAAAGACTGCACAACTCAACGCCTTCAACGGCATATTCCCGTTTACCCATCCGCCCTGTTTCATATCGACCGTATCATGTTATAAGAAGAGGATCGAAATGATAATTATTCACCTTTAAAAGAGAAGAGCACCCGTGGCAGAATAGCGCGACATGGGGGAGAGATATCGCAAAACGGACAGAGATTGTCTTAACGCGCTACTGCGCCATGAAATGGCGAGAATCGGACGAACGGCAGGCAACAGATGATCAAGCACTCCACACAGCAGGGGCCGCAGGAAGCGTTTCTGGAAGTACGAGAACTCCATTATAGCTCAGGAAGCCAGGAACCTTTTCACGCCCACGAGCAGGGCCAGCTGATTTATCCGGTCAGCGGCGTGGCGAAGATCCGCAGCGAGCAAAACGTCTGGGTTGTAGCGCCCGGCCACGCGCTATGGCTGCCAGGGCGCCTGCCGCACGGCTTAGAGGCTATCGGCAAAGTGGTGACCCACAACCTGTACATGACGCCCGCGGCCTCCGCGGCATTTAGCCGTCACAGCCGCAGCCTGGCCGTCACGCCGCTGTTTCAGTCCCTGACGGTGGCAGGGCTGGAAAACCCCGCCGATAGCCGTCGCCTCTCGCTGCTGCATGACCTGCTGCACAACGAACTGCTGCGCCTGCAGGAGGTCGCTCTGTGCCATATCACCCTGCCCCAGGACCGGCGTATACGTCAGCTTTGCGATGCGCTGTGCAGCGACCTCTCCCAGCGGGAAACGCTCGCCTGGTGGGGCAAACAGGTTGGCGCGAGCGAAAGAACCCTGGCGCGGCTGTTCAGGGAAGAAACACAGCTCAGCTTTACCGAATGGCGGCAGCAGATGCACCTGGTGGAAGCCGTCTGCCATCTTGCTCGCGGCACCACCATCCGCAATCTCTCCAGCACGCTGGGGTACGCCAGCAGCAGCGCTTTCATCGCTATGTTCCGGAAAAAGCTGGGCGTTTCTCCGCAGAGGTATATTGGCCGCTATCTCTGAGACGGCTTTTACAATCCGTCTCCATCGGCGATAATCAGCGTTTGCGTCCCGTATCGGAACAATCATGAGCGACACCAAGCCCCCGCAAACGACGGCAAAACGCCCGATGAAACTCAGCACCTCGGTGACGTTGATGCTGTGCGCCGTTATCGGCTCAGTGTTGCTCGTCGTTTATGCGCTGTACTTTATTCAGATAAGCAATGCCACCCGCAGCGGCCTGAAGGACACCGCGCTGGCGGTGGCCAGGACCCTGGCCGACGATCCGACAATAAAATACGGCCTGACTCAGTCCCACGACAAAGACATCATTCCGCCGGTGGCAACACGGGTGCAGGAACGTAACGACCTGCTGTTCGTGGTGGTGACCGACATGAACGGCATCCGCTTTTCACACCCCAAACCCGGCAATATTGGCTCCCACTTTATCGGCGACGACATTTTTCCGGCGCTGGAGGGCAAAGAGAACGTCTCGATAAACCACGGCGTGCTGGCGGAGGCGCTGCGCGTCTTTACGCCGGTGTATAACGGGCAGCATAAACAGATTGGCGTGGTGGCCATCGGTATTTCGCTCAGCAAAGTGGACGAGCAGATAAGCAAAAGCCGCTGGAGCGTGCTGTGGACGGTGTTGTTCAGCGCCCTGTTCGGCTCACTCGGCACCTGGGTGCTGGTGCGCGTGCTTAAACGCATTCTGTTCGGCTTTGAGCCCTACGAAATCTCCGCGTTGTTCGAGCAGCGGCAGGCGATGCTTCAGTCCGTCAAAGAGGGCATTATCGCCGTCGATCGCGAAGGCCGGGTGACGCTGATCAACCACGCGGCGCGCAAGCTGCTGCTCTCTCCTGACGATTTCCGCCTCGGCAAAACCGTGCCGCCGGGGCCGCTGGTGGCGACGCTGTGCGAAGTCCTTCATACCGGCACCCCGATTCAGGATCGGCAAATCATCAGCTATGGCCGCCTGGTCTTGTGTAATGCGGTGCCAATTCGTATAAATAACCAGGTGATCGGCGCCATCAGCACCTTCCGCGACAAGACTGAAATCAACTTGTTGACCCAGCGTGTAGACGGCATGGTGAATTATGTCGACGCGCTGCGCGAGCGCTCACACGAGTTTATGAACAAGCTGCACGTCATTCTTGGCCTGCTACAGCTTAAGCATTACGACAAGCTTGAAGAGTACATTCTGCAAACCGCCAGCAATTACCAGACGGAAATTGGCACGCTGCAGAGCAAAATTAAGTCGCCGGTAATCGCCGGATTCCTGATTGGCAAGATTAACCGTGCGCGCGAAGCGGGCCATCATCTGGCGCTTGCCGAGGAGTGCCAACTGCCGGACAACCCGAATGAGCTTCAGGTCATGGCGCTGATTACCGCGCTGGGCAACCTGATTGAAAACGCGCTGGATGCGATGAACGGCCAGCCTGACGGCGAAGTCGGCGTCCTGCTGCACTACCAGAACGGCGTGCTGAGCGTTGAAGTTAGCGACGACGGGCCGGGCATCGAGCCGGACCATATTCAGTCTATTTTTGATAAAGGCTACTCCACCAAAGGCGAGCAGCGTGGCGTAGGCCTGTTCCTCGCCAGGCAGCAGCTTGAGCGCCTTGGCGGCAGTATTCAGGTGGAGTCAGAACCCGGCGTCTTCACCCAATTCTTTGTGCAGTTACCCTGGGATAGTGAAAGGAACAACGCGTGATCAATGTATTAATTGTCGATGATGATGCCATGGTAGCGGAGTTAAACCGCGCCTATGTCAGCCAAATCCCGGGCTTTAGCTGCTGCGGTTCCGCCTCCACGCTGAAACAAGCGCGGGAGATGATCGGCAACCCGGAGTTAAAAATAGACTTAATTCTGCTGGACGTTTACATGCAGCAGGATAACGGTCTGGATCTGCTGCCCACCCTGCGTGAAGCGGGAAAAACGATCGATGTGATTGTTATCTCTTCGGCGGCAGACGCGGCCACCATTCAGAAGTCAATGCACTACGGCGTGGTCGACTACCTGATCAAACCGTTCCAGTTCCCGCGCTTTGAAGAGGCGTTAACCAACTGGCGCGAAAAGAAAAACCTGATGGGCACCCACAAATATTATGAGCAGGCGGACGTCGATCGCCTGCTGCACGGCGGCTCACCGGTGGTGGCGGATGCCAAGCGCCTGCCTAAAGGGCTTACGCCGCAAACGCTGCGCACCATTTGCCAGTGGATCGATACGCACCCTACGGAAGAGTTCTCCACCGACGAACTGGCAGCGGCGGTAAATATCTCTCGCGTCTCCTGCCGTAAGTATCTGATCTGGCTTGCACAGATCAATATCCTGTTCACCAGCATTCATTACGGCATGACCGGGCGACCGGTTTACCGCTACCGCCTGCAGGTTGAGCAGCTTGGCCTGCTTAAGCAGTACTGCCAGTAATGAGCTGGTAGCCGTCATCCAGTAGCGTAAAGCGAAACTGGCTGGCGGAAGAGAGAATAATCTCGCGCTGCCTGGTGACAAAAATCGCCTCAATATCGGGGCGATTTGCCAGCACGGCGCAGCCCTTCTCTACGCCCATCCCGTAAATCAGCGTTGTCCAGATATCCCCGTCGAGGGAATCGGTCGAAACAATCGTTACGCTTTCGAGATCGTTGTCCAGCGGGTAGCCGGTGCGAGGGTCAATAATGTGGTGATAACGTTTGCCGTCCAGCTCGAAATAGCGCTCGTACACGCCGGACGTCACCACCGACTTGTTTGCCACCTCAATCACGCCCAGCATCTCATCCGGCTCGCTAAACGGCTTTTTCAGGCCAATAGACCAGCCTCCTTCCGGCGAGCCCAGGGTCTGCACATTGCCACCGAGATTAATTAACCCCTGCTCTACCCCCTGACGCCTCAGAAAGTCCCGCACGCGGTCGGCGATATAGCCCTTGGCAATCGCGCCAAGATCGATCTCCATGCCAGCGTGAGCCAGATAAACGCTGCCTTCGGCTTCGTCCAGTACCACCTGGTGCGGCTGCGTTCGCGGCAGCAAAGCGGCAATATCCTGCTCCGGCGGGACGCTGTCGCCTTTGAAGCCAATCTTCCAGCGTTTCACCAGTGGGCCGATGGCCAGATTGAAAATGCTGTCGGGAAACTGGCTGGCGGCCTTTGCGCACTTGATAAGCTCGAACACCGGGCGGCTGACCGTGACCGGATGTTTACCCGCAGCGTGATTGATGCTCATGACCTGGGATTCGGCCCGGTTAACGGTCAGGAGATCTTCGTATTGTTTAATCAGGCGGAACACCTGAGAGGCGAGCGTTTGGTTATGTTCAAACAGTTTGAGGAGGATGGGCGAGCCCATTAATACCGCGGAGTACCCATAAACACCTTCGGTTTGTGACATAGCGGGCTCCTTGTGCTGAAAGGGTGCGCCCCGGCGATGGCCGGAGCGCATTCGGGCTTAGCGTTTTGCCCAGCTTGCCGCCTGATGGCCTGCCAGGGTACCAAAGACAATAATATCCGCTACCGCGTTACCGCCGATACGGTTCCCGCCGTGAATACCGCCGGCCACCTCACCCGCAGCAAATGCACCTGGGATAACCTGCTGCTGTTTATCCAGCACTTCGGTTTGGGCGTTAATCGTCACGCCGCCCATGGTGTGGTGAACTCCTGGCGCGATACGAATGGCGTGGAACGGCCCCTCTTTAATCGGGTTACGCAATGCGGTTTTACGGCCAAAATCTTCGTCGTACTGATTCTCCACGAAGCCGTTGTAACGCTCAAGTGTGGCGAGGAAGGTGTGGTAATCCATCCCCAGTTTTTCCGCCAGCTCGCGTGGACCTTCCGCGCTGACTACAAAGCCTTTCGCGATGTACTCATCTGCGGCTTTGTTTTTGGCTCGCACGTTCTCGTCAAACACGATGTAAGCGTATTTCTCCGGCAGCGCGATAATCTGCGCCGACACTTTATCGCGGGTTTCCATTTCATTAAAGAAACGGTTGCCTTCCTGGTTCACCAGGATAGCGCCGCCTCCGCGAATGGACTCGGAAATCAGGTACGAAGTGGTTTGCTCTACGGTTGGGTGAATCTGAATTTCGCCCATATCCACGGTACCGGCACCCAGTTTTTCCAGCAGCGCAATACCGCCGCCGGTTGCGCCTTTATGGTTGGTGGTCACAAAGCCTTCAAGATCGGGACGGTATTTCACCACCATCTGGCTGTTGGCGCTGAAGCCGCCGGTCGCCATAATCACGCTTTTTGCGTGGATGGTGAGCGCTTCGTTTTCGTCGGTCAGCAGCGCTACGCCGCTGACCGCGCCCTGTTCAAACAGAATTTCCGTGACCGCCGTTTCCATCAGTACGTCGATGCTGCGCTTGTTGATGTTACGCAGCAGACCGCTAATCAGGTAGCCGCCAACCGCCGATCCGTCGCGCGGACGGTGGGTACGGTCGATGCTCATCCCGCCGGTGGTGGTGATGTCGTTCAGCATGATGCCGCGGTCTGCCAGCCATTCGATCGCCTGAGGGGCATTTTCCACAAAGCGGTGCAGCAGCTCAGGATTGTTTTTGCTGTAGCCGCCCTTAAGGGTTTCGGCGTAGAACAGCTCTTTGCTGTCGTGGATGCCTTTCACGCGCTGGAAACGGGTTTCCGCAGCGTTCATACCGGCTGAAGCCTTAACGGTGTTACCGCCGATAGACGGCATTTTCTCAACGATCAGCACGCTGGCCCCTTCGTCATGGGCCTGAATCGCTGCGGCCAGACCTGCACCGCCGCTGCCAACCACCACAACGTCATAGCTCTGCGGGGCACTCGTGCCGCCGCTTTCTTCAAATGCCTGCTGCTTGCTGGATTTCACCATCGCTTTAGAAACGGCTTTTTTCACCGCTTCGCTTTGAGAGGTCGCGCCGGAAATGGCATCCACAAACGGAGAGTTAGCGGTCAGAATGCGGGAGCGGATCTCTTCGAAATTGGTGCTGAATTCAACGTCATCCTCCGGGCCGGAAGCGAGCGCGATATCGGCAATGCGATCGGTGTCGAGGCTGACGTTAATGACCAGCTGGTTGACATCATCGCTAACGGTTTCTTCGAAGATCCCTGGTTTAAATTTGGACGCGCCGCCCATGCTCATGTCGCGGATCATCGCTTCGACCAGCGAGAAGCGCCACAGCGGCTCGGGAATGGTCAGCGCTTCGCGCTGGGTGCTGTCGATAAACAGATCCAGCACATCGCCACTGGCGATGCGGTCAGTCCAGTCCGGATAAGCGATGCAGGCGCGGCCTACGGCCACCAGGTCATAACCGTGCTCAAGCGCGGTCTCTACGTCAGAGACATTCACGATCCCGCCCACGCCCATCACCGGGATCTGCGCCAGCGCGTCGGAACGCATTTCGCAGTATTTGTTGATGAGCGGCGTTGGGTCGGTGGTGTCGTTAATAGACGGACGCAGCGAGTAGCCCATGGAGAAGTGCAGGTAGTCGAGGCCGCGAGCGGCCAGTTTCTCCAGCAGGTACATAGTGTCGTCAAAACGAATGCCAGGGACTTCAAGCTCTTCCGGGGAGAAGCGATAGCCGATAATAAACGCGTCATCGGCGTATTTGCGTGCCATCTGATGAGTAATGTCCAGCACCGCCAACGGGAATTTAGCGCGGTTGTCGCGGCTACCGCCCCATTCGTCGTCGCGTTGGTTAGAGTTCGGGGAGTAGAACTGCTGAATCAGATAGGTGTTTGCACCGTGGATTTCCACGCCGTCGAAACCGGCCTGAATCGCGCGGCGAACGGCGTCACCGAATTTGCCCACCATGCCTTCCACTTCTTCAGTGGTCAGGGCTCGGGGAGTGGCGGCGCCGTCACGAGGGGCAGCCAGGGCGCTGGGGCCAACCGGCGTGCGCCCGCCGATAAGTTTTGGTTCAACCATGCGGCCGCCGTGGTAAATCTGCAGCAGCGCTCTTGATCCTTCGCCCTTAATGGCGGAGGCAATTTTTGCCAGCCCGGCAATTTTTTCGTCGCTATCTATGCCGATAGCGCCCGGGAAAGCGAGGCCAAGATCGTCGATAAAGCAGCATTCCACCACAATAGTGCCGATGCTGCCTGCGCGAACGCGATAGTACTCCACCAGCTCTTCGGTGACCGTGCCATCAAAATACCCGGTGCAGGTGGTCATTGGCGCCATCAGCAGGCGATTTTTTAACGCGGTACCATTAGGTAAAGTAAATGGGCTGAAGATAGCTTTGTCGGTGCTCATAATGTCGACTCCAAACTTTAAAATTTAAAACTAAGAATGGGGTTGCTGGCACTATTTTGATTTTGGTTATTGGCCATTTCGCATACCAACAATATAAGACTATTTTTAGTTACCAAACTATTTACGTTAGTTTAAAAACTATTGAAGAACGGTAATAACAGAATTACCTACAATGTGTTATTAATTAAAATCCAAAAAATTACAGATGATTAAATTAATATAACATTTCGGTTACCTTAAGCATCACACCCAAAACCCACGCCAGCCCTTGCAGCAAGCGGAATCGAGTCAGCAAAAATTAACAAAATGGGCCTGAAGAGGCATTTTTTATGATCAACCTGATAACTTTCAGGGCAAAAATACCCCTGTGAAAACGCCAGGTATTATTTTTACCGAAAACGCTAACAGCGTGCTATTTCTTGATCTTGATCAATTGTCATATACCCCGAAAGCGCAATATATACTTATCCAAAAAATTTAATTCACCGCCGACAAAAGGCGTTGAATATTTATTTCCCCGACCATCCCCGATGGCACTTTAAATAATAAAATAAATTAAAAAACTAAAGTAATCTGAAATAAAAACCGAATCCTTAACTCCTTATAACGGTGTCATTATGAGTGTAATAACCACCAATCTACCGCCGCTCAAAGAGAGCACTAAAAAAGCAGGCAACAACAAACGTTGGCTGATGATGGCCCTGCCCATCATTGTGGCGCTGTTGCTGATGCTGGTTCCCGTCCCGGACGGCCTGCCGCCGTACGCCTGGCACTTCTTCGCTATCTTCGTCGGCGTCATCGTAGGGCTTATCTTCGAGCCGCTGCCGGGCGCCGTTATCGGCCTGACCGGGATCGTCGTTATCTCTCTCGGCAGCCAGTGGCTGCTGTTCAGTCCGGAGCAAATGGCCGACCCAAAATTCAAGCTGGCGGGCGCCTCCTTTAAATGGGCAGTCAGCGGCTTCGGTAACTCCACCGTCTGGCTTATCTTCGGCGCATTTATGTTTGCCGCCGGCTACGATAAAACCCAGTTTGGCCGCCGTCTGGCGCTGATTCTGGTGAAATACCTTGGCCGCCGCAGCCTGACGCTGGGCTATGCCATTGCCTTCGCCGACCTGCTGCTGGCGCCGTTTACCCCGTCCAACACCGCACGTAGCGGCGGGACCATCTACCCGATTATCGCCAACCTGCCGCCGCTGTACGGCTCAAAACCTAACGACCCAAGCGCGCGTAAAATTGGTTCTTACCTGATGTGGGTGGCGATCACCGCGGCCTGTATCACCAGCTCAATGTTCCTCTCCGCGCTGGCTCCTAACCTGCTGGCGCTGGCGCTGGTGAAAAGCATCGTCGGCATCAACATCTCCTGGGGGATGTGGTTCCTCGCCTTCCTGCCGCTTGGCCTGCTGTTACTGCTGACCATGCCGCTGCTGGCTTACTGGCTCTACCCGCCTGAAGTAAAAGTGAACGACGAAGTGCCAAAATGGGCGAGCCGTGAACTGGAAAAACTGGGCAAGCTGTCCCGCAACGAAATCCTGCTGCTGGTGTTCGTCTGCTCCGCGCTGGTGATGTGGATCTTCGCGGCAAGCTGGATTGAACCTGCGCTTGCGGCCCTGCTGGTTATCGTCCTGATGCTGTGGACCGGCGTCCTGAACTGGAACGACATCACCAATAACAAGGCGGCGTGGAACACCTTCGTCTGGTTCGCTACCCTGGTTGCCCTGGCCGATGGCCTCTCTTCTACCGGCTTTATCACCTGGCTGGGGAAAGAAGGCGGCGCGCTGATGACCGGTATCGCACCTGGCACCGCAACCATCGTTCTGCTGCTGGCGTTCTACCTGCTGCACTACCTGTTTGCGAGCACCACCGCGCACACCACCGCGCTGCTGCCGGCGATGCTGACCATCGCCTCCACCATTCCGGGTATGAATATGGAAGTGTTCTGTCTGCTGATGGTGACCTCGCTGGGTATCATGGGCATCATCACCCCGTACGGCACCGGCCCAAGTCCTATCTACTACGGTAGCGGCTACCTGCCAACCAAAGACTACTGGCGCCTGGGCACCATCTTCGGCGGCCTGTTCCTGGCTGCGCTGCTGGTGATTGGTTATCCGTGGATGTCCCTGATGTTCTGATTTAAAGCCGCTGGAGGGCAACCTCCGGCGGTTTATTTTTATGGAGTAACGAGCTATGTCGAACAAACCTTTTGTTTACCAGAATCCCTTCCCGCTGGCGCATGACGATACCGAATACTACCTGTTAACCCGCGACCACGTTTCCGTCAGCGAATTTGAAGGCCAATCCGTGCTTAAGGTAGAGCCTCAGGCGCTGACCCTGCTGGCACAGCAGGCGTTTCACGATGCGGCGTTTATGCTGCGCCCGGCCCACCAGCAGCAGGTTGCGAATATCCTTAGCGACCCGGAAGCCAGCGAAAACGACAAATACGTCGCGCTGCAGTTCCTGCGCAACTCCGAAATCTCGGCGAAAGGCATTCTGCCCACCTGCCAGGACACCGGCACCGCCATCATCATGGGTAAAAAAGGCCAGCGCGTCTGGACCGGCGGCGGCGATGAGGCAGCGCTGTCTCAGGGCGTCTACAACACCTATATCGAAGATAACCTGCGCTACTCTCAGAACGCCGCGCTGGATATGTACAAAGAGGTGAACACCGGCACCAACCTGCCTGCACAAATTGACCTCTACAGCGTGGACGGCGACGAATACAAATTCCTGTGCGTCGCTAAAGGCGGCGGCTCGGCCAACAAAACCTACCTCTACCAGGAAACCAAAGCGCTGATTACCCCGGCGAAGCTGAAGGCATATCTGGTTGATAAAATGCGCACCCTCGGCACCGCAGCCTGCCCGCCGTATCACGTGGCGTTTGTTATCGGCGGCACCTCTGCAGAATCTACGCTGAAAACCGTGAAGCTAGCGTCTACCCACTACTACGACGGTCTGCCAACCGAAGGGAACGAGCACGGCCAGGCGTTCCGTGACATTCAGCTTGAGCAGGAACTGCTGGAAGAGTCGCAGAAGCTTGGCCTGGGCGCACAGTTTGGCGGCAAATACTTCGCGCATGATATCCGCGTGGTTCGCCTGCCGCGCCACGGCGCATCCTGCCCGATCGGCATGGGCGTCTCCTGCTCCGCAGACCGCAACATCAAGGCAAAAATCAACAAAGACGGCATCTGGATTGAGAAGCTGGAAAGCAACCCGGGTAAATACATTCCGGAAGAACTGCGTCAGGCCGGTGAAGGTGAAGCGGTGAAAGTGAACCTTAACCGCCCGATGAAAGAGATCCTCGCCCAGCTGTCAGACTTCCCGGTCTCCACCCGCCTGTCGCTCAGCGGCACCATCATCGTGGCGCGTGACATTGCCCACGCGAAGCTTAAAGAGCGCCTGGACAACGGCGAGCAGCTGCCGCAGTACGTGAAAGATCATCCGATCTACTACGCAGGCCCGGCTAAGACGCCTGAAGGTTATGCCTCCGGCTCCCTCGGCCCAACCACCGCAGGCCGCATGGACTCCTACGTGGATCAGCTGCAGGCCAACGGCGGCAGCATGATCATGCTCGCGAAAGGCAACCGTAGCCAGCAGGTGACGGACGCCTGCCACAAACATGGCGGCTTCTACCTCGGCAGCATCGGCGGCCCGGCAGCAGTGCTGGCGCAAAACAGCATCAAGAGCCTTGAACTGGTGGAGTACCCGGAGCTGGGTATGGAAGCCATCTGGAAGATTGAAGTGGAAGACTTCCCGGCGTTTATCCTGGTGGATGACAAAGGCAATGACTTCTTCCAGCAGATTCAGAACAAACAGTGCGCAGGCTGTAACAAGCACTGATTTCTCTAGATGCTGTCCACCAGGCGAGCGCTCAGGCGCTCGCTTTTTTTCGCCTGCAAGTTACGCCATACTGAGGCACACGTTTCCACCAGACGCCAACAAAGGACTCCGCATGTTAAGGATAATCAGCTGGTTACTGCTCACGCTGCTTAGCTGCGCGGGGCTGGGTGCCTGGTTTTTGCAGCAGCAATACGAAGAGAAATCTGCCGACTTTCGCATCCTTTACCGAGAAATCACGGTAAAACTCTCCCAGCACGATGCCATCATCCCCCTGCTGCCCGATAGCCAGAGCGCCGTTGAGGTACAGCATATTCTGCCGCAGATCGTTGAGTGGCGCCGACACCACAACCCGGAGCCTCGTCTGGCAATTGTGCCGGAGGCGAATGGACGTTACTGGCTAAACCGCCCCAACCTTTCGCTGCTGATTGATTTAACCACGCTGCTCGACACGCTTGGGGAGAAAAAGATTTTCAAACACCTTGCCCTCAGCTGGAATAAGACGCTCCTTTGCGAGCAAGGTTCTGCCGCAGCAGGCTACTGGCAATGGGATAAAACGGTAGCCAGCCCGACACAGCCGTTTTTGGTCTCCGCCAGCGACAGCCCGGAGTGGGCGAAGCTGCCCTGGTGGCTTATCGTCTCTCCTGCGCTTTTCTGGGCGCTGGCGATCTATCTGCTGACGCAATACCGGGCCAACAAACGCCGCCGGGATATTGCCGACCTGCGCGCCCGCTACGCCGAACTGACTCGCCTCAATACCATGGGCGAACTGGCGGCAGGCATGGTGCATGAGCTAAATCAGCCGCTAACCGCCATTATGAGCTACAACCAGGCGGCGGTAAGGCTGATCAAGCAGGAGAGCACGGCCCAGGTCCCCGACCTGCTGGACGCCTCCGTGCTACAGATAAAACGAATCGACGCCCTGCTCAGCCAGTTCCGCCAGAAACTCACCAGCGAACGCGCCGAGTACCAGCAGGTTGAACTTCAGCCGCTCTGGCAGCGCGTATGCAAACTGCTGGATAACGAGCTGAGCAGCGGCAAAATCCGCGCGACCAGCCGCTTTACTGATGACCTGCCGACGCTGTTCGCCCCTCCGCTTTGGGTGGAGCAGATCCTGCATAATATCGCCAGCAACGCGATTCAGGCGCAAACCGGCGGCACAGGCTGGATACATCTCGACGCCAGGACCGAAAATAACGGCGTTGTGCTGACGCTAACCGACGGCGGGCCAGGGCTTTCTCCCGAGGCGCTGGAGCAGGTCTTTATTCCATTTTTCACTACCCGCGCACAAGGCGTCGGACTTGGAATGGCGCTCGCTGACACGCTGGTACAGCGGCTTAACGGCACGATTGAAGCCAGCAACACTCCGGGAGGCGGCGCCTGTTTCCGCCTTTGGTTCCCACTTAAGGATGAGGAGACATAATGGAGCCGCGTATCTGGCTTATTGATGACGACGCCGCCATTCGCGACTCGCTAAGCCTCCTGCTTTCTACCGTCGGCTGGCAGGCTCACGCCTTTGAGAGCGCCCAGGCCTTTCAGCAACATGCAGGTGACCTCAGCCAGCTCGATGGCTGCATGCTGCTCGATATCCGAATGCCGGGTAAAACCGGGCTAACGCTGCTTGAAGAGTGGACGCAGCGAGGGTTAACGCTGCCGGTGATCATCATGACCGGGCACGGCAATATCGACCTTTGTCGTCGGGCCTTTAAGAACGGTGCCTTTGAGTTTCTGACCAAACCCGTTGATGCCGACCAGCTGTTCGAGGTCGTTGGCGCTGCGATGGAAAAGCAAAAAGCGCAGCTGGAGGCACGGCAGAAATGGCAGCCGCTGCAGGAGAAGCTGGCGACGCTTACCGTACGCGAAAAAGAGATGCTGGAGCAGCTGCTCCAGGGGTACTCCAGCAAGGAAATTGCCCGGCAGTGCTCCCTCTCGCCCCGCACCGTTGAGGCTCACCGCGCCAATATATTCACAAAACTGGAAGTGAACTCTCTGCCTAAGCTGCTAAAAACCTACGGCGATATCGCCAGAGAGCCTAAGTAAAACTACCTGGAAAGTTAGGTATTCGCGCCAATTTTCCGCTATTCCCTCGTTTCATAGTATTGCCCCATAGCAAACTACTCTGGAGCAATATCATGAAACGTCTTCTGTTAAGCGCCCTGCTGCTGGGCGGCTTCGTCTCCACTGCCAGCGCCGCCACCGGCGTGCTGAGCCAGAAAAACCTCTCCCTTGAGCTCGCTGATAAGCTGGCGCAAAGCGTCCTTCAGGTTTGCGCCAAAGATAACTACAACGTGGCGGTCACCGTGGTCGACCGCGCCGGCACGCCGCTGGTAATGAAGCGCATGGATAACGCCGGGCCGCACACCGTGGAAGCCAGCCGCATGAAGGCCTACACCTCGCTGACCACCAAAAACCCAACCGACAACGTGATGAAAGGATCGCAGTCCAACGCGGGTGCAGCAAATATGCGTGATATTCCTGGCTTCCTGCTGCTGGCAGGCGGCGTGCCGGTGAAGTCCGGTGAACAGGTGATTGGCGCTGTCGGCGTGGGTGGCGCACCGGGCGGCCATCTGGATCAAGCTTGCGCGCTGGAAGGGTTGAAAAGCATTGATAAAGAGCTGAACGCGGAATAACACAACAAGGAGCAGGACATGCATCACAAGACAGGTTTACTGGCGCTGGCACTTTTGCTGAGCGCGGGTCACGCCGCTGCGGCCACCAGCGATGAAGGCTATTACGCTTCGGCAAAATACGTACACAGCGAACAGCGCGCCAGCGACCAGGACACCAGCAGCCGCCCCGGCGTCGGCCAGTTTGTTGACGGCAAAGAAAAAGACAGGCTCGGCGGCGCTTCTCTGGCGGCGGGTTACCAGTACGGTAACGGCTGGCGTACCGAAGGAGAATACACCTTCCGCCAGAAAACAGAGTTTACCAGCGGCTCTACCGCATTCCCGACAAGCTTCAACCACCTGAAGCTGAACACCGAACGTTTGATGCTTAACGTTTATCGCGACTACGATCTCGGCTACGGCGTGTCGCTGTTTGGCACCGCGGGCGTGGGCATTGCAAAAGTAAAAGCCGGCGGCTGGCAGGGTAACACCGCGCGTGAGTATGCCGACAGCACGCAAAACAACCTCGCTTATTCTCTGGGCGCGGGCATTAGCTACTCGCCAGTCGACCGCCTGAGCATCGATATCGGCTACCGCTATGTCGATATGGGAAAAGTGGAAAGCGGCTATAACACCTTTGGCAACGTGCGCGGCCTGAAGGACGAGCAGATGAAGGCTCGTCTGGCCTCCAGCGAATTCACCCTTGGCACTCGCTACCTGTTCTAAGCATTAAGGCGGCCAACGGGCCGCCCTTTTACTTTGTTAGTGATGCAGCATCTCGTCAACAACCTGAGCTTTGGTCATGTTGTATGGGTAAAATGTTGGCCAGTTATCCATCTCTTTCAGCAGGGCATCCTGAGATTCGCTGCCCATAAAGATATGGAAGTGCTGAGACTGGCGCGGGGCGATAACGTGGTCGCTAAACTGCACGAACTTCGGCGCTTTTGACTGCGCGTCTTTGCATTCAAACAGATAGCGAACGCCCTTCTTTCCCGAGGTGTAGGTCAGGATTTTGTGTCCCGCATAGTCGTAGCGGCAGCGCTGGACCTCTTTGCCAACGTGAAACTCAATCACATTATTTTCAATGCCGATGGTTTCAACGTTTGTCGCATAGCCCTTCTGATAATATGCCCGGTACTCTTCCAGGCTTTTACCGCTTTTTTTGGCTTTTTTCTCAAGCACCGGATCCAGATCGCCGCTCAACAGATAGGGATTGACCGACTGCCAGACGCCATCCCAGTCGGAAAGCGCACGATCTTTCACGTTCACGTCGTCAAAGATCCCTTCACTCGCCTTTTGCTCCACTTCCGTCAGCGGTTTGCCGTGATGATGGCCGTGCGCCAGCGCCTGATGCCCCGCCAGCAAAACGCCCATCCCCAGAATAAATGCCGATTTCTTCATAATCATCATGTTCCCCTTGTGTATTCCTTACACGAAAAGGCAACGTTATAACATAACAAATAATGAAATCAACCGCAGGATGCTATCCTGGTCATGGGTCAAACCATCCCATCAACGCCACCAGCAGGGTATCCGGCATTCATCAGCAGAAAGGTAACCGCACAGTGAGTAACAAAGAGTAATGTATGAGGAGCTTCTTCAGCTATTTTTCCAAGCGTAACCTCAGGCTCTGTTTGGCGGAATCGCTGCCTGGGTCGCAGCCATACTCCTTAAATTCAAACGTTAACGCATCCTACGCTTCCATTAGGCTCTGCCTTAGAAAGGGAAATATCCTATGCTAAGCCTGTTTTTATACTGGTAAGGAACCTTGAAAAATTCACCTTTCTTATAAAGGAAATCATGGAGTTAACTTAAAAGGAACCCCCAAATCCCAGCGGCTTTGCCAGTGGGCGACATACTGACTGGCGATGTCCGGCATATTGCTTAGCACCACCACGTTTTCGCTGTTTTCGGTTTCCGCAGAGGGCGCGTAATTAAACGACCCAGTTTCAACGGTTTGCTCATCGACGATAATCGTTTTGTCATGCTGAATATGATAGTGCCCGTCGATGCGAAGCTGGACGCCGTTTGAGGCGGCAAAGCTCATCGCTTTCAGGCTGGCCTTGTTCTGATTGCGCTTTTTATCCACCACCACGCGCACCTCAACACCTCGCTTTTCCGCATCCACCAGAGCCTGAGCAATATCCGGGGCCTGGAAAGAGTAGGCTATCATGCGGATAGACTTGTGCGCCCCGTCGATAACCTGCAGCACCAGCGTCCGAGTCGAGCCTTCCGGCGAAAAACCAACCTGAACGTTCGGTGTGGCAATGGCCGCTGCGGGCAGGCTAAGTGCGGCAAGTAAAAAAGCAGACCGAAGACCTGATTTCATCGCGTTTAGAGACTCTTTCCGAGAATATGCAGAGTGCTGGTTTGCGTCGCGCTGGAAAACGTTTCGCTTGTTAAGTGGCTCATGCCAAGGGACTGGTAAAAACGTCTTGCGCCATCGTTGCCCTCCAGCACTTCCAGCCACAGGTAATTCTGCTCTCGTTTCTGCGCCAGTTGAAGGAGTTCTTCAAAAAGCAGCAGGCCATAGTTTTTGCCTGTCTCACCGGGGGAAAGGTAGAGCTTGTTAAGCAAAGCACCGGAAAACGAATGTTCCGGAACCGGGCGGTTCCAGCTGATTTTGGCAAACCCTACGGGCCTTTCAGCCTCGGCAATAAACCAGCTGACCACAGGATCCGCAAGGCTTTCTTCCAGCGTATGCAGAGCGTACTCGTGTTCAATAAAGGCCTGAAGTTCATCGGCTGAAACCCAAAACCGTTCAAAGTGATAACGATAGCTTCTGCTCCCCAGGGCCGACAAAAGAGGCGCATCTTGCAGCGTTGCTGCACGGATTTTCAGGCTCATAGCATTCACTCAAGGGTAAGGTTCTCAAAAAGAATATGGCAGGTTAACTCATCATGGAAATATAAGTTCAGATCATATGATCTAATAACTTAACTTTAAAATAGAGCTCAACAAAGCTTTTGACCTGCAGTTTACGCATCGCTGAACGCTTATGCAGGCTAATCTGCCGAATGGTCATGTTGAGGGAGGATGAAATCATGGAAGGTTTGTAGCCTTTCAGTAAGAAACGAATGACGTTCACCTCATCACAGTCTAAGCGGATGTACGGGCAAGAGGGGACGATACGCTGCCTTTTGGGATTCAGCACTCTCTCAATCGCCGAATTGATCTTCCCGCTGATGGTATAACAATCGTCGCTTAGCGAAATAAAATAAATTTCTTCTCTAAACCAGATATCCTGGAGAAACGTCCTCGCCCTGTCAGAACAAAACATAATTGAAGGCGATAAGACGTTATGTTGGAACGCGCTTTTGTAGAGCGCCTGGGCATTATTATCCGTAAAAATAAAAAAGGGGATAAAACGCTGCCCGGCGACCCAAATACCCCATTCGGTATAATCAAGATGCATCCTTTCTAATAACGCCAGTAACCCATGCAGATAAAAACATTCCTTTGCAACAATTTTCATATCCATCGTCACCTCAGCCCTGAGAAGCAGTGCGGGCAGGCGTGTGCCTGCCCGCACTTAAGAGCTTAAAAATTGTATTTCATACCAAACATCGCGGCAGCATCCTGGTAACCCGCGTCACCCATCTGCACGCCAATATTGCCCCACAGATTGACCCGAGAGCTGATTTGCCCTTCGAGCCCGACTTTGGCTTCTGCAATGTTGGTGGCACCATTCTGGCTAACGCGAACATCATCCAGTGTCGTCGAGAAACTGCGCGTATTGTGCAGCCAGTTCACTTCAACAAAAGGCTGGAACTCACGTTGCTTGTCGGCATCGCTTGCGTGATGGCTTTTCAGCCAGGTTTTGACGCCCAGACGCGTCAGCACGTTGCCATCGCCTTCCTGACGGACGCGGGTGCCGTTAGCTTCCTGATGTTTATCTGCGCGAACGCCCATCCAGACGACCTGCGCGTGTGGCTGCACAAACCACTCGTTGACGGTGCCGTGGCTACCCCAGAACTGCCCCAGCTTCCAGGCATATCCGGCTTCCAGCGATGCGGTTATACCGTGCGATTTGTAAGACTCCGTCGCCAGGCTGTCGCCCTTCACTTCATTATTAAACCAGCCATACTGAAGCCAGCTGTCCAGCCAGGCCCCGGTGTGCTCTTCATTGTTGGCGTACCACGTGCCGTAGCCGCCAATGCTGTAGCCATCCACGTCCCCTTTCGAACGATAGCCGCTCAGCCTGCTCTCCGTCGTGCTGTGGTCTTTCCCATAACCTGCCATAACCCCAACATGCCAGCGGTCGGTGCCGTCGGTGCTCCAGCGAGCCACGTCGCCCCCCATCTGCGTCATGTAACGATTACTTTGTGTTTTTAACTGGCCGCTGCCGTCACGCCAGGCGTTGTGACCGCCGACCTGACGCAGCCAAAGGCTGGTGACTTCGTGCTGGCCGGTAAGCGCATCAATAAACTGCGTCTCGCCAAGCCTGTCGTGCAGCGTCATCATAAACAGGTTATTCGCTGCCGCGAGGTTAGCCGTGTAGCTGCCGCCTTCGGGACGAACGATCGGTTCAACTTTCGGGTCAGGTGTCGGTTCTGGTGTCGGCTGTGGATCCACCGGGGTAGCCTGGCTGGTGAGGTACCAGCTCTCGTTTTTCTTGACCAGATCGTAATCGTAGGCTCCCGCCACAATACGCCCCGCCTTTACAAAGCTCCCCTGCGAGATTCCCTGAACGTCCACAAGCTCGATGCCTTCCACGGTGCTGGCGCCATGCCCGCCAAGATTATTGACGGTGACCTGCGTGGTACCGGGCAGAACGTCGCCCTGCACAAGCAGTTTATTCGCCGGAGAGCTGTCATCGCCCAGCACGCTGTTCATGACAATATGGCCGCCGTCACCGGCGTAATCGCCTGCCACGGTCAGGGTGTCAAATTTGTTCTCGTCGGCAAAAATTATCGTGCCGTTGTTGGTCAGTTGCCCAACCGTAGAGAGGTTATTGAGGTTCCAGCGGCTGCTCTCATCAAGCATCAGCGAAGCTGCGTTGGTAACGGATCCCGTCAGCACTGAGCCTTCGGTCAGATTTACCGCCACGTTATTTGCCGGGTCATCCACCAGGATGTCGCCTTTCAGCGCGCTGTTGGCGGCATTGAATGTCACCGTGCTGTAAATGTTATTGTCGCCGCTGGCTCCGTCATCATAGTGCTCCACCGTCATTAACTGACCGTTTCCACCGCTAAGGTCAGAATCCTTGACGTTCAGCAGCAGCTCGGTCGCCGTGACGTCAATCGCCTGAGCCTGGGCGGCGTTAAGCACCACATTCTCCAGTCCCACCGTGTTGCTGGTTGCCGTCGACGACGAGCTACCGTTCACATAAAGGCCGCTCGCGCCCTCCCCGGCCGTGGAGATCGTGCTGTTCCTGACGTCAAGCATGCCCCCCTGGCTCCAGAGCCCGAAGCTCTCTTTCCCCGCCGTCTCGATCTGGACATTATCTGCACTAATTTGCGCATTAGGATAAGCCAGCAGCCCCGGCGCCAGCTCGCCCTGGGTAGAGAGATGGCTATTCGTTAGGGTGCCTTTCCCCCCGCGCGCGGTGAACATTCCCGCACTGCCTTTCCCGCTGGTGGTGACAGATAGGTTGTCGCCTTTAACCAGGTACTCACTGTACAGGCCGTAGGCGTTCTCCCCTTCGGTTTGAATCTTACTGTCACTGATGTCAGCCTCACCACGTTGCGCATTAATTGCGATAGCGCTGTCTCCTTTTGTGGAGATCTGCGAGGTATTCATCTTAACGGAGGAGTCACGGGAGGCTATCCAGACGGCATCACTGTAATCGCCTTCGGTACTGAAAGTGCCGCCTTCAATGGCAATGTTGGCCGCCAAATTCGCGTTTACGGCGTAGCTGTGGTCGCCCTGGGTACTGGCAGAAACGTTATTCAGGATAAGGTCTCCGGCCATCACTCTGATAGCGTCTCCGCCCTGGGTTTCGATAGTTCCGTTGGAGGCCTGCACCACCGCCTGCCCCTGGTTGGCGGTCCAGTAGCCATCCAGCACCAGCCCGAGCGCATTGTCCAGCCCGGTAATATTAAATTTATCTAATGTTCCGCTGCTATTATTGGCAAAGTAAACACCGCTGCCACCCTTGCCTGTGGCGTTAACCTGCAAGTCCTGCACGTTAAAGGTGCTGTTATCGATCCAGGCGCCGCCCCCCGTTTTTTCCGGAGCTATTGAGAATCAACTGGGAAGCCGTCACCGTCGCATTATTGCGCGCCTGTACAATAAAACTGCCCGTGACATCGTTATTCATTGTCGTATTGGTTAGGGTGCTATTGCCGCCATCGATCCTGATCGTGTCATTGTTAGCAGCCCACGCGGATGAGCAGGAAGCCGCCAATACGCTTAAAATACATAGCCGTCTGGGCAATATCGTGCTTAATCTCCATTTGATGTATATTTTATACTTCATTATAAAATCCTTTTAAGTTGAACATTGCCTCAAAGGCAAAGGGTATTTCTTTCATCTCGCCCGCACCTGGCAATAAATGATGCGAACCGATAAAATTCAGCTCTATTTGCAACTCCCATCTTTCGGCTGGCGTTACGATAATGCGTGCTGATCGTTTTTCTTGAGCGGTTAAGGATCCTTGAGATATCGTCACTGTTGTATCCCCGACCAATCAAAATCATTACATTGTTTTCAGTATCTGAAAGTTGAGCATATTTTTTTAGCCCAAGACTCCAATAGGCTTCTTCCTTGTTGATGAGTAAATTATAATCCGAACGGGCAATCGCAAGTATCTTGCCGATCTTCATCGATATGTCGTTAAGAGTTTGGTTTCTGGTTAAAAATGGAACATGGACAATTATTCTCTCATTCTCTTTACGATCGCCATCAAACGAAGCATCCTTATTTTGTTGATTATTAATTTGAATCGTTACTCTGTCATCCTGAAAGATAATGTTCGCAATGTCATAGCTCTTTTCTTCGGATGGCAATAAAAAGCAGACTTCGCCGAGGCTTTCTTCTGCAAGTTGGTTAGTGATTAAGAGGCTCAATCCCGATGTCTGGTAATAGTTAGAATCCATTAATAATATGTTCAACATATTTCACACCCATGTGTTGCGATTCCCATCCAAGTTGCAGCTACTCCAGGGCATACGAAATGCTTGCCAAAAAAGACAAAGTGAGTGAATAGAAACAACTTATGGTCAGTTTAGTCATTCAGACAAAACCTATCCGGCCCCTGATGTAATGCTTTCCTTAAATATTACCCTCCATAAGCAGATGAGAACGTTTAAGCTAACATACTGTTAAAAATAGAAAAACAGCCCATAAGATTAAAAAAACCAGAGATAGAGACTAATTTTAACGAGACGCAAAAAAAAATAACGAGGAAGGATGAAAATCTCCCTTATTCTTGGCTGTGGGCTTCCCTGACTGTCGGTGTCAAGTTTACCCTCAACAGATAAAACGATCAAATATATCATCAAGACGCTATTTTTCGATACTATCATCCATAAAATTAGGTGGAATATAGTTTTTTAAACTAACTTACACGGATATTGCCGCGCACATTAATACAATGCGCAGCAATTTATTTCGCCGTAAGAAGGGAGGATTATCCCATAGGGATATTTTGAGACTAGCGGCCAGGAAAAAAGCCCGACCGCATTTCTTAAAGAGAGTAATACCCAGAAATGAGCATACCCCAAAGAGTAAATCTGTGATGCGTTTATAGCAACTTCAAATCGACTTTTTCAGATTCAAAGTCATAGCGACCGCTCATACATAAATCCACGGGCCTGGGGTGCCAGTATATAAGCCCGCGGATCTCGAACGGTATAACGGCATACCTCGCAACCCCCTCCTTATCCTGTAATGAGCGAACTAAAAGTGTTTCAGGAATTATTCTTGGTTCAAAACGTAAAATAGTGTTACGAATCGTTTTCTCGATAACGCCCCAGTTCTTATGATTTTCCTGCGTGCCAATCAACGCCGGTACGCCATAATTCAGCACAGAGGCCATAATTAGCTTATGCCGCTGCTCATTCAGTCGGTCTTCAATATTGGTATGATTAATCAGGTCAACTATCTCTTTTTGCACCAGATTACGCATTCCCTTAATGTCTATTAATCTCATGCGATCGTGAGGACTTTTTGGCTCATCGTCCTGCAGGCGCTGCAGCAGCGTGGGGAGATATTGCTGCTTTCGTTCTGAGGGATTATTCGAAAACAATGTCGCCAACTTCCATAATTGAATGATCGCTAACATCGGTCACCAGGACTTTACGCCCGGCACCCGCCGAAAGGTTTTCAGACAGCGCAACCCACTCCGTTTTCAGCCCCAGCTTACTTTGCTGATCGTCCTGTTGTTCCGCAGGATAGCGGGCTGGAATATACCCGTGATAGACCTCATCGGCCACCTTGAGGGTAGCCGGCAGCCAAATCAAATCAAGCACATCGCCAGGAGTGGAAACGCTGAGCGTCTGGATGCAGGAGAATGGCAGCCAGCGGTAGCCTCCGGCACAAATGAACTCACAGATGGGCCCCAGACGACCATCGCTATCCGCGATCCAGCTGAACGCTCCCAGCGTATCGCTTTTCCCCTGACTTTCCGGCGCAAGCTCAAACGCCTCAATGCGGTGAAGCTCGGCCTGCTGCGTATCACCCCGATAGTGCTCTACGTTCGCCTGATGTAATTTTTCCATCCATGACGGCATTTCCCCCTGCAGCGTCGCGGCCTGCCGCTCGCCGGTTAACACCTGCTGGCGCTGCATTTCGCTGAACACCAGATTTTTGTACAGCTCAGTCTGCTTATGAAGTGCATCATCCAGCAGCGCCAGGGTTTGCAGCTGCAAGAGCGCCTTATCCCAGATCCCCTCGACGCAATAGAGCTTAAACAGCACTTCACGGGTTTTAAGATCCTGTGGATTCGCTTTAACCTCGGCCAGCGCCTGCTCTAACAGTTCATTCAATGACGCGTTTTTTAGCGCCTGGGTAAGAGAAGTAAAATCCTGCATCATGACAATTCCTTAGATTAGTAATAAGAGTCCAGGCCGACTTTATAAAAGTCCTGAAACACCAGCTCAGGGACCGTAGTTTTTCCTTTAGCCGCGATGTGCTCCGGCGACAGGGCAAGCAGCAAATCGGTTTTTTCCTCTTCGCTGAAGATCTCCTCCGCCATTTCGCCGCGCTCCAGCTCAGGCCACACCTTTTCCATCAGAAAATCATTGGCGACGATGCACTCGGTCAGCGTCTTGCCTTTGATTTGCTCCCTGACATCATCAAACCGACGATCCGTTTTGATGATGTAGTTGGCATCGTGGGCCATACCACCTGAATAGCCGCCATCCTGCTCACGCCAGATGAGAAAACGTTTGTATTCAACCTCCAGCGTCTTCAGCACATCGCTGCCGTTATCCTGCGCGAGAATGACGTCATTAAAGTAGCGTAAGTCATTGATATAATGCCCTCCGTTAGGCAGAATCTCTTCTACCTCAGGCACCTTATCCGCCGACTGCCACGCGACGCCGGGGTAAATCAGCCGATAAAACGTTTGTTCATCGACGTCATTACTGTCGTTGCTGATAAAGCTCAGTTTGAAGTGCCCTACCTGTAGCTGGTTTTTATTGCTCAGCGGTTGGCAACGCCCGTACTCCACTTCGCTACCTTCAAGCAGGCAAACATGGCTCTGGCAAAGGTTCAGCATCACAGGCCTTGCCTGGTGCCAGTAAAAGATGACGGCATCCAGCCCAGAATGGGCGTTATGCATCCCGAAACTGCCGCTGGCGAGATCGAAAACGAGAGCAGTCTCCGCCGTCAAACTTCTGGGCAGCGCGACAGGCGAGCGTGAAACGGGCCATTCAAAGTGAATATTCACGGCTTCAGCCTATGTAGACATCGCCGGATCCGGTTGCGACAACTGCGCCGCAGCCGGTTACGTCCCCCAGGCGCGCGGCCGGCAGTCCGTTGATATAGACCGATCCCGAACCTGTGGCCACGGGTGCAACCCCGTGCCCTAATGCACAGGGTGCGACGCTCGCGCCGGCCATTGCCGCCGGCAATCCGTTGATGTAGACGTCACCCGAACCGCTGCATAATGCGCCTCCATGTGCGGTCACATCCCCTACTCGTCCTGCGTTTTGCATTGTTCGCTCTCCTTAAGAAAACAGTCAAGGCGGTGGCCAGCCGGCTACCGCCGTAATTATTTGAATTTTAAGGCTCTATTGTTTCGCTTCCGGTTGGCGTTTCCGTTGGTGTCTCGGTCGGCGTTTCCGTCGGTGTCACTGTCGGCGTCTCGGTTGGCGTCTCGGTTGGCGTCTCCGTTGGCGTCTCCGTTGGCGTCTCCGTTGGCGTCTCCGTTGGCGTCTCCGTTGGCGTCTCCGTCGGCGTCTCGGTTGGCGTCTCCGTTGGCGTTTCCGTCGGTGTCTCCGTTGGCGTCTCCGTCGGTTCTTCCGTCGGCGTCTCCGTTGGTGCTTCCGTCGGTTCTTCCGTTGGCCCCGGAGGTCCTGGAGGCCCCGGTGGTCCTGGTGGTCCCGGAGGCCCTGGTGGTCCCGGTGGTCCCGGTGGGCCCGGCGGTATTGGTAATGGCGGTAGTGGAATCGCCACCCCAAACAGCGCGGTAATCGCAGGCAGGCCTGGTAAGCCAATCATGCCGCCGCCACCGCCGCCACCGCCGCCGCCGCCGCAGTTGTCGCCGCAGTCGCCCGGGTTAATATCCACTTCACCGCCCTGGATAATCACCTGGTCTGAACCGACAATTTTGATTTTCTTCGCCGAAATCACCAGCTCGCCGCCGGCGGAAAGCGTCATCGCCCCCCCAGCCACCATGGTGCTCGCACCGCCCACCGCCAGCGAGTGGTATCCGCCAACGTTGACCTGATGTGCGCCCCCGACGGAAAGCGAATGGTAGCCGCCCACGGCCGTCATAAATGCGCCGCCGACGTTTATGCCTTTCGCCCCGGCAACGTTATCGCTCTGGCTGCCGCCCACCTGGATAGCCAGCGCCGCCCCAATAATGGCGCTGCTGTTCCCGATGACGTCAGACATGTAGTTGCCCCCTACAAAGAGGTTGCGCGTCAGGCCGACATTCACGTTTGAGTTCATGCCGATAGTCTGGTCTTCGTTCTGTTTCGTCAGGCGGCTCATGTTGCGTTCAGCCTGCTCCCAGTACTGCTCCAGCCCCGGCTTATCCTCAAAACGGATACCGTTAAAATTACTGCGCCCGCCGCCTAACGTGCGGCTAACCAGCCCACTCTGGGTGGCGTTAACCGGCAGATCCCAGGGCGGCATGGTGACGTTGTTATAGAGGCTACCGGTAATAAGCGGCCTGTCAGGATCGCCATTGATAAAATCAACAATGACCTCGTGGCCGATGCGGGGAATATAGATCCCACCGAAGTTGTTTCCGGCCCACGCCTGACTCACTCGCAGCCAGCAGGAGTCCGATTCACGGTTTTTCCCGTAGCGATCCCAAAGGAAACGAACCTTGACCCTGCCATACTCATCGGTCCAGATCTCTTCCCCCGGTGGGCCCACCACGATAGCGGTTTGCGGACCGCTGGTTTTTGGCCTTGTCACCGTCATCGGGTGACGATAAATCTTGGTCGTCGGTTGAACGGTAAAGTCACAGCTATAGCGGAATTCATCCTGCGAAGAGAGCTGATCGATCTCCTCCACCAGCAAGTGGCTACGCAGCACCATGTACTCACGGTTAGCCTTTTCAACGGGGTAGTTAACGAGCTCAAAGTCGCAGCCGCAAACAATCCCGCGTAGCTCACCGGAACCTTCACAGCGGGAACCTAACGCCCCACGCTCTTCCATACGAACGCGCGCGAGCTGCTCGCCAATATCCGGCTGCTCGTAGTCTCCCGGCCAGTGGAAGATCTCCATCTGGTTGAAGCTGGTTTTCCGCGGTTTACTGTCCAGCGCCATAATATCGGCGCGGGATTTAGTAAAATCGTAGTCGTTGGTCACCCATTTACCGGAGGTGATCGTTTCCTGGAAATGGAACTGATTAATAAATTCCTGATCCATTTTTGGGCGATCTGAGGCGTACTGGATTACATGGTAAGCCTCGCTGGAGAACCGCTTGTGCGCGCCTACGTTATCCACGAGGATCAGCTTATGGCTGCCGCCGCTGTGCTCGAAGAACCAGTAGATCCCCCACTCTTCCATCAGGCGTTCAATAAAATTGAAATCCGTTTCGCCATACTGGACCTGGAAGTCGAGTAGCGGGTAATTCCCGGCCAGCCGTTTCTCAAACGGAAAGTTATAGTCGCCCAGCACCTCATCGATAATGTTGACCACTGATTTTTGCTGGAAAATTTTAAAGTCAGCCGTCAGTTCAGCGAGATGCAGCCAGGGGCGGATGATAATTTCATACAGCGCCTGGTATCCGTCGCGGCCAACATAGCGGGCGCGCTGAACCATGCCGGAAATTTCACGAACCTCCTGGCCAATGCCGTAAACGTCGCCCAGCCCATTCCCGTCGAGTTCAATATGAACCGTCATCTCTTTGCCAATCAGCGACTTCAGATCGACATTAGAAGCTGACTGCCAGGGTATTTGGCTGTTAGCCGGCGTCTTTGCGGTAATCACGTAGCTGTAGAGCGAAGAAAGCGACTCTTCCCCCTCCAGCTTCGAGATAACCAACGCCGGTTCCCCAAGCAGCACAGGCATCGCCGGGCTGCTTAATCTAATAGTGCGTGACATGTAATCACCCGATGCGTTGTCAATAACTTAGAAGGATGCGTCGGGCGGTTTAGCCTCAGCGCGTCGTAACGGGATCCTCTGAGAATCCACTATTTTTCTGTGCCGGCTTTGCCGCCAAATCCAGATACCCGCCTCCTGCTCAACACAGTCAGGCCAGTTCTTCCACGGCATAGCCTCAACACCATCACGGTTCCGAATGTGATAATCTTCCTGTGACCCCTCCCTGAGTAACACTTGAGAATGATTTTTGAATTGCCAGGCTGGCGTCAGTAACAGCGTCTCCCAGAACGGCGAATAAGCCCGCCTTAGCGCTTTTACCCACTGCCACAGCGGGCGCCAATTTTTCTCTGCCACGTCGCTATCAGGCACGGTGTTTAAAATCCTTGATGCCCAAAAAGTGAGTGGATATTCGTCCTGCAAATTTTTCTTCAGCCACGGCCACGGGGCCTCGCCGTAAATAATGACCAGCGATGGCTCCCCTCCTTTTCCTGGCCGCAGCATAAAAGCACCGCTATAAGCATCCTGTCCGCGCGAAGAGGGTGACGAAATCACAAAGGACCACGGATAGTGCTCTGGTAAATAATCGTCCGGTAGTGAGGAGCCAATGCCTGGCAGAATCTGTTGGGTAATAATGGAGCGCACCTCTCGCTGCTTTTTCCCCCTTCTGCGAAACAGGCCTGCACGCGACTCATCGACAAGTAAATACAGGCGTAGCAACATATTTTCCTCTGGCGAATAGTGGAGACAGTTATTGGTCCCCGGGACAGTGAAACGCTTTTAAGAGATCCCTGATGGGGGTTTCCCTGTACGTCAGGCCTGAGACCTGAATATTTGCCCGCCGCGAGTCCAGCTTATAAACCAGCACCGTTTCATCACCTTCGCTGGCCACCATATCGTCGGCGCTGTCCATCCAGCGGAATAACGCCCAAGGCCCGCTAAAGCTCAGAGACGAGGTTCCCGCCGTCACGCGCGGAGTAGCATTAATGCTGACCCGTGACGTCGTGCGTGAGGTTGGCCAGACGAGAGAAACAGGGGCCACCGGCCAGTGGGCATAGTTCACCTGTTTGCCATCAAAATTCATGTTCAGCTGCGTGATTGCCGGATCCAGATAGGGCACCGAAATATCGAAAGTGAGAGAGAGCTTTCGCCCGCCTTCAGACTGGAAGAACGCATCGCGAATCTCAGCCGCGCGTTCGAACACCTCAAGCGTTCCCTCGTTGTCCTCTACGTCACCTTTAAAGCGCCACGGGTGTGAAGAGGTGTCCACCTTGTCAGCCAGATTCTTTTTAAAGTACTCATCAACCAGGCCACCGGCGGCAAAGAAACGTTCAAAATCAGCAGGCTTCACGTCACGCTGGCTCCAGGCAAACGGATAGCGGTCCTGCAGGGTCGCTCGACAAACGCGACCAAGGTTTTCATCAATCCCTTCGCTGCTTTTGGCGATGGCTTCCTGATTGGCTCGCGTCCATGCCCCTTCCAGCAGCGGGGCAATTAAATTAGGGAGCGGATCGGGCCAGGTCTGCGACTCGGCGCCAATTTTTCTGGCCGTACTGGATAGCGCTACGGCATTGCCGTTCTTTAGCGCATCATCGTAAATAACGAATAACGTATATTGCTCGCTTAATGCGCCGAGCAGCTTGCTTAGCTCCGCACCAGGGCCAGCGCTACGCTCGCCCTCGGCGGGTTCACGGCTGCCGGTGACAAACTCGCGCAGGGGAGAAAAGTGATCATCCACTCGCTCCCGCAGCTGCTTTTTTTCCATAGCGGCATAGGCCAGGCTGACTTTGGCGGCCGCATTCAGGATCTGTCCCTTATTCGGCACCTTATCGAGCAGCGTTTTATTCTCTTTTCCGACCAGCGTGGTTTCCTGAACCGCCCGGTTCACCAGGTTAGCCAGCGGAGAATCCGACGCGCTCAGAGCCCGCAGCATATAAATATCCGCCGTCACGCCCGCGCTCCCGTAACCCAGCGGCAATACCTCCGTTTTGATCCGAATATTGCTGAGAAAGTCCTGCCAGTGCCGGGTGTACTCATCGAGATAGAGCGCCAGGACCTGCTGCTGCACCGGGTTAACCAGCGCGCCATTGTGGGCCATTTTTACCTGCGGTCTGGCGCCATGGTTGCCCTGCTCGTCGTCATGCCCCAGCACCCAGGCATCTTCACGCTCCAGCCACATCAGGCTGGGATCCATTTTTTTTTTAAACACGTCGTAGTAGCCCGAGCGCGTAAATAAACCGGGAACAGAGCTTTCAGCGTGCTCATCAATAACCGTAAAAAGATCGCTACTGCGTGACTTCGCCATTTCAGCGAGCGTTAGATCTGCGGGCGCATCCTGGGCCGCAGCGTCCTTGAGACGCTGGTACAGCCGGCTGGCCAAATCCTCGCGCTGCAGCAAAGCGCGCGCATATTTCACCAGTCCGTCGTCCACGGGTTGGCCATAGCGTCGCCACTCCGGAGAAGAAAGCAGATTTCTCAGATGGGAAACAAAGATCTGCCGCTCCTCATAGGGCTGAAGCTTCCCGCGTGCTTCCCACAGGTTGGTGATGCTCTCCGTCAGGTACTGGTGGTCGAATTTTCCCTGCCCGAAGACCTGCAAATAGAGCTTCAGCTGGTCATAGATACGCTCAGGCTTTCCGCTGTCGATCGCCTCCTGTAGCGCCAGCGTGGCTTGCTGTTCGATTTGCGGTAACAGCAGGCGCTGCAGGAAGTACTCGTAAAGTGAACCAGAGGCCTCAACCACATCGGTGCCGGTATACAGGCCATAACGCCAGTCGAGGGTTGGATTAAAGACATCCAGAGATCCATACTCCGGCAGAGACTGCGCCAGCATCAGGGTACGCGGCAGCAGGCTGTCGTTTGCCGAACTGACAAATCGATTAACTTCGGTGCCAAGGGCGGCAACGCGGGTCTTCACCTCGGCGAGATACTCCCGGTTGTTTCCGTAGCTGTTAAAGAAACCGTTCAGCAGAATAAAGGCGATAACAATGCTGAGCGTGTGGCCCAGCAAGCGCTGTAAACGAAACTTCGATTCATTCGCCAGGTTATGGCGCGCAAGATCCTTGTCCTTGACGATCACCTCGCTGAACAGCTGCTTAAGGAAGTACTGACGCCCGTAGGAGACGTCGTTTATCAGGAAGTCCCGATCCTTCGGCTGAGCGGTCAGGGTAGCCATCACCGTTGGCGTTTTGTGTTCTACATAGTTGAACCACTTACGCATAATGCTTTGGTTATTCACCAGGCTAAAATCGACCGGCTGGTGGCTACTGCAGAAGTAGATCCCACGCAGCAGGGTATAGCTTTGCGATTCGTTGTAGCGGGAGGCAAAGAAGATGTTATGGACGACGTCCGCCACCAGGCCGGACAGCAAATGGAAGTCCTGCGGCAGGGCATACATTTTTTTGCGGTCGCGGTTGTCGTACTCTTCCTGCTGGCGAACGATCATGTCGCGTTCGATCCGCTCCTCCAGCAGCCCCAGCTCCTCCCGGATTTGCCCGCTCAGCTCGGAAACCGGGGCAGTGCGCGCATCGCCGTAAGGGAAAGTCACGCCCCAGACCTGTTCACGCTCCTGCTCGGTTAAGATCCTGAAGTACTCGGCAAAGCCGGGCAGCTGATCCAGCTTGGTGACCAGAACGTACACCGGAAAACGCACGCCCAGGGTCTGACGCAGATCCTCAATTCTGGCGCGCAGGCTCGCCGCCAGCTCAAACAGTTCAGCCGTACTTCGACCTAAAAGATCGGCGGCGGAAAAGGTCACCACGGCGCCGTTCAGCGCCCGGACAGGCCGGTATTTTTTTAACGCTTTGAGTATCGCTCGCCACTCGCTGAGGTTCTGCTCAGGATCGCTAACGTACTTACCCGCGGTGTCCACATAGATGGCGTCATTGGCGAACCAGCATTTGCAGTTACGCGTTTGCTCTGCGGATTTGCCCACCTGGTTGAGCTGCTCCGGTAGCGGGAAGTTTTGCCCGGAGGCCAGAATTGCTGAGGTTTTCCCGGCGTCATCGGTGCCCAGCACCATATACCACGGCAGCAGATCGAGCGGTTTGCGCGCTAAAATCACCCGCTGGAAGAAAGAGAGCGTACTGCGGTTTTTGTTAACGTACTCAACGGCGTTGCCAATGGCCGCCGCCGCTTCTGACGTATCATTTTCGACCGCAGGCTCTTTGCCACGGGTAAATTTATCCAGCAGTTTCGGGTTATCTTTCAGCGCCAGCAGCAGCAGCCAGAGGCCGTAAAGCAGCGCCACAAAAAGCATAACCGCAATGACGATCAGCCTGATGCTCACCGGCTCCAGCGGATGCGTTTCCCCCACCAGCAGGAACGGCCCCAGCACCCAGACCACCACGCAAAGCGCGGCGGTGACCATAATGAAAACCGGCCAGCGTAGCCAAAGGCTGACCAGGCAAAATGCCGCCAGCAGGATAAAAATGATGCGTGATTCTATGCTTAGCAGCGGGCGCGACTCGCCGAACCCAAAGAAGGGGCCCAGGAACCAGATAGCGGCAACCAGTAGCCCGATGCAGCAGATAATCAGCAGCGTCTTCAAAAACCGCGCCGCGAAGACTCTATTCAAATAAGACATTGTCGCTCTCGTTAATACGTGACAAAAAACTCTACGCGGCGATTCTTCGCCCGTCCCTGAGCGGTAGCATCGGAGGCCAGCGGCTGGCTGCTCCCCACCCCTTCGACTTTCACCTTGCTCTCCGGTACGCCCGCCTCAATGAAATAGCGGGCCACTTCGGCGGCTCGTTTTTCAGAAAGCACCACGTTGTTAGGCAAGCCCGGTCGGCTGATCGGCGTGGCGTCGGTATGGCCGACAATCACGATATCGCCGTTAACGCGACGGACTTCACGGGCCACTCGCTCAATGACCTTGACCATCTCCGGCTGAACCCGGGTTGAGCCGGACAAGAACAGGGAGTCGCCTTTCAGCACGACTTTGCTTTGCTTTTGCGTTTCATCCACGCTGAGCAGCTGCCGCTGAATTTCGTTGCGGAGTAAAATGCTCAATCTGAGGCGCATTTTCACCTGCGGCACGCTGACCTTAATGTTTTTCATCGCATTGATATTGCTGGTAATTCTTGTGCTATTCACCAGCAGAGAGTACTTACACCAGATAAAGGCAGAGGCCACCAGAATGCCGGCGCAAAGCGCGGTGATCCTGACGGGCACCACCAGCCTTTCATGGCGAACCGGCCCCTGGGGCTGAAGCCCGTGCGGCGACAGGATCGGCTGAGTGGTATTGCGCGTGCTTTGGATTAACGTCAGCAGGCGCTGGCGGATCTTGGTGAGCTGGCGATCGCCGTCTTCAATGATGCTGTAACGCCCCTCAAAGCCGAGGCCAAGGATACGCAGCAGCACTTCCAGGACGTCGGCAAACTCGCTCGGGTTCATCGACAGACGGCCAATAAGCAGGAAGAACTTATTCCCGCCGTCGTTATCCCCTTCAAAATGGTTCAGCAGGTTGCTCTGAGACCAGCCGGCTTCAAGCCCCCACGGCGCGGTATGTGCCGCTTCATCAAGCGCGGTACACAGGCAATAGCGAACAATCGCCATTTTTTTCCACGGGATATTCACTTCATCGCAGACGATGCCGAAGAGATTAATCTGGCTCTTAAGCGTGTTTTTCAGGATCTCAACGTGCGCCAGATCGCCGATCTGCTCTGGCATATCGCTGAGCGCACGCAGCAGCGGCTGGGCGGCCTCAAGCAGCGGGTTCTCAGCGGCGCTGACTTTGATCATGCGCTGCTGGACGCTTTCGCTTCTTAACGTCCGATCGTTCCCGGCCGTTCGCTCGCCGCTGCCGGATGCGTGAGGTTGAGCCGTCGGGGTGGCCTCCGGCTCCTGGATCCAGTCTCCCTGCTCATCAAGAAGAAACCGCCCCAGCGCCTGAGGAGAAGTGTCCTCCTCCTGCGTGGCGCCAGGCGTTGTGTTCTGATTAATCTCGTCTTTCATCAGGTCCGGATTCCCCAAAGTTCCATTTTCAGGCCTGGGAACTCACCGGCAACGTGCAGCGCCAGCGCGCCGGTTGCCGAGATCTTTTCCCAGAAAGGTCCGTTTTTAAGCAGCTCGAAATAGACATAACCCGTACTGTAAGGAATTTGCCGGGGCGGCACAGGCAGCCCCTGCAGGACCAGGCCGGGTAAGTGTGAACGAACCAGCTCGTGCAGCTGCTGCGGGGCGCTGATTTTGGCCTGGGCCTGGAACTGCTGCTGAAGCACATCCATCGGCAGTTGGGCATGAACGGCCAGCACCAGGTTAGAGAAGGAACGCAGCTCGTTAGGCAATACGGAGGCGGCCCAGACGCCGTTCCCTTTCGCATGCAGGTCGATGAGCTGGCCCGCACGAACCAGGATCTGGTTGAGAAGATCGTGTACATCATCCACCAGCGGACGAATCGAAGGGTAAAGCCGCGCATGGTCATACCCCGGCGCCGGCTTTGGACGCCGGGTTTTGGTTCGTACAAATGTCGAAAGCTCGCCCGCGAGCTTGGCCAGCTCTTCATACAGCACGATGGGCGGCAGCTCCGGAATATGGCGTAAGTGATCGAGGATAGGCTCGTACTTGTTGAAGATTTGCAGCAGGAGATAATCCACAATTTCCGCGCTGGCGCTGGCTTTACCGTCCGACGATGAGAGGCGATTAGCCAGCATGCCTGCACGCATTTTGACCAGGCCGTTAAGGTGGGTAAGCCATTCGCCCAGCAACGGGTTTGCCGCGTAGCCGGTTACCGGCGGGATATAGTCGTCCGTATGAAGCAGCACGCTACCGTCTGGCTGAATCGCCTTCACGCGCGTCAGCGGAAGGCCGATCCAGGACTCGGTCATTTCGGTTTCTGAAACCAGCCTCAGCCTCAGCTGAGCAAGCTGTACCGGCTTCGGCCCCTGGCGAATTGCGTTGGTATCACACAGCTCGGCTTCCTGCGCGCGGAAACGCGCCAGCGAGCTGGCATCATGCTGGCTAAAAATAGTTTCATCGCTGTTATCCAGCCGCAGCGGCACCGCCAGATAGATCATTTTGCCCAGGTGCTCGGGCAGGATCGTCAGCGGTTCGGGCAAATCTGCGTGATCGGGAACATCGAACGGCGTGCCATCGGGAAGCACGCCGCGGGCGGTGCGTAAAACCAGCTTGCCGTAGGACAAAGCTTCACGATCGATTTCATACTGCGAGAACCCCCAAAAGAAGGGGCTGAGGGTAGAGGCTCTTTTGTGGGCGAAATATTCAAAGTAGCGCTCTTGCTGTTGAAAAAGCTGCGGGCGCAGAAACAGCCCTTCGCTCCAGACGACTTTATTTGTTCTCATGGTTTAATCCATTTTTTTAATTGTAATTGCTGTTTTTTGGAAACGTGCTTGCAGGGTCAGCGAATCGTCGCTAAACGGGGTTCGCCACCACGATTTTTTCTTTTCCGGCGGCGTCCAGGTGGCCAGCCAGATCGCATCATTCAGATCTCGGTAAGCTCCAATAAAACCCAGCGTTTTGCTGTCGCCATCGGTCTTAATAATTACGCTGCGCGACTCGCCCGGCTGGAGAATGGCTTCATACTCTTTTGATGCAGCAGCCTGTAGGGCCTTGCTGTTTCCTTCTACAATTTCAAAAAAATCGGCATTGGTGAAAACATCACGCTCTTTGACGTTATAAATAAATATATTGAGCGGTGCCGGATGGCCGCCATCGTTAGGATTGATATCTTTGTCTGCAACCAGATTAATTTTTATTTCACCGGCCTCAGGTTGTTTATCGCTGCCGCTGCTGCAGGAGAGTAATAAAGCCCCCAGCCCCATCATCAGCACCCACTTCACGAGTTCCAACCGGTATTTTTTTATGCCTGTTTTGCGAAACATATCCCTATCCACGCACTTTATTTCCTGAACGATGTGTGTCGTATTCACGCGCGACCCGTGCAGGAGGCGAGATACCCCACCGCCCTGCCTGGAGAAAGTTTTGCCGCCGAAGCGGCAAAACTCATTGATAACCCTGCAGTATTAGCTGCGCAGGTTAGCTTTAACGTCGTAGCTGGTAGAGATAACACCAGATTTGGCGCCTTCCGCATTCTGCATCACGTAATCCTGAGTGAGCTTGGTGAAGGCGAAGGTGACTTTCTCGCGTGGACGGGTTTCGTCTTCGCTTGAGCCCGCAGTTTCAACGTGAGTAATAATGACGTCGGTGAATTTCAGCGTCAGATACTCAAGCGGATCGCCGCCGGCTTTACGAATCACGAACTGGATGTCTTTAATGTGTTTACCGGACAGGCAGTAGCTCAGCAGGTTAGTACTGGCTTTGTCGACATAGTGCTCGAAGCAGAAATCGTCAACCGTGGCTTTACCAGAACCACCGCCGGAACCGCTGTGCATATTTGAGTGCTGTGAAGTTGCCCAGCGCCATGCGAGCACTTCGATCTCATTTTTATGGGTAGCATCCAGAGACTCGCCTTCGATGCCATCAATTTTAATAAACATATCCTGAGCCATAATATTTCCTTTTCAGCTCTCAATTAAGAGTGTCACACGGTGTGTAACGTTAAAATTAAGTCGCAGAAATAATTTCATTATTATGAAATTCCTCTACAACATTTTCGGCGCGCAAGAATCCCCGGCGCAGCCGCACCACTAAAGAATAATGAAGTGATTATTCTTTATTTAAATTGCCTGATTCAGACAACCTTTTTTAAATTGCCTTATCAGGCAACATCTTTCAGCGAAGGTAATTTAGCTACCATACGCAGTGAAACCGTCAGGCCTTCCAGCTGGAAGTGTGGACGGAGGAAGAACTTCGCCTGGTAATAACCCGGGTTACCTTCAACATCCTCAACCACCACTTCGGCTGCGGCCAGAGGGCGACGAGCTTTGGTTTCCTGTGAAGAGTTCGCCGGGTCACCGTCCACGTAGTTCATCACCCAGTTGTTCAGCCAGCGCTGCATATCTTCACGCTCTTTGAAGGAGCCGATCTTGTCGCGCACGATGCACTTCAGGTAATGCGCGAAGCGCGAGCAGGCGAACAGATAAGGCAAACGTGCAGACAGGTTGGCGTTTGCCGTTGCGTCCGGATCGTAGTATTCAGCAGGCTTCTGCAGCGACTGGGCGCCAATAAACGCCGCATAGTCGGTGTTTTTACGGTGCACCAGCGGAATAAAACCGTTTTTAGCCAGCTCGGCTTCGCGACGGTCAGAAATAGCAATTTCGGTTGGGCATTTCATATCCACACCGCCATCGTCGGTCGGGAAGGTGTGGCACGGAAGATCTTCCACCACGCCGCCGCTTTCCACGCCGCGAATCATGGTGCACCAGCCGTAATGTTTGAATGAACGGTTGATGTTCACCGCCATCGCATAGGCCGCGTTAGACCAGACGTACTTGCTGTGATCGGCGCCGTCGGTGGTCTCTTCGAAGTTAAAGTCATCGACCGGATTGGTATTGATGCCGTACGGCAGACGCGCCAGGAAGCGCGGCATCGCCAGGCCGATGTAACGAGAATCCTCAGACTGGCGCAGCGAGTTCCAGGCCGCATATTCCAGGTTTTGGGTAAAGATTTTCGTCAGATCGCGTGGGTTAGCCAGCTCCTGCCAGGAGTCCATCTGCATCACAGACGGCGCCGCACCGGTGATAAACGGCATATGGGCAGAGGCGGCCACTTTGCCGATGGAAGAGAGCAGATCCACGTCCGGGGCGCTGTGGTCGAAATGGTAGTCCGCCACCAGGCAGCCATAAGGTTCGCCGCCGAGCTGACCATACTCTTCTTCATAGATTTGCTTAAACAGCGGGCTCTGATCCCAGGCAATCCCTTTATAGCGCTTCATATTGCGGCGCAGATCGTTTTTAGAGATGTCCATAAAGCGCAGCTTCAGCTTTTCATCCGTCTCGGTGTTGTACACGAGATAGTGCAAACCGCGCCACGCGCTTTCAAGGCGCTGGAACTCTTCATGATGCAGGATCAGGTTGATCTGCTCGGAGAGCTTCATGTCGATTTCAGCGATGATAGCCGCGATGTTTTTATAGGCGTCATCGGCCATGGTGATCGAGGTGCTTAGCGCCTGCTCTGCCAGGGTTTTGACCGCCATTTCCACCGCAGATTTCGCCTGATCGGACTTCGGCTTAAATTCGCGGGTCAGTAAAGCGCTAAAATCGCTTTGGGTGGTGGCCTGCGCGGCGGCCTGTTTAGTTGTTTCTGCTTGAGTAGCCATTATTCTCTCTCTTCATCACTTTTGGGACGTGGCTTCATCAGCCTGTTTTGGCTTTGGCGACGAAGCCAGCGTGTTCAGCAGCGACTTATCGTTCAGCACTTTCATCACCAGACTTTCCGCCCCGGCTTTACCGTCCATATAGGTCTGCAGGTTGGCAAGCTGGGTTCTCGCCTCCAGCAGCTGCGATAAGGAATCCACCTTGCGGGCAATCGCATCCGGCGCGAAATCGTCCATGCTGTCGAAGGTCATATCGACCATCAGCTGCCCTTCGCCCGTCAGGGTGTTAGGGACAGCGAACGCGACGCGCGGACGCATAGCTTTCATGCGCTCGTCGAAGTTATCGATATCGATGCTGAGGAATTTCCTGTCGGCGACAGGCGGCAGCGGCTCAAGCGGCTTACCGGACAGATCGGCCAGTACGCCCATGACAAACGGCAGCTCAATTTTCTTTTCACTGCCATAAATTTCCACGTCGTACTCGATCTGCACGCGCGGCGCACGGTTACGTGCGATGAATTTTTGCGAATTGCTTTTGCTCATAGTAGTCAATACTCTTTAATAACCGTTTATGGATAAACCGTCGTTTGTTTGATGGTTAACGTTCAAATAGTCAGCAAGCCTCCCTGTTATTTATAAACAAGCTCAACCCCCGCTACGGCATGTACCCGGCCCGCAGTTACGGTCGAATTTCCTTTTGCGTAATAGCTCGCTATAAAACGGTGGCTTAATGGGTCAGCCATGGCGGAAATGACGTAGTCCTGCCCTGTGTCAGCATTATCAATAATGACCTGCGAACTATTTTCTTTACGCAATCTAATCTGCACAGCGTTGCTTAGGTCGTCTCCGGTGTTATTCACCAGGTTACCCGTGTCGATATCGGCTGCGGACATTGCGCTATTAAAAAATACCGTGATCGTTCGACTGGCCGGGCAATCCTTTAGCGTAATATCAAACGGCACGCTGCCGGCTTCGCTGCCGTCGCGGCTCAGCGTGGCCACGGCAACACGCGGAAGCGTAACAATCTCGTTGCTGCTGGCGTTGTTAATCGCCACAGTGCAGGTTTCATCGGTGTAATTACCGGTAAAAAATACGTCTATCGAACAGTCGGTTAAACAGGCATTCGCCGAAGCGAAAACCTGGCTCCCGACCAGGGCCGCATAAAAGATGCCACGTAATGTGCTGCGTCCCGCAGTGCTACGATTAATTAATGACATAGGACCTCTACCTGCGTTACCGAGCCACGCGAGCTTTTAATTTTATTGGCAATATTGCTGTCTGCATAAATGGTGCAGAGGCGTTGACCCGAAGCACTTTTTAAATACAGATTACTTTTCTCTGCCTGCCAGCCTCGAATAAAGGCCATGCCGCCCTGACCAATAATGCCGAGACTGCTGTCACGCTCATCGTAAACATCCATACCGATAGGCAATGGCTGCCCTTTGCGATCTCTTACGAAAAGCACAACCGGCTCGCCAACGAGGGTCTTGACGTTAACTTTTACCGCCGCCCCCATGCGCGGAATAACCGTATTTTCACTTTCCAGCACGTCTACCGTGTCCGGCAGGCCGCGGGTATTAACCGCGACGATATTTTCGCGGTACGGCGTCAGAGAAGGCACGATGGCAAAACCGTTGGCGTCAATTCTTGAGCCATAGCCGTTAAGCAGGGTGGCGCCTTCCGCCCCTTCCGCCTCAACGAGGGCAAACGGATAATCCCCCAGCCGCGGGCCGGCGGTAATGCCGCCGCGATGCGCGATCAGGCTGCCGTTAGCCGAGAACGAAAGCTGGTTCGATTTGTTCCCTACGGATGCCGTGGATCCGAACTGCCCGAACGGCGAGTTGTAGTTCACGTTGCCGTTAAACACGCTGCGTGTGCCGGAGTTTCTGCCTTTATTCACCGCAGTCCCGATGCCGTAATTCAGCTCGTTCTGTTCGCCCTGGCTGCCGATAGCGTTCATCTGAAGCGCACTCCCGCCCTGATTGTCGTGGCTCACAGAGGAGTAAAGCGTGTTAAAGACCGGCTTATTGGTAATGCTGGTCTGTCCCAGCGGAACGCTGATGGAGAACATCACGTTATCGACATTCTCTCCGTCGCTGCTGTAAGCCCGTGATGCCGATATCGCCCAGGAGAAATAGCGCTCGGATTTGTTGTACGACAGCATGTACTGGCTGGTAGACGATCGATCGTCCCAGTAGCTGTAAAAGTTGCCTGATAGATTCAGGCGCGCGCCGTTCCACAGCGGCTGCCCGACGTTAACGGTAAAACGCTCCCTGGTCCGATAATCGACGATAAAATTGTCGTTTTTGGCGCCGTAGCGCTCCATAGCCGCATCACGCAGGCTATAAAACCCTTTTGAAGAGTAGCGATAGGCCGCAAGCGTAACGTCGGTGGAGGTGGCATCCAGATATTTACTGAAACCCACGTTATAGCTGTTGCCGCTGGAAACCCTTCCATTGCCAAGCTGGCTGCGGGCGCGGGTCACATCCATTGAAATCCCGCCCAGCGAGGTATTAAACGCGTGGCCAATCCCCAGCGAGCTGTAGTTGTCGGCGAGCTGCCCGCCGCCGTACAGCGTGTACATGTTGCCAATACCGTACTGGTAAAAACCCTGCGCCACTCCCGGCTCTTCTTTCAGCGAGTCATCCTTCAGCTTGCCCACGGTCACGCCAAAACGTGAAATGCCATCGTGCAGCAGCATCGGCGGGGAGGAGAAGGGCACAACCTGGGTTCTCTGGCGGCCATCGGCTTCGGTAACGGTAACCTGCAGGTCACCGCCGTAGCCCATCGCGCCAATATCGCTAAGCTCAAAGGCGCCCGGCGGCACGGTGGTTTCATAGAGGATTTGACCACGCTGCCTGACCTGCACTTTTGCGTTGGTCTCCGCGAACCCACGCACCAGCGGGGTGTAGTAGCGGAAGCCATCCGGCAACATACGATCGTCGGACTGGAGCTGAACCCCGCGCACCGTCATGCTGTCGAACAGATCGCCGCTGGTCGTGCTATCGCCCAGCGTTAACTGGCTTTTTAAAGCGGGAATATCGCGCTGCAGATAGGTAAACAGAGACTGGCTTCTGGACGATTCACCGTCGGTCCAGGTGGTGTTAAACCGCTTACGCAGACGCCAGTCGAAAAAATTCAGCCCCGTTAACAGGCCAAGGTTGCCGCTCACGGAATGGCCGTTTTGACCGTCAAAACGGTCACGGGTCTGCTGGACGTAGATGTTCGAGTTATAGTCCACGAGCCCAACCGGCACGCCAGAATCCCACGTGTTCGGGTCGGTGTAGCCGCGAGGGAATTGCACCATAGAGGCCTGGGGGACAACCACATCAAGATGGAAGTCACCGGACTGATAATTAGCGCTGCCGCCGTCAACCCAGCGATCGATAGTGGTGCACTGCTTTTCGCTGCCCGGATCGTCGCGGCCCCCGGCACCATCAAAAGGATCGTGAGAAATTTTAATGCCCATCTGGGCAAGCTGGCTTTGGCTCAGGCAGGGGACCGCGCCGCTGCTGCCCTCTACGGCCTTAAACAGAACCTTATACTGACCACGCGCCACACCGTTGACCGCAACCTGGATCTTATACTCGCCTGCCGGCGCCGGGTTTCCTTCGGCATAGCGAGAAACATCTATGCTCTGTCCGTGGATAAAGGCGCTGTTAAACTTTACGCTTTCAGGACGAGAGCCCTCCTCATTTCGGACAGCCGGGATCGGGCTGTTTCCCTGTGCCAGCACGGAAAAACTCGCGCCTAAAGAAGCCATAAGGATATGGCGGACTGCAAACGCTATCTTCGATTCGCGAGTGACCTGTCGTACATATTTTTTGCTTTCTTTTAGTTTCACGTCCCTGACTCCCTGACCACAAAGCGTAAGCATCCCGCTTTAACTTAAAAGCATTTCAGACCCAGTTGAAAAACGGATGAGATTTATTTCTGCTTTCTTTCCAGCGTTAGCTTATTTCCCGCAGCGGGTAGCAAGCGATATTCAATTACGCTGCCATAATCATTAATTAAACGCACCGTCGCGCTAGCGAACGCGCCGGATAAAGCACCTTTATGTAGAGGCGCAAACTCTTTACTGCTAAACGGGGCAATCATATCAACGGACAGCGGCTGTTTTGCCGAGCCGGATTCCACCGATGCACTGTCAAAAGAGAAATAATATGGAGTAGGATTGGTGACTTTAATGCCTTTTGCTGCCCCCATATTCTCCCATGTCAATTTATCAACCTCACCTAAGCTACTATTTTTCAATACTGCCGGGCGGTAAAATATTTTAATTCGGGTACGGAACGCCAGCTCCAGATGATCGGTTTCTTTAGCCGATTCTTTCATCGGCGGGATCTCTAACAGGTTGAACCAAAAAACAGACTCGCGATCCTGAGGCAGGGTCATGCCGTTGTAAATCAGGCGAACACTCTGCCCCTTGCCCGGCTCAACGCGGTACACCGGAGGCGTGGCGGCAAAAGGAACTTTGATCTTATTAATGTCTTCATTCGTGCCGCCATCATCCACCCAGACCTGCACCAGCAAAGGGATCGTACCTTTATTGGTGGTGCGTACCGTCTGCTCTCTTTCATCACCGGGGAATATAATACGAGTGCCAGATATCGTCATCCCGGAAAACGCCGCCTGGGAGACGGTTAGCAGGAAAATAAATACAGCTGTTAGTTTTAAAGATATTGCATGTTTATATTTCATAGCACGGCCTTGCGCGTATAACATCCCACCTGAAATGAAAACAGGTTTTATTAATGGGGCGATTTCTCGCCCCTAACTTCAAGTGACAGGCAAACCTGTTATGGGTAAGCCAGGGTGTAGTTAGCTATAGCCTTAACCTGACCTGCGGTGGTGGCAGCAGTCGCGTAGTAACCACCGTAGTAACGCATAGTGGCTTTACCGCCAGTCACTGGAGCCGGCGCACCGGTTTCGCCCAGCTTCAGCTGCTGCTCGTCGGAGTTGTACAGACGAACTTCAACGTTATTTGCACTGTTGGTCGTTGCGCTGTTGGTCAGGTTACCGGTCTGGCTGTTCACACCGCTGCTGCCGATAGCTTCGAAGTGAGCAGCCACCTGGGTGATACCCTCTGGGCAGTTTTCAACGTTCAGATCGAAACCTTTAGAACCGGCGACATCACCCACTTTGGCGAGAGTCTGAATGGCGACTTTAGGCAGCTGAACCTGACGATCCACGGAATCGCTGGCGATGGTGCAGGTATCGGCGACCAGTTCACCGTTGAAGGTAACAGTACCCTGAGTTTCATTCGCCGCCAGAGCAGAGGTTGATACTGCAGCCAAAGCCATGGCGCACAGCGTCATTTTAAATTTATGCATGATATAATTCCCTATATTTCAGTAAGTAAAAACCAGAAAGAGATATAAATAACTGTTGATGTAACTTCCTTAAATTACGCGGTTGGCAACTCCTCCATTTGTTGGATAATTTCAATGCCTTTTTCATGTGAATAAACCACACGCATGGCCACATTTTTATTTTGTGCAGCTGCTGCGCTAGTCGAATTTAAGATAGCTACGCCAACTTTCGGCAAAATGTTTTTCTCAATAAAGCGGATCAGCATCCTTGCGCCGGTTTCCGCTACCGGACACTGCTCCACGACGTGCTGTACCAGTTCTTCGCTGAAACTTAAATCAAGCTCATAATTCGCCATCGCGCGTTCAGCAATGCGGTTCAGGTGAATATTTACAATATGCTGGAGCGACGATGTCGCCAGCGGTAAATAAGGTATGACGGTGACCCTGCCTAAAAATGCCGCCGGGAAGACCTTGAGCAACGCGGGCTGAATGACCTTTAACAAACTCTCTTCGTCCGGCAGGGTGTCGGGGTCAGCGCAGGCGCTGCTGATAATGTCGCTGCCGGTATTGCTGGTCAGCAATATAATGGTGTTGCGAAAATCAATCTGTCTCCCCTCACCGTCTTCCATCGCCCCTTTATCAAAGACCTGGAAGAACAGTTCATGCACGTCGGAGTGCGCTTTTTCCACCTCATCCAGCAGAATGACGCTGTAGGGTTTACGCCTGACGGCCTCGGTTAACACCCCGCCCTCACCATAGCCGACATAGCCAGGAGGTGACCCCTTCAGGGAAGAGACGGTATGAGCCTCCTGGTATTCGCTCATGTTAATGGTGATAAGGTTTTGCTCTCCGCCATACAGCTGGCTGGCAATCGCTAAAGCCGTCTCGGTTTTACCGACCCCGGAAGGCCCCACCAGCATAAAGACGCCAAACGGTTTTTTCGGATCAGCCAGCCCTGCGCGGGCGGTCTGAATGCTCTGGCTCAGGCATTCCAGCGCGTACTGCTGCCCAATCACGCGCTCGGCCAGCCGCTGCGGCAGCTCCATCACCGCGCTAACGTCATCTTTCAGTACCTGGCCCACCGGGATCCCCGTCCAGTTCGCCACTATCGAAGCGACGACATCGGCGTTGACCTCGGCCTGAACCAGCGGCTGCTCGCCGCGTATTTCGCTCAGCGTGGCCTCAAGCTCACCTAAACGCTGCTGCAGATAAGCAACCTTTTCCGTCTCAAGCACCTCGGTATCTTCGACCGTCGCGGCAAGAAGCTGCTGACGAGTGTCGATAATACTGGCCACGAGTTCACACTCCTGCCCCCAGCGGCTGCCCAGGATCTGCGCGTTTTCGGCGTGTTCGGAAATCGCGTTCTGGATAGGCTCTCTGCGCTTATCATCTTCTTTCCCGAAGCCGATGGCTTTTTCAAGCAGCGACAGTTCGGCCTGAGCTGACTCACTGTGGAACTTCAGCATCTGCAGCTCAGCCGGCGGCGCATGCTGCGCCACGGCGACTCGGGCGCAGGCGGTATCCAGCAGGCTGATGGCCTTATCGGGCAGCTGGCGGGCCGGAATATAGCGGTGTGAGAGCCTGACGGCAGCGCGGATCGCTTCATCCATAATCCACACGCCGTGGTGCTTCTCCAGCACCGGCAAAAGTCCGCGTACCATCGCAATCGCCAACGCTTCTGAAGGCTCTTCCACCTGCAGGACCTGAAAACGGCGCGTCAGGGCAGGATCTTTCTCAATATGGCGTTTGAACTCGCTCCAGGTGGTTGCGCCAATCGTGCGCAGCTGCCCGCGAGCCAGCATCGGCTTCATCAGGTTTGCAGCATCGCCGGTGCCGGCGTTACCGCCAGCCCCCACTAGGGTATGGACTTCGTCAATAAACAGGATGACGGGCTCCGCTGAATTAACCGCCTCTTCCAGCACGGCTTTCAGGCGAGCCTCAAATTCCCCTTTCATGCTGGCCCCTGCGGAGAGGGCGACAACATCCAGCGTAAGCAGGCGAACGTTTTGCAGAGAAGGAGGAACGTCACCAGCCGCAATGGCTAGCGCGAGCCCTTCCACTACCGCCGTTTTACCGACCCCGGCTTCACCGGTGAGCAGCGGGTTGTTCTGACGGCGGCGCAGCAGGATATCGACCATGGTGTTGATCTCTTTATCGCGCCCCAGAACGGGATCGATTTTCCCCTCTCGCGCCAGCGCCGTGAGATCGGTTGAATATTGCGCCAGCCCGCCGCTCTGGCTGCTTCCCATCGCGTTGCTCGCTTCGCCAGGCACGCCGGCTTCACCTGACACCGCGGCGCCACCGGCCAGGTCATTTTGCTCGGCAGACTCCCGGGTGATGTAGCCAAGATCCTTGCTTAAATGCTCCAGCGGGATCTTTTCAAACGCCGGCGAGATAGCAAACAGCGCACGACGTAGCTCCATCGTCGTCAGCAAGGCAATCAACAAGTGGCCGCTGCGGATGCAGGTGTTATGGCACTCCAGGCTGGCAAATACCCACGAGCGCTCAATAGCCAGCTCAATGTGGTAAGAGAAATCAGAGATAGCGCTGGCGCCCGCGGGCAGACGAGTCAGCGCCTGAGAGAAATCGCGCTCCAGCATTTCAGCATCCAGCTCAAAGTGCCGAATGATGTGCCGAATGTCGCTGTCCTGCTGCTGGTATACCTGATTTAACCAGTGCACCAGTTCAACATAGGGATTACCGCGTAATTTACACAGCGTTGTGGCGCTCTCTACGCCTTTAAACAAGATGGTATTTAGCTTACCGAATAGGTTTTTTCTGGTTATCGCCACGTTAAAACTCGCCCTGTTTTAATTCGATGATTCGATTGTTTTATATATCCACTTATCCACATGGATCAGAGAGCCGAAACAACGCATCAAGCGCATCACGGAACGTTACTTGCGGTGCATGGTAATTAACAAAAATAAAAATAAAAACCCTTCAAAGCAGACATTCAGAGTTTTAAGAATTACGCCCGAAAGCCATTCTTAAATTAGCTAAAACGCATGTCGCAGGCATACGAAAATTTAACGTTTACTTTTAGAATCAGGCTCACAAACAGAAGAAACGGTCCGAAATAAAGATTCTTTCTGGCTTCAGGCATTAATCTCCAGCACGGCAATAAAATATTTGCTGTATTAATTGACAGGGTGACAAGTGGAACACAACTTTCTGGATTACTACAATCGGGAGCTGACTTTCGTCAGAGAAATGGCGCAAGAGTTTGCCGAACGTCATCCCAAGATTGCCGGGCGGTTGGGGATGAACGGCATTGAGATTGCCGATCCTTACGTTGAGCGTTTAATCGAAGCTTTCTGTTTCTTATCGGCCAGAACGCAGATAAAGCTGGACGCGGAATTTCCTAAATTCACCCAGCGCCTGCTGGATATTGTCTATCCCAACTATAACTCCCCCACCCCGTCCATGGGAGTGGTACAGCTGGAGCCTAACCTTAGCGAAGGGGATCTCACCCAGGGCTACAGGATCCCAAAGCAGAGCGCCTTTTATAGCCGAATTTTGCCCGGAGAGATGACCCGCTGCGAGTTCAGGAACAACCAGGACGTGACGCTCTGGCCGCTGGAGATAGCCGAAGTTCGCCTGACCTCGATACCACCGGATATCCCTAATCTTGAGCACTACCGCATCAAGCACCATCAATTAAAGGGTGCTTTGCGCATTAAACTGAAGCTGCAGGGTGAGCTGGTCTTTTCTGAACTAAAAGGGCTTGATGAACTGCCGATATATATTCAGGGAGATGAGCGTATCGTCTCTCATACTTTCGAGCTTCTTCACGGAAGCCACGTTGCCATGGTTGTGCGCAGCGGTGAGCAGGAAAAAAACCGCTATTACGTCATCAACGAACGGCCGTTAAAATTTGAAGGCATGGCACCGGATCAGAGTTTATTACCGCTGCAGTGGAATATGTTCCACGGCCACACTTTAATTCAGGAATATATTTCATGCCGTGAAAGATTTTATTTTTTCTCGCTCACACAATTAGCCGAATCCCTCGCAGAAAATAATACCAATGAGGTAGAGATTATTATCCTGTTGAATAAACTCCCGCAGGATTTGGTCGCTCACCTGGACGCCTCGCGCTTTCTGTTATTCTGTACGCCGGTGATTAATCTTTTCCCGAAACGCGTCGACAGAATTGAGGTCAACCGGGCACTTAATAACTTCCATATCGTGCCCGACCGCAGCCGCCCTCTCGACTACGAGGTGTTCTCGGTCAATAAGGTGTTTGGCCTGCAGGCCGAAACCAGCGAAGAGCTGACGTTTAACCCACTCTATCAAACCCGCCACAGCGATACCGGGAACTTTGGTCGCTATTTTTCCGTCAACCGCACGGTGAGGACCAAAGAGTCCAGCAGTCGAAAATACGATACGCGCACGCCCTATAGCGGGACGGAAATTTTTATCTCGCTGGTCGATCAGCAGGAGGCGCCCTACGGCGAGCATATTCGCTATCTGCTGGTCGATGCCATGGTCACCAACCGTGATTTGCCCCGGCTGCTGACCAGCAGCGGGAGCCTCGATCTGACCATGTCAGACTCGGTGCCGATTCACGGCGCTCGCTTTGTGAGTGCGCCCAGCGCGCCGCGTTCGCCGTTTGCTGTCGGTGAATCAGCCTGGCGCCTGATTCGTCAGCTCAGCTTTAACTATCTGCCGCTGTCGGACATGGAGCATGCCCAGGGAGGTGAAGCCCTGCGTAATATGCTGCGGCTGTTCACAACCGCATCCGATCTGGAGTCCATGGCGCAAATCAACAGCCTCGTTGGCTGTCAAACCCGCCCGGTGGTTCGCCGGCTCTCGGAGGAAGGGCTGCTGGTTTACGGACGCGGCGTGAGCTGTAGCCTGACCGTTGACGAAGAGGGATTCTCCGGCGTCAGCCCTTATCTGTTTGGGCTGATTATGGAGAACTACCTGTCGCGCCATGCCGCCATCAATATCTTTACCGAAACGGAGCTGCACTCCATGCAGCGAGGCCTGGTAGCGCGCTGGAAAGCCCGTCCGGGCAGGCGAGGCGCGCTATGACATCGCCGAATTCGCCGCAGGGTACCTCTTTGCCGCCAGGGCTGGAAAACTGGTTCGATCCCAGCGCGCCCTGGGATGCCGGGTTTATCAGCATTATGCGGGCCATTGCCGCCCGCACCCCGTCCCTGCCGCCACCGGGGAAAGCCTCTCTGCCTTCTCAGGAACGCTTCCGGCTGGGACAGGTTTCCAGCATGGCCTTCTCCCCGCGCGAGATAGCCGCCATCCAGCAGCAGGACGACAAAATCAAGCTACAGCTTTTTGGGCTGGGGATTTGGGGCGCCCAGGGAGCGATGCCGCTGCACCTTTCCGAGCTGGCCTACTCCCGGTACGAGCAGCATGACCCTACGCTGATTGATTTTGTCGATATCTTCCACCACCGGGCGCTTAGCCAGTTTTATCGGGCCTGGTTCTTGTCGCAGGATACGGCCTCGCTCGACCGCAAAGAGGACGAGCGCTTTTCGTTTTACGTCGGCAGCCTGGTAGGGCTGGATCCCGCCGAGCTCGATCCCGCGCCGCTGCCGATACACGCCCGCCTGGCGTCCTCAGCCCACCTGATCCGCGAGGCACGTAACCCTGATGGCCTGTTAGGCGCGATGGAGTACTACTTCCAGGTCCCGGTGCAGATGGAGGAATTCGAGCTGCAGTGGATTTTCCTTGAGGGGAAGGATCAAACCGCGCTGGGAGAGGAAAGCTGCGCCGCGCTGCTGGGTGACGGAGCCATTCTCGGCAATACCGTGCTCGACCGGCAGCATAAATTCAAGCTAATGATGGGACCGCTGACGCTGGCTCAGTACATGCTGTTTAGCCCCTGGGGCAGCGACATGGCGGTGCTGCGCGAGCTGGTCCGGAGCTTTATTGGCTTTGAGTATGCCTGGGATGTCCAGCTGGTCCTTGCCGCCGATCAGGTTCCCCTCTCCACCTTAGACGGCAGCCACCAGTTGGGCTATGCCAGCTGGCTGGAGAGGGAAACCAACGATACCCCGGTCTTCGGCATGAGCTTTGAACCAGAGATGTATCGCCGCTAGTCCCTCACCTGGAGAGGACGTAACCATGGATGAAAACACACGCTCATGAATCAACACGACAGCCTGACCTGCTCAGACTATTACCAGTCTCTGATGCAGCCTATTCCGGGCGATGCCCCCTGCGGCGAAGCGCTCGATTACGATCCCGCCTTCATCATGCTGCAGTCGCGCCTGCAGCCAAAGCTGGGGGCTGAATACGGCAACTTCGTCGAAGCCGCCGAGCCGGTGAACTGGACCGAAACAGAGCGAGACTGCCTGGCCCTGCTGCAAAAAAGCAAAGATATTCGCCTGATGGTGATTTTGATGCGCTGCCGCCTGCGCAAGAAGGGGCTTTCTGCAATGGCGGAAGGCACCGAAGCGATCCTCGCCCTGCTGCGAACCTGGCCGGACGATCTTCACCCGCAGCTGCTGGACGAAGGAGAATTCGACCCGATGCTGCGGGCAAATGCCGTCGCCGAGCTGGAGGATCTGGGCGGTCTGCTGCTGGATCTGCGTAACCAGACGCTGCCCAAAGCCTCCGGGCTGCAAATCACCGTTAAAGAGTTTGAGAGGGCTCACCAGGTGCCCAGAGAAGAGGGAGCGCTGTCGGACGAGGCCGTCGCCGCCATTATTCACGAATGGCATACCAGCGCCCGGGAAGCGATCCGCCCGCTGACGCAGGCCCATCACTTTTTAGAGCAGATAAAACAGACGCTGGCGGAGAGCCTGGGGCATGAGGCGCCGGAGCTGCCGGTATTGTCCAACATTCTCGGTATGTTTAGCCGCGAGTTTGGCAGCGAGGCGCCCGCCGTGGAGACCCCGTTACACAAAATGCCAGAAAGCGTGGCCGAGCCTGCGCCAACGCCAGTGCCTTACCAGGATGCTTCGGCGGCGCCTGAAGCCGCCTGGCAGCCGCCTGCTGTAGCGCCCCGTCCCGCCCGACCGGCGTCTCAAAAAGGGATCAATACGCGAACAGAAGCGATCCAGCGTCTGCAGGAAATCCGCAGTTGGTTTGCCACGACCGAGCCCAGCAGCCCGCTGGTGCCGGTGCTGAAATACGCGGAGGAGAGCATCGGTAAAAGCTTTGCCGAGCTACAAAAAATGTACCCCCCTGAAATCATCGCCATGCTGAATCAAGAAAAGGAATAAATAATGTTAAGGATACTTACCATCCTGATTTCCGGACTGCTGATGTCGCCAGGCGCATGGGCCGTCTGTACACTCGCGCGCGGCACGCCTACCCCCCTGATGATTCCCTCGAAGACGATCATTGTTGCCGCCGACGCGCCGGTCAGCACCTCAACGCCCATTGCGCAATACGACAGTCCGCCGGTCGGCGGGGCTGGTGTCGGTTATGACGACTGTATTGAAGGGACAGAGTACGGCAAACGCGCGGTGTCGCTGTCCGGGCAGGATTCGTCCACGAGGATTTATGCGACCAATATTCCCGGTATCGGCATCAAAATGCTGGCGAGTAACGGCTCAGCTTTTGGTAATTTCCCATCAACCAGTAGCCTGCATTTTTCTGACGGCAGTGCAGTGGGCACGCTCGACATTCCACCGCAATCTTTTTACCGGATTGAGTTTTATAAACTCAGCAATAACCTGCGCCTGACGAATTCGACGACCGGGGATACCGTTCTGCCTCCCGGGATGATTGGCTATAACTACATCCTGTCGGCGAACCCCGCCTCCTTCACCCATAGCCTCTCTATCGGTGAAATGAAAATTATCAGCACCCCGGCCTGTACTGCGGATAATGCCAAAACCGTCGATTTTAACAACGTGACGCCCACGCTGCTGAAGGCCGGCGTCACCCGCAATCTGGACTTCGCCATCGTCTGTAAAAGTGACTATGGCTCCTACTCTGCCACCGCCTCGATGATTACCGACACGCCAACGGCCGACGGCGGCTTTATCCGCATCAAAGATTCGGACGGCAATATGGATCGCTTAAAAATCCGCATTACCGACGGCGAAAATCAAGTGATGAAAGTCGACGGATCCACCGCTGAATCTTCAAGGGTTATCACCAGCCAGGGCCCAGCTGAATTCGCCTGGAAGGCGACGCTGCTGCCGGGCAACGGTACCGCACCTGCCGGCGGCACATTCACCGCAAAAGCAGAAATTATTTTTAATATTCAGTAAGTCAGGGAATAAGGACGATGGGCAACCCCGCGACACTTTTTATCAGCATCGCCAGCTATCGGGATCCACAGCTGATCCCGACGCTTGAGGACATGCTGCGTCATGCCAGGCATCCTGAAAATCTACACATTGCCGTCTGCTGGCAGGACGATCGGGATCTCAGCCTTTTTACCCGGCGCGGTTTTATTCCCGCTGGCAGCCGCTCTGTGGCCGGGCATGAGGCCGTGGCTTTTCATTTTCAGCAGGCCCGAATCGAACTTATCAGCGTGCACTACTATGCCAGCCAGGGAGCCTGCTGGGCGCGTAGCCTGGCGGAGTCGCTGTTTGAGGGAGAAGACTATTTTCTGCAGATTGACTCCCACTGCCGGTTTATTCCCGGCTGGGATAGCGAAATGATGGCCATGCTCCACACGCTGGAGGAAAAATGTTCCCGGCCAATACTCTCCTCCTACCCGCCTGCTTTTGTTCCGGGCGAAGACGAAGAGGCGAGTAAAAAGCGCTATGTGAGCCGTTTAATCTTCCGGGAGTTCAACCCGCAGGGGCTGCCGATGTTCAGCTCTACCCCCTTTGAGTCCCCAGAGCCCGTGAGGGGCAGCTATCTTGCCGGAGGGTTTATTTTTACCCGCGGCGACTTTGTCCGGGAGATCCCCAACGATCCGCAGATTTTCTTTGCGGGCGAGGAGATAGCCATGGCCGTGCGCGCCTTTAGCTACGGCTACGACATTTACCATCCCCACAAACCCCTGCTGTGGCACTACTACCAGCGCAAAGAGCACAGCAAAGTTTGGGGCGACCACACCAACCTTGCGAAAGAGCAGGGAGCGGTTGAGATGGCGTGGTGGGAGAGAGACGCCACGTCGAAACAGCGCGTCAGGGCCGTACTGGGCCTTGAACCGGCGCCCGATGTCGGGCTGGCTCCCTACGGGTTGGGGAAAACAAGAACCCTGGAACAGTTTGAGTATCAGGCCGGTATTTGCCTGCAAAACGGCACCGTTTTACCCGAAGTCATGGGTGCCGGGAAGGTCAATTTCTTCCCCGACCCGCCCGCAAGCCGAAGCGAATGGCTGTGCCGTCAGCATGCCTGGTATAAGAAAACCCTGACGCTGAAAAAGGCAGACTATAAGGCAGACACCGACGACATCAGCGCCCTGCATCTCAGCGTCTATAACCAGCAGAATGAGCTGTTCCATAAGTGCACATTCGCACGCAGCGAACTGGATGAACTACGCCAAAAGACGAGCACGGAAGAGATTACGCTTCCGGTTGAATTTAAAACTACCAGCCTCAGCAAGCCCACAGTTATCCGACTCTGTACATGGTCAGATAGCTCGGGCTGGGGCAGCGTCACGGAGAGGACATGGTGAAAAGTGAGGCCCTTTTTTGTCGATTAGTCAGCGTGGATACCCTGTTTTCCTTTGACGGGATTATTCCTTCTGCGCCGGATTTTCAGCTCAGGCTGATCTCACTGATTGAGCAGCTGAATAAAGCGCTGCTGGCCGAGAGCCAGACGCCGGAGGAGAGCGAGGCGCTGTGCCGGGCGCTGTGCTGCTATTTTGATAAACGCCTGAGCGGTAATGCACAGAATAACTCCCTGTCCTGGCAGCGTTATTCGCTGGTGCAGTATTTTTATGGCTTTGTCGACAGCGATGAAGATCTTTCCCTTTCTGCCCAGCTCGATGCTCTGCTCAATGCCGACAGCGAAACCATTTTCCGCTACGCCTGGAAGCTGCTTACCTTAACGATGCAAATCGAAGGCAGCACCGATGCCCTGGTCTCGCTGCGGGCGGCTAAACGCGCCCGCTATTTTTCCCGTGCGCGGCCGGAGCTTCCGCCTGCTGAACACGCCACGGCATCATGGGTTAGCCAGCAGGCTGAAGCCGCGGGCTCGCCGCGTCTGATGATCTTCGTCATCGGGCCTTTTGCTGGCAAATGGTTCAGCCAGTCTAACCTCTCTTCCGGCAGCGAAAGCGGGATCCTCTGGGTGATCGAGGAGAACGCCAACGGGCTGGCCAAGCGGATGGCGTATTTAAAAAAAAACCACATCACCCTGGCAACAATGGCCTATTTCCCCTTGCTGGCGGATGGCTTCGAAAGCAGCAGCATCATGATCGAGCAAATTACCGCCTGGCAATACGCCTTTTCATCCATCCATCTCTCCGATCCGCTGCCCTGCATGCTGGGGCTGTATACGCGGCTGAGCCAGCAGCGTTTCCCTCACGATCCGGACCGGGCCATCTGGACCGGCGGGCTTGCCGAGCCGCCTTACGGCCACCTCAAGCTTGAGCAGCATTGGGCTAAGCTGCTGGCCGAGCTGGATGCCAACGACGAGGGCAAAGATCTGTACGCTATTCAGCGTCATGCGGTAGCCAATACGCTCCTCTCCTGGCTGGCGGAGAGCCGTATCATGAATGTGATACAGACCCTGTTTGACAGCACGCAGCTCGATTTTGCCGGCATGACCCTCGCCGACCACGGACAGGGATTCACACGCCATGGGGCTTGGTCCCTGTGGCTTTCAGAGCGATACGGTATTTTGCCAGGCCTGTCGGCTTCTATCGCCCTGCCTCCTCTGCCGGCTATTCCCTTACCGCCGGTTGAGGAGCCTGCCCCTACCCCTTCGCCGCTGCCGGAGCCGGAGCCGATTAAGTTCCCCCGGCGTAGACGCTGGCCAAAAGTCGTCACCTCGCTGGCGCTACTGCTTATCCTCGCCGGCGGCATTGGCTACTCCCTTTTTTATGACAGGGGCGAAATTCGTGGCCAGCTTAGCCGAATCAAGCCGCTGCAGGGACTGCTGGAGCAAAAGGATAAGTCCGAAGCGGAAGCATTCCTGAAGATCGTTAACAACGCGGCGTTGTTTGAAAACGGCAGCAGCAATCTGATGCCGGACAGCCAGCAGATTCTTACCCAACTGGTGCCCGACATAGCGCGTAATCCGCAGCAGATGTACCTGATCATTGGCCATTCGGATAACACCGGCTCTGCCGCCGTCAACATGGCGCTGTCCACCGAGCGGGCACGCGTTATCCGCGACTGGCTTGTTGAACACTCAGGCCTGGCCGCCAGCCAGTTTATCGTTGAAGGCGCGGGCAACTCTCGCCCGATTGCCAGTAACGCCACCCAGGAAGGACGCGCGCAAAACCGCCGCGTCGAAATCATTCCGTTATCTATGCAAGACTACAAGGATTGAGAGAGTCGCTTATGAGTAACAAACCTGTGACCTACCCCCTCAATGAGGGCAGTTTCGTGACGTTTAACCCGCAGGAGGATCAGTCGATCAATATCCTTCGGTACATGGATGAGGATCACAATCCGTACAATATCTTGATCAACCGCACCACCCTTGAAGAAGACCAGACCGTCGATCAGTTCTGTGAAAAGCAGTGGGATAAAATGAAACGTTTTGTTCCGGGATTCGAAGTCGAGGGGAAGAACCTCAAGCATGAAATCGGCCCGGCCAAACTGCCGGTACTGCAAACCGCCAATAAGTTTCTCGAGGACGGCACCTGGATCCGCCAGGTCTCCTCTATCGTCACGCTTCCCTGGCACCCGGTGCTGAACCCGAATAAACGCAAGCTGCTGGTGTTTACCCTGGCCGTCAATAATGACTTCACGGAAGCGCAGCGCAAACATTATGTCCGAATTATTAACAGCTTTGTTCCGCTGGAAGCGCCGCTTGGCGAGAGCCAATAGCCTGATAGCGAAAATATAGCTAAAACAGCCCCTCCTGTCCGGGGGGCTGATACTTCAGCCAGCGGTATTCAGCCTAAGATTAAAACGAACCGTAGCGTTTTATCTCTGCGATTGGCCGCTTAAAGTATTGCCGCCTGTCCATCTCCACATGTTCAATATCGCTGAGGCCAGGGCGCTGATGTCCGATACAAGGATAAACGCCATACCAGCGTCCCTCCTCCATAAGTTTTAACCAGTTAGTATCCAGCCCGGCTTTATTGCGTGCTTCGCCTTGCTCCATTCTGTAAATCGCCTGAGAAAAATTATGCATCAGGGTTTTGTAATAAGGGCGGTTAACCAGATAACTGTTTGCCAGAAAAGCAAACTCCACTTTATAAAAGGCAGGCTTCACTTTTTTAATGATGTAATAGCTGGCAGAAAGAAACCCCACATCCCAGTCAGTACGTGCTAACTCACTCAAAAAAACATTAGCTCTTTCAATCGATTGCTCATCATTCTCGAACACCATATCGTCCTCAAGGATCAGGACATTGTTCCAGCCGTTGATTTGCGCCATGATCAGAACATTCAGGTGCGACTTTGCGCAGCCCAGCGCCCCCTCTTCCTCCTCAATAGCGTCAAAATGAATAATTTTCTCTTCCGGAGCCTGAACTTTTTTTAACTCCCCGATAATTTCAGCTTTTCTGTCCGGACGCTTCGCCAGATTAATATAGACAATTTTATCGATCAAACTCCAGTTAATCATGCGCATCCTCAGCCATTCTCAACGGTGACAAAATAGTATTTTACCGCAAATTCTTTTTATCACTGGATACGGTGGCTATTTTAGGATTATGGCTTTATCTCTTCTTCGGCACCGCCGCCCTAAAATATGGCACGCAGGAATATCATCTTTAGGCTTTACCCTTAATTTTGGTAAGCCTGATATTTACTCAACGGGAAAGGCTGCGGTTTTATGCGATAAATACTGCGGACGATAACACCATTGCGCTCCCGCACGGGCGGCCTGGTTTACGCTGAGGGAGCCGCGCAGATTATTATTACTGCGGCAGGTTCATTGTACATACCGTTACACAGCAACGCTCATCATCGGGGGGAAGCCTGGTATATAGTGCTGCCGTACACAGGGATGATTTGTTGTGTTGATAGAAAATAACAAATTTTAAACAAATGGGCGTCATGTAACCTTACGTTAATAATGAACATCAAAAATACTCTCTGCCTGCATATCCTGATGGCGCTGCTTGCCGTCTTGCTCCTTTGCGTTCCAGCCCTGGTGACGAGCTTCTCTGCGCCGCTCACCTTCCAGCCGTTGATTAAATCAATGGAGGGAACGCCGAAAGAACAAAAAGAGAAAATCGCTACGATTTCCCATGCCTTACAGGGCAATGCGCTATTTTTCCTCGGCGCTTCCGAAGTGTCGACATCCGAAGATGAACATTACGCTGTATATAATTACTTTAATAAGCAATTACGTCAGCCGGTGGTGGCCTACGGGGACAGTTATGTTGATAACATTACTCAGTTCCTGCTGCTTTCACGTTTTAAAAACGATCTTAATGCAAACAGCAAAGTTGTTCTGCTGTTTGCCCCCGACAGTTTCTATTTCGACACGATTCCTCCGGCCATTTTTGCCGATCATTTCCCGGCGGCTATTTTCAATCCGCTGATGGCGGACGAAAAAGCCCGTCCTTTGCTGGTCAATTACTTACACCATATTGATGAAGAGGACATTAGCCATTTAACTTTTGGTGAAATGAAAATATACGGCTGGCAGGCGAAAATTATCTGGCAAGAAGTGAATTATGAGTTTGCTAACTTCTGCACGATGGTAAAAAACCACTGGCTGGCGCTGCTGCGTATTGTTCCCGAGCCGCATCGCCCGTGGCCGCATCCGGCTGAAAACTACGTAGCCCCGGACTGGGGCAAAGCGCTGGCTCACGCTCGCGTGCTGAACCAGGCCCGCCAGCAAAGCGCAGCGACATTGTGGATGGACAAAAGCGTTTTTGACGACGAGAAAACGGCGGAGGAGTGGTACGAAACGCCGGTAGTAAACCGCCAGATGGAAGCCTTCCAGGCCACCATAGCGCTGCTCAAATCACGCCACGCCCAGTTTGTGGTGATTGTCGATCCGCTTAACCCATGGGCGCTAAAAAACACCCAAAAATTCCAGCCCGTCGACCGTCAGATAAGGGCATACCTCGAGCAAAACCAGGTGCGCTATTTCGATATGTACGCCCGGCCTTATCAAAACGGCTGGAACTGGGACCGTCTGCATCCAACCGAGCTGGCGTGGGTCGCCATGGACCGCTTTATTGCTGAGAGCTTTTTACGATGAAAACCGCCGTTCGCCTTTTTCTGCTTTATCTCCTGCTGGCAATCACCGTGATTGCGTGGTCCTCCGTGGACGACAGCATGAATATAAAAGTGCACTTTGAATATCAAAAATTCTGAAGGGTGAATGATGTACAGCTCCGGAACCTTTTTTTTCTTTCTGTTTTCATCGGCACTGCTGTTTGCGCTGGTTAATCGCCTGTTCCGTTACCGGCTAACCTATTTAGCGGCTTTTTCGGTGCTGGCGGCGCTGGGCTGGGGATATATCTTCCAGGGCGATTATCTTGTTCCGGTGGCGGTATTCTTCAGCTTTTATATTCTCGTCACCTTAAAAGAAAGAGGCTGGTTAAAAACCTGGCAGGCAGTAAGCCTGACCCTACTGCCGCTGTTTTTGGTGAAATTACACCTGAATAACCACTGGGGCATGATTGGCCTGTCGTTTATGACGTTTCGCGCTATTGATGTGCTGCTTTACCGCAGCAATAAAGATGGCCGAAACTTTTTGCATTATTTCTGCTATCTCTTTATGCCGTTTATTATTCTCGCGGGCCCAATGTACCGCTGGAGAACGTGGGTTGGCGATATTAACAAGCCGGTGTTCAGGCTTACCAGCGCCGCGCTGTTGCTGGCCATCGAACAAATCGTGACCGGCATCGTGCAAAAATTCTTGTTTGCGATGCTGATCGACAACCTGGTGATCGAATCCTGGAGCCACCGGCCGTTTACCCTCACCGTCGGCGTAGTGATGTCGCTCGCCTACAGCGCCTACCTCTACTTTGACTTCGCCGGCTACAGCAATATGGCTATCGGCGCAGGTCGCCTGTTTGGCCTCAATATCCCGGCCAACTTCAATATGCCGGTGCTGGCCAAAAATCCGCAGGACTTCTGGCGCCGCTTCCACATCAGCCTGTCTGAATGGCTGCGCGACGTGGTCTTTATGCCGATTTACATGAACCTGATGAAGCTCGATTTTTTCCGCCAAAACAAAACCCTGGCACAGAACGTGGGCATTTTCTGCACGCTCTTTTGCATGGGGGCCTGGAACGGGCTTGAACGACACTACGTCATCAGCGGCGCGCTGTTCGGCGCTATTTCCGTTGCCCATAACATGCTGCTGTGGTCAGCCAAACGCAGCCCGGCTCTGAGCAACGTCTTGCGTCATCCGGTTAGCGCGTTTTTTGGACGAATTCTGACGCTGGCAAGCGCCGCGGTCTCCCTCTACATCTTTAGTGGAATGTCACCTCTATGAACCTTCACTCCGAGCTTCATGAACTGCAGGATTTTCTGCGTGCGGCATTACTCGACCCCGCGCGTCCAACCCAGTTAGCCATCAGCGGCAGCGATACCGCCCTGACCTGGCAACAGCTTTCCGTCGCCGCCGCCGACTGGGCTCAGCGCTACGCCGCGTGCCAGCAGCCAGCCGGCACGCCGGTTGTGTTATACGGGCACCAGCAGGCCGAGTTTGCCGTCGCAATCTATAGCTGCCTGCTGCACAACATCCCTTATATTCCGGTGGATTGCATCTACCCCCAGGAGCGGCTGAAAGAGATCTGCGCGCTTGCGAGCGCCCCATACTATTACGACGTGGTAACGAAGCAGTTCGTGGCAACCGGCGTGGCGGGAAGCGTTCTGGCTGAGCCAGATTTGGCCTACATCATGTTTACGTCAGGAAGCACCGGAAAACCGAAAGGCGTCCAGATCGGCCGCGAAAGCCTGTGGCACTTTATGAAGTGGGTGCGTCAGGACTTTGCGCTGCCGGAAGTGCCGGTGCTGATGAACCACGCGGTATTCAGCTTCGACCTTTCCCTTATCCCCCTGCTGGCTAACCTCGCCACCGGCGGGCATATCGTGCTGAACGCAAAAGAGGAGATCGCCGCTGAAAACTGGCTGGAGCGTCTGAAAACCAACGGCGTATCGGCCTGGGTTTCAACCCCCTCTTTCGCCTACCAGAAGCTGCTTTCTCCGCAGTTCAACGGCGACTATTTGCCTGAGCTAAGCGTGTTTATTTTCATCGGTGAAGTGCTGAACAAGGCGCTGGTTAAACAGCTCCGCCGCCGCTTCCCGCAGGCCAAAATCCTTAACTCCTACGGCCCGACGGAGGCGACGATCGCCACCACGGTGGTTGAAATTACCGACGAGATCCTGCTCAGCGAAAACGACGTGCTGCCGGTGGGCATCATGATGCCGGAGTCCCGAATGGAAATTACCTCAGAAGGTGAGCTGATTATCTGGGGAAAAAACGTTATGCGAGGCTACCTTGGGCTGCCGCAGGAAAATGCGGCAAAGTTGCTGCACCGCGAAAGCGAGCACTACCGGGGTTACCGGACCGGCGATCTCGGCTATGAAGACGGGCTGCTGTATTGCCAGGGCCGCAACGACAGCCAGATCAAACTGAACGGCTACCGCATTGAAATCAACGAGATTGAAAACCGCCTGCTGGCGATGTCCGGCATTAGCGAAGCCGTGGTGCTGCCGCTGATGAAGTCCGGCGGCGGCGTGCTGCGCATTGCGGCGTTCTGCGTAACCGGCCTGGCGCCGGAAGCGATCAAAAGTTCGCTTGCCAAGGTGATCCCTCCTTATATGGTGCCTTCGCAAATCATTATCAAAGACGCTTTGCCGCTGAACCCTAACGGCAAAATCGACCGCAAGCTGCTGGATACCCAGGCTCGCACGAATTAATGACTCAGGAAACAAAGATGGAACAAGAAATTCTCGCCCTGTTTGAAAAAGTGTTATCCCGTAAAGTGGGCTTTAACGATGAGCTGATTGAGTCCGATATTCTCGACTCTATCCTGGCCGTGGATCTGGTGCTGGAGGTGCAGGACGTGTACGGCTGTACTATCCCGCCAACGGAAGTCGCAACCGTGCTGAAAACCCCGGCGACGCTTGCCAGCTATATCCAGGAGAACCACTAAACCCGCGGGTTCTTAGCCAAACATTCGGGAATCATTCTGCCCCTCCCCCCGGCTCTCTCCCCAATGGGGAGAGGGTAAGAAGCGCTTACTTAAGCGATGGGCTGCACCGTCTCTCTTTTTTTCAAGTCGGCGATCATTTGCGCGAGTTCAAACTTGAAAACGGGCTGAGAGATACTGTATCCCTGAAAAAGATGTACGCCGGACGCCCGCAGCAGACTTAATTTTTCCCGGCTATCAATCCCCTCCGCTACGCAGTGGCTCCCCGTTAGATCACAGTAAAAGGCCAGGCTTTTGATCAGCGCCAGCGCATGAGGTTCATACTGCGCGTCCTCCACCACTTTGCGGTCCAGCTTGTAGTCGTTAAACCGTACCGCACGCACCGGGAAGTAGACGCTGCTCCGGGAAAAGCAATCATCCAGCATGACCCGATACCCCAAATGCTGAAGTTGAGTAATCAAAAACCGGCTCTCATGGCGATCGAGTAAATTCAGGCTTTCTGAGATCTCCAGAACCAGCCTGTCCGTCCAGAACGGATTGATTAGCCGGGTACTCAGCTGCTTGATCATCTCTATGAGGCTTTCGCTGCCTGAAATAGCGGCGGGTATATTGACAGAAAAATAATACGCCCCACGGTACTGGTTAATCCCGCATATAGCCTCCTGCAGCATCAACGCCGTGAGCAGCCGCCAGGCGTAGCCGGAGCGGATCTGCGGCAGGAACTCAGCCGGCTGCATGATTTGCCCGTTTCGTTCCCAGCGGGCAAGAATTTCAAGCCCTTTCAGCTGGATTCCACCATCCACGATAGGCTGGAATACCGGGTAGACCTGGCGGTTATGGATGGCATGAACGAACTCCCTTTCAAAAGGCGACAACGGACTAACTGTCCCGGACGGTAGAGGCCCTTTCTGCTTATTTTTCACCAGCGGCGTTTTCTCGTAGAGCATCGGGTGCGCCATTTTTTTCAGCCCGGATCGTCTTTGCACGTACAGCGTTTTGTGGCTAACGCCTCTTTGCCTCGCCTGCTCCTGAATTGCCTGACCGGCCAGCGAGTCCACCAGCACATCCAGCTCTTTTTTTGTCATCCCTTCCGGCTGGATGCCGCTCACCTGCTCCTCTTCAAGCGCCTGTTTTTTGAGGCTCACGGTACACTCCCAGTCCCGCAGCATCAGCGCCGCCAGGCTGCTGCAGGGCAAATCGGACGGTGCCAGACGAACCCCGCCAAGAAAGCTCTCTTTCTTCACTAACTTTTGCAGCGAACGCCAGATCCATGAGGCTGAACTTCTGCTCAGAATCAGCACCGACAGCCTGCCGCCGTTACGATCGAGCAGGCACGCCACCTGCCGCAATACCACCAGCAGCCAGTACGGCCGATCGGGGAGATAGACCATCAGCCTCGCCCCAGCGTCCCGCAGCTCTGTTTCTTCTCCTGATACCGGAAGAAATACCGTGCGGATTTTTCTCCCTGCCAGCAGGTTTACCAACCCGCTAGCCATCATGTCGCAGGGAGAGAGAATATAATTTACGCCCTCACGCTCACTCGCCGGATCGCCTTCACTGATAAACAAATGTCACCCCAATGATCGACTGCACGTTACCCGCAGTAACCTGCCCGGTGGTGCGGGCATAGGAGGCCGTCAGCCCCAGGTTCACCGGGCTCGTGCCCACCGTGCCCAGCGAAACGGTATTGGCACTTCCGCTGCTGATAGCTGTACCGTTACGCAGCAGCTGAATGCCAATCCCCTGCGCCGGCGAGTTGGCCGACGTATTAGTGAAGATGGAGCTATCGGTTCCCAGCGTGTTGCCCGTCAGGAAGTAGCCAATATTCTGGTTTTGCGCACAGCGCACGGTCAGAGGTGCTGGCGCCGTGCCCGGGTAATCCGGCAGGTTTACCGTAATGTTTCGGGCGGAGACATCACAGCCCCCGGTGGGCACCACGACATCGTTGTTGGCGTAGATATTCCAGTTGATGACCTGACGATTCCCATTCAGGGAGTCCTCTTTTTCCAGAATGAGCTGGGCAATCATTGTGTTGGCTTTAACAACCACGCCGCTCGCGGTGCTGATAGGCGTTAAGTAGAGCACGGCCTGCCAGCCGCGGTAGTCACCCCATGTATGATTCACCCATGCGGTTTCCGTCGTCGTCGGGAAAGGGTATTGCGTGCCGTAGTAGCCTAACGTTCCTCTGAACGAGGAGAGAACTCCCTGATAAGCAGAGCCGGATCTTATCCTCACCGGATCCTTGTAAATGGTTGGCGCATCGTTTTTACACTGAATCGACTGGGAAAGATCGACAACCAGGTTTTGCCCCGTCGAAATGGAAGGGACAAGGTTGACCCGGACGTTGACGGTGCCAGAGCCGCTGATGGATGTCCCCAGAGACTGGCAGGTAAATGCCTGGCTCGCGGCTGACCACCCCATGCCGACCAGCGTGGCCAATAGCATAATGACTTTTTTCATTCCATCCTCCTTGCGATCAGGACCAGGTGTAGGTGACATTGATCACCGCCTGGATCGTTCCCTGGGTCGTTCCGCCGTTAACCGTCAGCGCTCTGACCTGCAGCGGGAAACTGGTGCTCTGGCTTGCGGCATCAACCGCCACGGTTTTATTGGCGCCATTATTCAGCGTCGCTCCGCCGTTATCCTGAAGCTGAAGCTGGAGATTACGCGCCGTCCCCTGGTTGCCGTAATAGCCAGTCGCATCCGCCGTTCCGCTGAAGGTGGCGGTCACTTTTGACGTGCCGTCAGGGCAGTTGGTCAAATTCAGCGTGACGTCGTGCCACTCCGACGACGCCCCGGCCTGCGCCAGGCTGAAGGTATAGAGATCGCCGAGATCGACGGTGGCCGTTGGGGTCGAAATCGTGCAGGGCTTCGCCACCACTTTTCCGTTCACGGTGATGGTGACATCGTCGGCCTTCGCCGTGGAAGAGAGCACTATCAGCGCCCCGACAAGCACCCTTCCGGGTAGAATCCATTTCATGTCCGCCTCCGGTTACTGGAATTCGAGTGTGAAGATTGCTGTCGCGTTGACGTGCCCGGCGGTCACCGGCAGTTGGGTCGCCATCAGGCGGGCATAAAAATTAAGCATATTGGTCTGCCCCGGCACCAGCGTGGTCCAGGGAATAGCCGCCGACCCCGCGTTGATGGGCATCGGCGCCTGGCCGGCGTTGAGGATCTGTATTCCCATTCCCGCCGCGGCCAGCGCCCCACCGTCCAGCTTTAACAGGCTGGTGTTCACGCTGTCTGCCACGCCGGTAAAGCCCACCTTCACCGCCGTAGCCAGCCCTCCGCAAGGCGAAAGCACGATGCTAAAAGGCACCAGGGGCGTTGTGGCCCCAACGGCGTAAAACTGTTTTGCCGCGTTATTCATCAGATCCACGGTGAAATCTTTGGACTCTGCGGCAACCGAACAAGCATTGTCCCGGACGTTACCGCTAATGGTGATGGTGCTGTCCGCCGCTTCCGCACTGGCGGCGAGCAGTGACAGGGCGATCCCGACGATATAAAGAGATTTAGTCATTCCTGTTCCTTAGCGGCACGTCGCCGAAAGCGAGCTCAACATCTGCTTCTGGCTCTCTTCGCCCAGACGGTAGTCAGCCACACAGCTGGCATCCGGCCCGTCTCCCCATTTGGCCAGCACTTTACCCGCCAGCGGCATACCGCTCAGGTAAACCTGCCCAGCGTCAGCCACAATACTGCTCACCGGCAGCGCCTCGGCGGTCACGACTGCGCCGAAGGGGACAGGTTTTCCGTTATGGGTCAGCGTCATCAGCATTTTCACCCCTACCTGCGGTTTGAACTCCGCACGCACGATGGCGCCGTGGGTCGGCACGACGTTAGCCACCGCATCCTGAAGATCGACGTTGTCCGCCAGGGTGTTGGTATCCAGTGCGATCCTGTTTTCACGGTATTCACTGGCATAAGGGAGCACGGCATAGCCGCGCCAGTCGGTACGGACGCCGGTTTGGTTCTCGACTTTCACGTTGTCCGCGCCCGGCGCTTTTACCAGCACAACCGTACTGTTCAGGGGCTGGCTAAAGGTCACGCCGTCTGCGTGCGCCAGCATGCCGCCGCTCGCCCCGTAGTAGACCTGCCGCAGGCCATCGCTACGGCTGTAGCCCACGTTTGCGTTGCCGTATCCTCCGCGGTAGTTGAGTGCGGCATAGCCGGTGCTGCTGTTGTTCCCTTCCCCGCCGCCCGCATAGCCCGTCTGCACGCTGTAGCTCAGGTTGTTATCCTCCAGCAGGGTGCCGTAAAGCCCGGCAAGGTTGGTCATGCGGCCGTTAAGATCGTGCGACATGCTGTAGCTCGCATTAGCATTACGCCACACAGATTTGCTGTCGGAACGCAGCCAATGACTGAAGGGGATATTGACGTTGAGCGCCAGCATTTGGTCGCGCCCGTCCTGCCAGGCGTTTTTTGTCAGGCTGTAGCTGACCGTCCAGTTGATGTCATCTACGGCGGTATTCAGTCCAACCTGCATCTGCTCATCTGCGCTGCTGCTGTTCCAGTAGGTCTGGTGGCTTCCGCTGAGATAGAGCGTTGCCGTCCGGCCCAGCTGCTGAGTCAGGCTAAGCTGCACCCTGCCGCGCTTGCTGTAGGCGAGGTTGTAGTAGTCGGTCAGCTTCGGTTTTACCTGAATAACACCATCCTGAGTTTCTACGCTGTAACCGCTCATCCGGCTGTAGGCAGTATCCGCCAGCGTAAAATAGCCGCTTGTTGAGTAGCGGTAGCCCACCAGCTGGATGTTCGTGCCCAGCTCCGTCAGCGATTTGTTATAGAGGAAGCGAAGAGACTGCCCCTGATGATCGCTCTCATCTGCGAGCTTCGCGTTAGCCTGGGTGACGTCCATGGAGAGCGCGCCCAGCACGCCCATGTTTTTCCCCACGCCAAGGTTGAAGGCACGGTAACGATCGGCAAGCTGGCTGCCGCCATACAGCGTCCAGCCATCAGGCAGGCCATGCAGTACGGTGCCCTGGAAGAACTTCGGCTCTTCCTGCTGGCTATTGCCGCTGCGATATTCGCCGGCGGTCAGGGAGAATCGCGTGCGTCCTTCACGCTGTAAGACAGGCACGGACGACCAGGGCACGCTAAAGTTCTGGCTGCTGCCGTCGGTTTCTTTGATCGTCACCTGCAGATCGCCGCCGCTGCTTGCGGCGTAGAGATCGTTAATGGTGAAAGGCCCCGGAGGAACGGTTCCCTGATAAATTTCATAGCCATTTTGCTTAACGATGACATGGGCCGTTCCACGGGCGATCCCACGGATTACCGGCGCAAAGCCTTTCATACTGTCGGGCAGCATATTGTCGTCGGAGGCCAGCTGAGCCCCCCGAAAGTTGATGCCGTCAAAGACATCGCTATTGGTATAACTGTCGCCCAGCGTTAACCGCGACCGCAGCGGAGTAATATCCCGCTCAAGCCAGGTGTTGACGTGCTGCCATTTGTTTTCATTGCCTGAAGAGCTTCCCCCGCTGTTGTAGCTCCAGGTGGTATTGTCACGCAGTCGCCACGCCCCGAGGTTAATGCCGCTCTGCAGGTTCAGCCAGGCATAGTTGCTGGTGCCACCGCGATCGTTTTGCACGTTGTTGCCGGTGAAGTTGTAGTTCAGTAGGCCGGCACTAATGCCGCTGTCCCAGCGTTCCGGTGGAATGTATCCTCTGGCGCGATTTCCCATAAATGCCTGCGGCACCGTCAGGCTCAGCCTTTGCTGGCCGACGTCAAACTGGGTGGTCGACTCCTTGATAAATTCAGTCATCGGCACACAGGCATCCGATGCCAGGGCATTCATGCCCGCAATAGCCGACACGTTGACGCCCATCTCAGCCCATTGCTCACGCGTCAGGCAGGGGACGAGGCCGCTACCGTTGTGAGCCGCGGTGAATCTGACGTCGCGCGTGGTCATAAAGCCCTCGTTGAGATAAATATCAACGCGGTAGGTCCCCGGCGGCGCTTCCTGTCCGTTTTCAAAACCGGACAAATCCGCCACGGAGGCGGGATCGTCAGCTAAAAAACGAGGGTTAAAATAGAGATCCGCGTGGGCGGAGAAGGCCTGCATAGCGATCAAAAGCGCCAGCGGCGTCTGCACCAGAGTAAAAACAGAAACTAATTTGCGCCGAGGGCGACGGGAACCAAGGCGCGCTAATCCATATTTTAGATGTGACATTGTCCCTCCGGTCCGATTTCGCCCGGCAGTCAGTTCTTCATAGTTATTTAATGCAGGACGGCCCGTCCTGAATTACTGGATAACGCTCTGCATCCGTGGAGTCAGCGCACCGTAATCGTTAATTGTCTGCCAGGTGATGTTGCTCCCGGCGTCGGCCGGCAGCTTCACGGAGGCTTTTCCCATCGGAGGGACAAGCGCATTGTCAAGCACCCGGGTGCCGACATTAATATCCGTCACCGTCAGGTAATACGGGGTGGGGTTATTCAATATGAGCTGGCCATTGCTGCGGCTGAAAGTCAGCTTTTCCGCAGCCTTATCGGGTGCCAGCGCCAGGTTATCCGGGCGATAGTAAAGTTTAATTCGGCTAATGATCGCCAGCTGCAGCGTGTTCTCATTTAGCTTTGATCTTTCCATGGAAGGAATGGCTTTGACGTTAAGCCAGAACAGGCTTTCCCGGTCCTTTGGCAACTGGTTATTAGTCGCATCCAGGATGCGCAGCGTACTCTCTTTCTTGCCCTTCATGGCAAACAGGGGCGGCGTAATAACAAAACGGCTGTCTTTATTGCCGTCCGCATTCTCTACCCACGACTGAATAAGATAAGTACTTTTTTCATCATTGCTGGTCACCGCCAGCTGCACCTGCTTTTGCCCTTCAGGGTAAACCACGCGAGTTGCTCCCAGCGCAACCCCTGCCTGCGCAGGAGCCATAAAGCCCAGCGTCGCCATCATCATCATCGCCGCCAGAAAACCACGGCCTTTGTGTCTGCTTTTTATCACGCCCGCACCTTTGTCCTTATCGTTGCTGTTTGTGTCCATTACGTCCGCCGCCCGCTACAGATAGGTCAAAGAAAACCAAGCCTGAGCATTCGCCAACCCGCCGGTAACCTGATGGCCGGTGGCACGATATTTAGCGATAAAATGGAGAGTATTTGGCCCGGGGTAGATACGGGTCCAGATCTTTGCGGGCTCGTTCAGCGGGATCTCCCGCTCTTCGGCATCAAAGAGCGCAACGCCGACCCCTTCGGCAATGCCGGGCCCCTCGCCCACCGAGAGCACTGCCGGGTTTTTACCGTCAGCAACGCCCATAAACGCCACGCCGACGTGTCGGCTGACGTTGGTATTACAGTCCTGAAGGTGGAGTGCGAAAGGAACCGGATCGCTGTCTTCTCCAGCTGCCCTGAAGCGATTGCTGCTGATCCTGCCCATTTCAACCGTCATTTGACGGTCGCCCGCCTCGACGCGGCAGGATTCGGCAATAATGGTGCCCTGGAAGCGCATGTTGCCCCCGGGGAGCATTACATTCGCATTATTGCCGGCCAGCGCCAGCGATGGCAGAAGAACGACCCATAACACCAGCTTGATTCCACTCATCGTTATCACCTTCAAATCCATAGTAGATGACGGGCCGTCCCTGGCCCCGGATGCTATCCCTGTCCGTCTGACGAATTACTCGTACTGAACTTTAAAGGTCGCGTCCGCGTTGGCAGTACCTGCAGTCGCCGCGCCCAGCGCGATGTAACGAGCCTGGAATGGAATGATGTTGGTGCCGTCGTTCAGCGTGGTTTGAGCGCTGAAGGTTGCGCCATCCAGAGCCAGCGCGGTGCTGGTGTTGTCGAGGATCTGAATACCTACGTTGGTCGCGCCGCCCGCAGCAGAGCTTTGAATCGCCAGAGTATCCGGTTTACCGGTTACGGCTACGCCAGAAAATGCAACGGAAGCTTTGGTGGCGACCGTGGTATCGCAGTCATCCAGCTGAATATTGAAACCTACAGCAGTGCTGGTGTTACCTTCCGCCGCCAGTCTGGCGGAACGCACCTGGCCCAGCTGAACCGTCTGATCTACAGAACCCGCATCTACGGCACAGGCTGCGTTAACGATTTCACCCTTGAAATGAACGGTGCCACCGTTAACCGTCGCTGCGTAGGCCGTTACGGAGCTCAAAGACAGGGCTGACAGAACAACCAGAGCCAGATTTTTGATTTTCATAATTTATTCCTTTAAACAATTTCAATAAAACTAATCAGAACCGGCAGTCGCAATGCCTTCCATATGACCTATGTTTCAGCTTCACGAAACGATCGCCTATTCACATAAGCTCGCCCCAATGAGAGCTACCCTCTCAATTATTGGTGGGAGCCGGGGGTGAATATTAATAAAATATCTTTAATCGTCCTTGAAATTATATTTAACAAAATAGCAATATATAGACATAACCTTGATTTTAAATGCTTTTTATATTTAATCCTATTAGGAATCCTCCTTTAAAACATTCTCGTCTGGTATTGAAAAATTAATTTGTGTTGACATTCCTCACGCTGTAAAGAAACTAGAGGCGACACAGTACCATTCACTTAAAAATCATAAACACACTCACCCAAAGCCCATAAGGATATTTATGCTTAAAATAATTATAAAACATTCATTACACTGGATTTATCATTAATATTACGGAGATATGACACATCCTTCTTTTCATTAAAAGGAACTTAATATGCACGCTTAATAGAACAGATCACCGCAAATTTTCGTTTGCAATTTATCACTGTAATACCTGACGCGAGCATCTTCTATACTGCGTCGGCCGGGCTTTCACATATCAAAAACACCTCTGGCGAGGATATACCAATCAATAAAACCTATTGCATTGGATATAGAAAATAGTGACTAATGGATATTGATATGAATGTAACTTCACCGTTATTGCCTGTGCCATGTAAACCATCTCACGTTGAGTTTGTTTACCACATACTTTCCGCATGCTATTTTTCTGCAACCGGCTTATCCACGTTGCTTCATGAAAATGGGGTAAATGCTAAGCTACTCAGTCCTGGAAAAAACCCCAGGCTGCTGCCGAAAAAAAACGATAATGATGAATTTAGCTATCTCATTGTATTTATTCCTGAAGATCCCTTTCATATGCTGATGACCCTGAAAAGTCTGATGTCATTACTGCAAATAAACCATCACAATATAAATATCATCATCATCAGTAGCCTGTCTGCGTCATGGCTGTTCAGCTATTTCAAAAACGTTATGCCGCGCAGCGCTAATCTCAACACCATCAAGATAGTCAGCATTTATGCCAGCGTGGTAAAAATAAGAAACACGCTTCTCAAGGATATCAAAAGCATCCCAACGCTTGCATCGCTTGCCAGACAGGAAGAAAGAAACGGCGGATTACGCCACGAGGGACTTACCCTCCATGAGATTAATACGCTGCTTGATCTTTTCAGCATTCCGAATCCAGACAAGACCGAGGCGGTAAAAAACTTCAGCACAAAAACACTCTATAACCTGCGCTCAAGCGGGTTAAAAAAGCTGGCAGCCATCCACCCGATGATGGCCAGGCTGTTACCAGGCAGGCATCGCAGGGCGCAACGCCAGTCGCGAACCAGGAGCTTAACGGTAAAAATGTTGAGCAGCGAAGAGAGAAAAATCACCCATGCTTTGCAGCATGGCTTAATCTTTCCTGTCTTTCAGCCGGTGGTGGACAGCGGGATGAATATCGTCGGCTTTGAACTCTTTTGCCGCTGGTACACCAACGGTAAGGTGCTGCTACCTCATGATTTTTTCCCGGAGATCAAAACCAAAGACACATGGATAATGCTCACGGCCTACATCATCAGAGAAGCCGTGGTGAGTATAAATAAGTATGCCGGCAAGCTGGAATTTTCAGTCAATGTTCCGGCCGCGCTTCTCGATAACAATGCGCTGTTTAAAATCGTAGAAACGGCCAGGGCACAGCTTGTTGAGCAGGCCTGGGTGAAATGCCTGGTACTGGATATCAACGAAAATGTTGATTTATCACGCGAGTCAAAAACGGTGAAATTATTGAATAAGCTGAGCGGCCTTGGCGTCAGGCTCGCGCTTGATGACTGCTTCTCACAAAACAGCGTGGCGTTTCCCATCAGACAGATAAATTTTAATAGCTACAAGCTCGATCGTTATATTGTAGAAACCTTTCTCAATCATCATGATGATAAAAATCTTATTCAGGGTTTAGTCTATTACGCCGGGGTAATTGGCAGCCAATGTGTCGCAGAGGGCGTGGATAGCTTACAGAAATTCCTGATGCTAAAGGAAATAGGCGTTCATCTCTTTCAGGGATACTATATTTCAAAGCCGATACTCCGTGAGGAGCTGGATACTTTAATATACCGCGGTTTTCAGTAAACTCTGGACGCCCTCTTATTTAAAAATAACCATTCACAAATTTGGTTTCTCCAGGCGGAAATTTAAAAGAAATTTTCTGCTGGTAGCCTGTTTATCATCCTACGATAAGATGAAAATTCGGTTTTTTTACGTATGTATAATGAATAAACAAGCAGATTATTCGCGTTAATTTGCTCCGCCCGCCAACGACCACAACCTAATTAAGGATAAACCCGAAAACGGCAAGGTAGACATCCTCTTTGCCGTTTTACCGCTTTTCAGGGGACGGCCTCACCTGCCCGCCTTGAGCCGCTGCGCGATCAATCTTTAACTGCTGAAGGATCGGGCCCGCTGAATCGGGAAACATCACGTATCGGCGGCAGGCCAAACATACGCGCATATTCCCGGCTAAACTGGGATGGACTTTCATAGCCGACGGAAAATGCGATCGCCGCGGCATCACGAGACTCGAACAGCAGCAGCCTTCTGGCCGTCAGCAGGCGTAGCCTTTTCTGATACTGGATCGGCGTCATCGCGGTAATCGATCTGAAATGACGGTAAAAGGCTGCGATGCTCATCCCCGTCATCGTGGCAAGCGACTCAATGCGAAAAGGTTCAGCATAGTGGGCGCGGATCCAGTCGATTGCGCGGCGGACCTGAGCTAAACGGCTATCCGTGCTGGCTATCTGCCGCAGCAAGTGCCCCTGAGGCCCCTGCAGAACGCGAAAAAGGATTTCACGCTCAATCATCGGTGCGAGCACCGCAACCTCATTCGGCCTGTCGACCAGGCGCATCAGGCGAAGCCAGGCGTCAATAAGCTCCGGCGTAGCATCTGAAACGGCAAAATCCGTTCCGGACTTTGCCTGGGCCTTTTCTCCTGAGTCAACCAGCATGGCCGCAATGATGGAGGGGTCTAGCTTCAGGCTAAGGGCGAGATACGGAGCTCCCGGCCCCTCGGAATAAATCTGGCCGATCGCCGGCATATCCACAGGGATAAGAAAATAGGTTGCCGGTCTGAACCGTAGAATCTGATTTCCCAGCGATAAGCTCTTGGTTCCCTGGAGAACAAGATGGAGCATCGGCTCATAAACCTGATCCGAACAGGCTTCCGCTCTGACCATCGCGACACGGGGGATCGCCGTGGCGGTCCATTTGTCTCCGGCACGTTTGGCGATGGCGCGTAACTCTTCCATAGGCGTATTCATGCCCTCCACTATAGCACGGCAATTAATATGAGAAGAATAGGCAAGCACATGCGAGGAATAGGCACGTGGGAACAGAGTCGAATCGCTTAATCTACCCCCCAACCCAACGGCCAAACGAACGTAATTCGTGAACCTAACCCAAGGATCTCAAATGAAATTAAGCGGAAAAATAGCTGTCGTCACCGGAGCATCGGCCGGCATTGGAGCTGGCATCGCCAAAGCCCTCGGTGCTGAAGGCGCAACGGTTATCGTCAACTACGCCACCAGTAAGACCGGCGCAGATGCCGTCGTTTCGTCTATCGAGTCAGCGGGTGGAAAGGCGGTAGCCGTGCAGGCGGACATGAGCAATTCGGCCGACGTTATTCGCCTGTTCGACAAGGTCAAGGCAGATTACGGCAAGGTGGATGTGCTGGTGAACAACGCGGGTATCGCGGTATTTGAAATGGTCGCCGATTTCACCGAAGAGGCTTTCCACAAGCAGTTCAATGTCAATGTGCTGGGCTATTTTCTGGCGATACGGGAAGCGGTGAAGCTTTTTGACAGCGCCGGTGGCAGCATCATCAACATCAGCTCGATCCTCAGTACCGATCCCTATCTGGCTTCCAGCGTCTATTCAGCCACAAAAGGGGCTGTGGACACGCTTACTTTTGCGCTTGCCCGTGAACTTGGTCCACGCGGGATTCGGGTTAACTCGATCTTACCCGGGCATACTAATACGCCGGGCACTGATGGAAATTTCGCCGGCGACCTTGGTACAAAGCTGCTTGCGGGAACGCCGCTGGGACGCTTCGGAGAAGCAGAAGATATCGCCCCTGTCGCTGTTTTTCTCGCTTCGGAGGATTCACACTGGGTCACGGGTGAGTCTATTCGTGCTGCCGGCGGGGTTCGCGGCGTCGGGTATTGACGCCTGCTCGTATGCCGGGAAAGCATTAGCCACCGTCAAGACGCTGGTGTGAAGGCGAGTGGACAAGCCTGGGTTCGGTAGAATACCGAACTCAGGCGCTGAAAGCGGCTTAATATGAACTTTCCAACTTTAAAGGGACAGTCCGCTAGCGGGCTTAATGATACTGAAAGGACTACTTTTTCAGGTACAGCGCTGAGTCAAACAGGGGTTTCTGTTCCTTCAGGAAGGCATCCACAGATTCGATAGATTTTGCATACACCTGAGTGCCAACCGGCAAATCAACCGTTTTTGTTCCCAGCACCAGGGTGAATACCGGCTGGTATTCGCTGCGGTATCTTACTGCGGTGGTGATCTCCAGTTTGGCTGGTTTAGTAAGCTTCAGATTTTCTACCGTCGTTTTCTCGTCTTCTTTTCTGCCTTTATTGATTAAATTCGCCACCTCTGTGAGCTTGTCTTTATAGGCGACTTTATAATCATCCGCATTAGCCTGATCCAAAAATTCCTCATTAGAGACGCTGTCATCGAAAATCATTTTCACCGAGACAACTTTGTGCTCATCGTAGATGTTACCAAGCTTCACTGAACCGCCGGTGATGGAGATAATATTTTCACTCTTAAATAAAACCGGACCGGAACTAATTAAGGACGAAACGATAAGCGCAGTCCCAACAATGGCGCTGCCAGCAAGAATTGACTTCATTACAAATTCCCTGAGATATTTTTAGTGCCGGGATTATAGAGCTCCGGGTCGTTATTTAATAGCGATATAAGCTTGTTGCTTCACTTACTAAATTAGCGACAAGGATGTACCCCCCTTTTACGACGAAAAAGAGATCGCCTATAAAATCGAAGGCTGGCGAGACCCAAAAAACTGGGGCCTTGTCTCCAATGTGGAAATCGACCGTCTGACGATGACCCTGCCCCCAAAGATGCCCCGGACATAATCAGGGTCAAGTTCAGTTGAAAACATGAGATAAAAACGGGCTAAAGCCGTTGTACACGGCTTTACGTTTATTTCACCACGCCAGGAAAGAGTACGAGAGGGTGCAGTACTATTACATGGTAAAACCGCCATCTCCCACTTGCGCCACGGCATACCATTTCATCAGCTCAGCCGCTCCCGGCTCGTTTTCGGCGGGTGCCCATGGAGCCATATCTTGCTCAGCTACAGGCTGGTACGCCCCATGTTTCACCTCAAAAATAACCCCACCTTTATCCATCGACAACACCGCATGCCAGGTCCCTGCATCCGTCTCCAGCACCTTGCAGTCGTCACCTAACACAGCGCGCTGGGTCACGTTGCCCTTGTCATCAAAATGCAATACCAAAAAGCGTCCGCTAAGGGATGTCAGCAGCTCAAACGTGTGCGGGTGGCGGTGAGGGCGAACATAGGTACCCGGCTCCATAGCAATAGCCAGACGCTGAACAGGATCGCTTAATTCAGGATGGAGATTACGATTGGCACGTAAGCGAGGGGAGTTTGCGGCCTGCTCACTTTGTTTTTGTAGATCGCTGAACGTAATTTGTTTCATATTAACCTTTGTGAATGTTGGTCGCTCACGGCACCCCGGAACCCTGATGTCGCAAGGTTTTATGCTATCTCAACAGACGATTAGCGCAAGACGAATCGACATCTTCATCGGTTTTGAGTGGTTTTGCGCTAACTTTATGCCCATGCATGGGCACGCAAAGCGACAACCTCTCACTACTTAGCCCTGGTGTCTATGCACAAGACACAATGATCATCACTCAATCTTTCTTGAATTTCTCATCACCAGCAAACGAGTCAAAGCTAATTTCGTTTTTCTCGACGCAATAACTTCGATGTACTTGTGCGAAAGCATAGATGTCAGGGCGGTTAACGCCAATGCAACAAGTACAACAAACCACCCTTCATTAGTTTTGAGTAAATACTTTTCCGTTATTATCATCATTGGATTATGAAGCAGATAAATTGAAAATGAAATCTCACCTAAATAAATAAACACCGCAGGAATAAAGGGATCAAGCCACCCTCTGTTCAACACTACTGCAGTAAAGAACAACAACATAATCCATCCTGATGATTTCAGGCCGTGATTATTAAAATCAAGATAAAAACAGAAATACAAAACCAAAACAACAGATACTATTAAAATTATTTTTTTAACAGGCTCTGAAAGTAAAGAATCTATTTTTTTGTACGTCAGGCCAACAATCACACCTGTTATGAACTGATACATTATAGGGTTTGTTATAAATGCTAAGGCTATGGAGGTGTAACCATAACCACTTACATCCGCTGTGGGGATAAAACCAGATGCCGCTGGAATGGCAATCAAAATAATTGCAAACATGGACAATAAAGCGACGGATTGTCTTTTAAAGAAAAGTGAAAGCCCAAATAAAAGATAGAAAAACATCTCATAGTTAAGCGTCCACCTAACCGCTGATGGGGTGTTAAAATCTATATACGCAGGCGCATTCACCACCACAGAGGGAAGGAACAATAACGATGTAATAAAACCATGAGCTTTATCGGCATAATGAAAAATGCTCATACCGCCACCGATAAAAAAACTGACAATGATAAAAAACAGGTAGGCAGGGTAAATCCTGGAAATCCTATTTATGAAAAATTCTGTCGAGGTTTTTTTATCTTGCGACGAGTAAATCATCACAAAACCACTAAGTATAAAAAATACAGTTACGCCGATGCCACCCGCATTCAGGATTGGAGAAAACCACCCTGACGTATACTTCTCCGCTAAGGAAAATTTATAGTGATGCATGACAACCAGCAATGCCGCGATGCCTCGGACTGCCTGTAATGATTTGATAGTTCCAGTATTCATATTTTTTGTTGAGTAAGTGGGAGTCGGCGTTACTATAGTTCATCGAGACTGTAATTTAAATTGTGTATCTGCCTGTTTTGATATGTTCATTCCAACAGCGGAGACAGGCAAATTATGGACCAAAAAACTCAAAGCGCTGGCTGCTTAACTGGCCGGGGCCTTATAACCGAAGTTTATCTCAATCAGTTTTCCCGGATGCTGACAAAGCTTGCCGTCGAAACAGCGCTTAATGCAGAGCTGACTGGCCACCTCGGCATGAGAGAAATACCCCAAAAGCAGGCTCGAATCCCCGCAATGGCTACTCATCAAAAACGCTGCTTTTCGATGACGGTGAAATTGAGCTGAACACGTCGCGTGATCCGGTCGGCCATCAAGAAACACGAGGTGTTCCCGACGGATGACTCGGTGCGTAAGGTTATTTATCTTGCGATCAAGGATGCGTCGAAAAAATGGAGTAGGCCAATCCAGAACTCTCGGCTGGCAATGAGTCGTTTTATTATCGAGTTCGGTGATCGCCTGAGCGATCACCTTTTAATACAGTGGCAGTTACACAGAATTAATGACAGGCTCATAATAAACAATGCCTTTCATCAGGCACAGCGCTCTAAAAAGTTCGGCATCATTCCTGCAATAGCTTTTCTTTTTAATTTTCTGTTTGTAGTAACTGATGCGTTTGTTACTTTTCCCGGTTAAAAGCGCTATCTCACTGGTAGATTTTTCAGTTGCTAAATAGTCTCTGATTTCTGCTTCCTGCTGCGTTAGTCGATGATTGGCTGAACGAGTAATGAGCCGCCATTGCGTAGTCTCATCCGGGAACCCTGTCTGGAATTCCTGAAAACGTCTTCCGGGCTGAGGAGCGCAGTACATAACTTCATTAAGTGAATGCACGGGCGCTAAAGATAATAGAAAAGCGGCTCTCGTGATATCATCGGCGATCACCAAGTCATACTGCATTGGCGATAGCCGTTCAATGCCTGTATAACATACAATATCAAAAAAAAACGCCCCCACCATTGGCGCAGGATAAAATCGATGAGATCCCCAAAGAAAGGTATGAATTTTCAGATATGACTGCAACCTTCATTCTGTTTTTTTCTGAGGATAATGAAACATCTAGTTTTTTATTTAATATCAGGTTGCAGTTTTTAATCTTAACCCAAGGCATCCTTGCTATGCCGTCCATTATCTAAAGCTCCATATAACGAGTATAAAATAATTCATGATATCCAGCTAACGCGCCTATATTAAGTATCCAGCCTGACGAATGTTTTCATATCACGCATATACATTGCGATATCTTCAAGCAATAATTTTGTATTTTCACAAAGAGTTTTATCTTTCTCCAAAACAGTTACAATCCGTTTTTCGAGGCTTGTAATCCCTCCTGAGTAATTAACTACGGCATTTTCCAGTAACCTTAGCCGTTTGGTATCTGACATATCGTCCATCATCTATTGACCTCAAACCAGACAGAGATGCTCCCGTGATGCCCCGCCCGATGAACAAAAAATATTACATACGCTTTTGCTCATATTCCTGCTTTACAAAGACGTAGTTATTCGACAAACAGTACGGATGCCCTCCTGAAAATTAAAGAATAGGGGTCGCTTTTGATAAGAGATTTATCGAAGCAATTATGGGCAACGTGATCTATTTCTGGTTCAGGATTACAGTACTAAACTCTTCAATATTGCCCGCTCAAGATAGACCCATTGTCATGATCGGTTCGGTATATCTACCAGAAACTCCAGGAAGGTTTAGCTATAATAAGTGATTTACAATAGCAGATTAAGGGCTAAATTTTATTTAAAAATTATTGCTAGCGGCTAAGAACTAAGTGGCATGCTTCTCAGATTACAGGTTGCCACTTACTCCTTTTATAAGTCCTAAAGTGTATAAGGCACACATTCAAATGTTTTTTTAAATAAAAAGCCAACATGCCAGACGGTTGGTGACATGATTATAATACATTATAAAACCTAACCAAAAAGTTGTGTTTTATTTGTTATCTCATCAGAAGGAACTTTAGTCTTGGCATATAACAACAACATGCCTTTAGCATCCGTAAAACCACAAATTATACTAAGCCGGTAGGCAAAATCTTCCAGCGAAACATCAAGTGCTATCAGCATTTTTATTAACATTGTTAATGTCAGATGATTGACTCCACGTTCATACCGAGAGATTTGTTGCTGGCTTAACCCGACTACGCGACCAAACTCAGCGCCAGTCATTTTTTTTGTTTACGCAAATATCGGATGGTTTCTCCGGCGCAATGGTTAATCATACTGAATATTTTATAGTGAGCGTCACTATTCCTAAATAAAAATAAGATGTGGCATCCCATAAATAAAAAACACACCGATTCAACTTTCCTTTGAATCAGCATCATTACTCTCTAAAGATCTAATGGCAGCAGTTACCTTGAACCTAAAAGTGAATGACATACAACTTATAAAATAAGTTCCTGTTACTTGCGTTAGAGCAAGAATCTTATGCATTACATCCGGTAGCATGCAACTGGTCAAACGTGTTGGAGCCCGCTCATTTTAGTAGGGGGGGCAATCACAATGCAATAGTCGTAACTTTACGGTTTAATTGCGTAATGTAATTGTTACCATGGTCAATCATTGGGTGTTTTTAATTAAAAACACATACTAATCAAATGGTTAAGTACCAGAAAACTCTCTTTTACTATTATTTGTTATTTTAAATAAAACGATATTTTTTACTGAGAGCATGCTTCTTTTTGGGTTAAAAAGGTTTTAAAACCCAAAAAATTTTCATTAACACAAAAAGACACGATTTGAATCAAAATAAGTAGAGCATATATGAAAATGTGTTTAATTTTATTTAAGTGACTGTTTTCAAATTGTTTTTTATTATAAGGAATGAATGAATAACTCTTATTGTGAGTATTTTCATGGAGAAGGACAAGCTATTTGATTGATTTAACCAGAATTTTACTGCAGATCAGGTTCAGGTAACTTTGCATCAGGATGACGCTACCATTATTAAGAATAAGTAAAAGCGCCGAGTTATCGATGTCCAGGACGATAAAATTGTCCAGATGCTCAGTATAAGTGTTGCCCTCTACGTCTCTCCGTTCTTGCCATGATTGCTGCACGGCTTAACAACCACTTTTTTCACCTCTTACTGGCAGGTAGATTCCCATCTAGCCAACCTTTCCTCATCTCTCTATGAGTCTAAACTTTCAGAAGCTTTCTGCGGGCGTGCCCATGTACAGATGAATGATACGCTTTGCACCACACCATGGCCTGGTATTATGGTGCTATAGATTTATCTATCCCTTTATTCAATTATCGGCAAACATGGAAAATAATTCAGTCTTTTGAAACCTTAAAGGATGAGGGCTGAAGGCACCAGGCTATACAGTAATTTATAAGGCCACCAGCTGTTGAAACCTGTCAACCGGAGTTCTGTGATTCCCTGTGGCTAAATCCTTCTCGCCCGGGCCGCACCCTCTTCAGGATATTGGGAGTTATTCATTTCAGCTATCTCATCCTTCTCAACTTTTGCCACTACCCCGTAAGATACTTTTAGCTTTGCAGACTAATTATAAAGTGAGGAACAAAATAGTTATTCCAGCATACGGAATATATTACCATTCCATTTTTCAAAAGAGACTGCCATTTTTGGGGAAATATAGTTGATGAGAGAATAACTTGCGCTCCCAAAGTTACGCAATGAGAACCAGATCACAATTGATGACTAACACCCTGAAGGATTAAATTAAGTGCATGTAATTTATTGTTATTTTTTCTCCTGTTTAGAATATGGAAAAGGTGCGGTTTTATGTCTATCGTTTATAAACATAAGTAGTATTTAAAAGAGAGACTACTGTTTGTTAGCACCTCAAAAATTAGCAGTAAAAGCATCTATAACCACAGTATATTTCTTCACGGCTTGAAGGGGTGAGATGTAACGAATTGTTTTTATTAATTTAATGTATTGTCGTATCAATGATGAAATTTATGATTGGGAGGTTTGGCAATCACAATCACAATCAATGTATTTACTTTTTCATCAACAAGTATGATGAGCGGTTGTTGCGTGCCCTTAAGATAGCGAGGGCATACATCACATTTAAATGTTGTTCAACTTATAGGACGGCATCAAGATGAAAAAAACAATGCCTTTCATTGTTAATTCTGCATCCCCATTAAAGATACAAAAAGAAAATAGTTATTGGGCAGCAAATAAGCTTTTAAGCAGAAAATATATTATATTCACTCCAGCGCTGATTACCCTGATGTTTGGGGGAATTCAGGTTGCAGAAGCATCCTCATATCCTCCTGCGGGGACCAACCCCTGTAACAGTCCTGCTGGTACATTCGTAGTCGGGCAGGTAACAAGCCCCGGAACCAGTGTTAGTCCAACTGGAGATTCAGGAACATTCGCTAACATACTGGGGTGTAATGCTAATGGTAATAACGCTACGGCTGCTTCCATTTTTGGTAGCTATGCTTCGGTAACAGGCGAAGCGGGATCTGCATTTGGCTTTTATTCCGCAGCAGGAAAGTGGGCTTCAGCTTTTGGCCTGTCAGGAACGGCGGTAGGCATTGGTAGTACAGCTTTAGGTTTTGGTGCCCGGGCTCTTAGTAATAATGCAGTTTCAATCGGTGGTGCCGGCGGTGACGGCACTACAGCATTGACACCAGCAAACTCCACAACTGCTTCAGGGCTGGGGTCAATTGCCATTGGTAGCAATGCAACACGAGGGGCACAAGCTAGTGCAAATGACTCCATTGCGATAGGTGGGCAGTCCACGGCAACGGCGCTTTCGAGCATAGCAATAGGTATGGCAGCCGTAGCCGGCACAAGTAATTCCATTGCTCTGGGTAGCGGAGCCGTCACCGCCGGGGCTAACGCCGTGACCGGCGGGACTATCAACGGCACGGCCTTCACCTATGCCGGGGGCGCCCCGGTGGGCGTGCTGAGCATCGGGGCTGCAGGCAGTGAACGCCAGATAACCAATGTTGCCGCGGGGCGGATCACGGCTACCAGCACCGATGGGGTTAACGGCAGCCAGCTGTTTGCCACCAACACGGCGGTCAATGGTATCGGCACCACCCTGACCAACATTAATAACGGGGCGGGTATCAAATTTTTCCATACCAATTCTCTGCTGGCCGACAGCTCCGCCACCGGAACCAACAGCGTGGCTGTTGGCCCCGCAGCCAGCGCCACGGCCGCCAACGCGCTGGCGTTCGGTAACGGAGCGACTGCAGGTACGGCAAACTCTGTTGCCCTGGGTAACGGAGCGACTGCAGGTACGGCAAACTCTGTTGCCCTGGGTAACGGGGCCGTCACCGCCGGGGCTAACGCCGTGACCGGCGGGACTATCAACGGTACGGCCTTCACCTATGCCGGGGGCGCCCCGGTAGGGGTGCTGAGCCTGGGGGCTGCAGGCAGTGAACGCCAGATAACCAACGTTGCCGCGGGCCAGATAACGGCTACCAGCACCGATGCGGTCAACGGCAGCCAGCTGTTTGCCACCAACACGGCGGTCAATAGCCTCGGATCCTCCCTGACCAGCATCAATAACGGAGCAGGTATCAAGTACTTCCATACCAATTCTCTGCTGGCCGACAGCTCCGCCACCGGAACCGACAGCGTGGCTGTTGGTCCCGCAGCCAGCGCCACCGCCGCCAACGCGCTGGCGTTCGGTAACGGAGCGACTGCAGGTACGGCAAACTCCGTTGCCCTGGGTAACGGGGCCGTCACCGCCGGGGCTAACGCCGTGACCGGCGGGACTATCAACGGCACGGCCTTCACCTATGCCGGGGGTGCCCCGGTGGGCGTGCTGAGCCTGGGGGCTGCTGGCAGCGAACGCCAGATAACCAACCTTGCTGCTGGCCAGATCACGGCTACCAGTACCGATGGGGTCAACGGCAGCCAGCTGTTTGCAACAAACACGACGGTCAATAGCCTCGGCTCCTCCTTGACCAGCATCAATAACGGGGCGGGTATCAAGTATTTCCATACCAACTCGCTGCTGGCCGACAGCTCCGCCACCGGAACCAACAGCGTGGCTGTTGGTCCGGCAGCCAGCGCCACGGCCGCCAACGCGCTGGCGTTCGGTAACGGGGCGACTGCAGGTACGGCAAACTCCGTTGCCCTGGGTAACGGGGCCGTCACCGCCGGGGCTAATGCCGTGACCGGCGGGACTATCAACGGTACGGCCTTCACCTATGCCGGGGGTGCCCCGGTGGGCGTGCTGAGCGTCGGGGCTGCTGGCAGCGAACGCCAGATAACCAATGTTGCTGCAGGTCGGATAAGCGGCACCAGCACCGATGCGGTTAACGGCAGCCAGCTGTTTGCGACCAACACATCCGTTAACAGCCTGGGAACATCGCTCAACAACATCGTCAACAACGGCACGGGCATAAAGTACTTCCATGCCAACTCGCTGCTGGCCGACAGCTTCGCCACCGGAACCGACAGCGTGGCTGTTGGTCCGGCAGCCAGCGCCACCGCCGCCAACGCGCTGGCGTTCGGTAACGGAGCGACTGCAGGTACGGCAAACTCCGTTGCCCTGGGCAGCGGGTCCGTCACCGCCGGGGCTAACGCCGTGACCGGCGACACGATCAACGGCACAGCCTTTACCTATGCCGGGGGGGCCCCGGTGGGCGTGCTGAGCCTCGGGGCTGCAGGCAGTGAACGCCAGATAACCAACCTTGCCGCGGGCCGGATCAGCAATACCAGCACCGATGCGGTTAACGGCAGCCAGCTGTTTGCGACCAACACATCCGTTAACAGCCTGGGGACATCGCTCAACAACATCGTCAACAACGGCACGGGCATCAAGTACTTCCATGCCAACTCGCTGCTGGCCGACAGCTTCGCTACCGGAACCGACAGCGTGGCTGTTGGCCCCTCAGCCAGCGCCACCGCCGCCAACGCGCTGGCGTTAGGTAACGGAGCGACTGCAGGTACGGCAAACTCCGTTGCCCTGGGCAGCGGGGCCGTCACCGCCGGGGCTAATGCCGTGACCGGCGGGACTATTAACGGCACGGCCTTTACCTATGCCGGGGGCGCCCCGGTGGGCGTGCTGAGCCTCGGGGCTGCAGGCAGTGAACGCCAGATAACCAATGTTGCCGCGGGGCAGATCACGGCTACCAGTACCGATGCGGTTAACGGCAGCCAGCTGTTTGCCACCAACACGGCGGTCAATAGCCTCGGCTCCTCCCTGACCAGCATCAATAACGGGGCGGGCATCAAGTACTTCCATGCCAACTCGCTGCTGGCCGACAGCTTCGCCACCGGAACCGACAGCGTGGCTGTTGGCCCCGCAGCCAGCGCCACGGCCGCTAACGCGCTGGCGTTCGGTAACGGGGCGACTGCAGGTACGGCAAACTCCGTTGCCCTGGGCAGCGGGGCCGTTACCGCGGCGGCTAATGCCGTGACTGGCGACACGATCAACGGTACGGCCTTCACCTATGCCGGGGGCGCCCCGGTGGGCGTGCTGAGCCTGGGGGCAGCTGGCAGCGAACGCCAGATAACCAACCTTGCCGCGGGTAGGATCAGCAATACCAGCACCGATGCGGTCAACGGCAGCCAGCTGTTTGCCACCAATACATCCGTTAACAGCCTTGGGACATCGCTCAACAACATCGTCAACAACGGCTCGGGCATCAAGTACTTCCATGCCAACTCGCTGCTGGCCGACAGCTCCGCCACCGGAACCGACAGCGTGGCTGTTGGCCCCTCAGCCAGCGCCACCGCCGCCAACGCGCTGGCGTTCGGTAACGGGGCAACTGCAGGTACGGCAAACTCCGTTGCCCTGGGTAACGGGGCCGTCACCGCCGCGGCTAATGCCGTGACCGGCGACACGATCAACGGCACGGCCTTCACCTATGCCGGGGGCGCCCCGGTGGGCGTGCTGAGCCTGGGGGCTGCTGACAGCGAACGCCAGATAACCAATGTTGCTGCAGGTCGGATAAGCAGCACCAGCACCGATGCGGTTAACGGCAGCCAGCTGTTCGCCACCAACACATCCGTTAACAGCCTGGGAACGTCGCTCAACAACATCGTCAACAACGGCACAGGCATCAAGTACTTCCATGCCAACTCGCTGCTGGCCGACAGCTCCGCTACCGGAACCGACAGCGTAGCGATTGGTCCACAATCAGTATCCAGTGGTGCTCAATCGCTTGCCGCAGGTGCTGGTGCAACAGCCAGCACCAATGGTGGCGTAGCTTTGGGCAACCAAACCAGCGTACAGGTACTTGGCGGTGTGGCACTTGGTCAGGGGGCCATATCTGACCGAGCTATTGTCTCTTCTGTCGGTTCGATTCCAGTGGGCAGCGGAGCGATTCGTTACGATACCTCCGACGCCACCTTGCTGGGTGCCGTGTCACTAGGTAAGGCTGGCGAGTATCGACAAATTACAAATCTGGCTGACGGAACCAGTGCCCAGGATGCCGTGACTTTGCGGCAGTTGACCGGGGCGATTGGCTCGATAAGTTCCACCGGTACAATGTACTTCCATGCTAATTCGACTAACCCACAAGACTCCCTTGCCGCGGGACAGGAATCCATTGCTGTAGGTCCGGGAACGGTAGTAAACGGAGACAATGGCATAGGGATTGGTAACCAATCTGTCGTTGGGCAATCTGCTGTAGGTGGCATCGCGATTGGCCGCAATTCGCAGGTCCAGCTGGCGTCCGGCATCGCTATCGGTAGCCAGGCAGAAGCTCAAGGTGAACAGTCTCTGGCATTAGGCGCCGGGGCAGTTGCCACTCAGGCGACCAGCATCGCCCTGGGTTCAAGTTCAATTACCACCGTTGGTGCTCAGACTGGCTATACTGCTTATGGTCTCAGTAGCCCACAGACATCGGTTGGTGAACTTGGGATTGGTACCGCGTTAGGCGACCGTAAGATCACCGGGGTGGCGGCAGGCTCTGCTGCTAATGATGCTGTAAACGTTGCACAGCTTACTGCCGTAGGGGATCAAGTTGCACTTAACACCTCGAATATCACTAGCCTCGGAGGACGAGTTACGACTATTGAGGGAAGCATCAACAACATTTCCAACGGCGGAGGCGTTAAATACTTCCATGCTAATTCCACCCAGGCTGATTCAGTGGCGAGTGGGGCGAACTCGGTAGCAATAGGCAGCAATGCCGTGGCATCGGGTGATGGCGCATTAGCTTCCGGTAACGGAGCCCAGGCATCGGGTGCTGGAACCGTTGCGGTCGGCAATGGCGCTACTGCCAGCGCTGATGGCAGCGTCGCTCTCGGTCAGGGATCCAGTGATAATGGACGTGGAGCAGAGAATTACACAGGGAAATACTCCAATGCCAGCAATGTCACAGCAGGTACCGTCTCGGTGGGTAATACTGCAACAGGTGAAACCCGTACTGTAAGTAACGTAGCTGACGGCGTGCAGGCCACTGATGCCGTCAACTTACGGCAGCTTGATGGTGCGGTTGCTGAGTCCAAACAGTATACGGATAATTCACTTAGCACGATTAATAACAGTATTAATAATGTTACTGGCAGCATTGCCGCTGTGGATAGCCGGGTTACTCAGGTTGAAGGCAATGTTAACAATCTACAAAACGGTACCGATGGCATGTTCCAGGTAAACAACACCAGTGCGTCACCTAAACCTTCTGCCACCGGTACAAATGCGGTGGCCGGAGGAGCTGGTTCGGTGGCTTCGGGTAATAACAGTGCTGCAATCGGCACTAATGCCAAAGCTTCAGGAGCGAATTCGGTTGCCATGGGTAACGGGGCGAGTGCAACGGCAAATAACAGCGTGGCAGTGGGCGCCAACTCTGTGGCAAACCGTGATAATAGCTTCTCCGTTGGGGCTGTAGGGAGCGAACGGCAAGTCACTAACGTCGCCACTGCAACTCAGGGGACCGATGCTGTTAACTTAGATCAGCTGAATAAGAGCGTGTCGAATATAACCAACAACGCTAATTCCTATACTGATAATCGTTTTTCTGAACTCAAACGCGACGTGGATAAACAGGACGACAGGCTGAGTGCGGGTATCGCCAGTGCGATGGCAATGGCTAGCCTGACACAACCTTATTCTCCTGGCGCCAGCATGGTGTCGCTCGGTGCAGCAAGCTATCGTGATCAGTCAGCGCTGTCGCTTGGTGTATCGACGATCTCCGACAATGGACACTGGGTCGGTAAACTCCAGGGCTCCACCAACACTCAGGGGAATGCGAGTATTGGTGTTGGCATCGGCTACCAATGGTAAGGAAATAGATCATTTAATACATGACGATCAGGCTGCTCCGTGCAGCCTGATTTTTTTCCAAATAAGTACAAGGTTAAAACGCTATGGCATTATTTAAGAATTTTGGATGGATCCTGCCAGTTCTACTGATTTCCGGTTGTGATAACAGTAATAATTTTGCGGCAGAGAAAACACCGCAAACCATAGCATTACCAGCACTTCCAGTCATTCAGAGTGCAGTAATGTCACTGGTTCCTATGCCCAATGGCCAGCGTAACGAATTGATGATGAGTCAAGTTTGCGCTTTAGCACGAGGAGAACTGACCCAGCAACAAGTCGCGCAAAATCTGTTACAGCAAGGTATAGATCTGAGTCGCGTTCCCCTGGAGGGCAATCCGCTATCAATATTAGTTGATCAGGATGGAGCCCGGCGCATGACGGCATGTGCTGCCTATGTAGCAACTTCAGTGATGGAGGTTCCCAAAACAAAAGAATTTATGGTGGAAGCAAAAACGCCAGCCGCTTCGGGGAAAAAGAGTCTGGAGGTCGATGTAAAAAAATTAAATTATTACCTGGGGGTACAATTGGCTGTCGCCAGATCAAATGCTGATATATTTGCTTTGATAGCGAACGAATTGAGTAAAAAAGATGGACTAACACTGGAGCAGTACAACCAGAGTGCCAGGAACATATTTGCAAATAACGCTGGCTTGTTCTTGCAAAGAGTTAATGAAATCTATGACCAGGGGCAGAACATCCAATATACGCTTCTTGATTATGCTGATAACCACTTTAAATTCACTACCAGCAATGGCTATCTTTTTGAGTTTGGCTATGATGGGTTGAACCTGAACTTCAACCGAATTCCATGGTACTCAGGGGATTATTTATTAGGTAAAAGCTATATGTTGAATGTTAATTACCTGGTGCAGCCTAAGCCAACTCAAGCGCCTGCAACTCCTCCTGGCTCCCCCGTCAACCCTGATAACGCAAAGTGAGATAGGTATGGCTCCAGAACAGTAATACCTTACTGCCTGGAGCTATGCGAATGCTTTCGGGCTTGCGCAGATCAAACATCATCGACCTCGAATGGTCGCAGATTGACATGCAAAGGAAGGTGGCATGGATTCACCCCGTGGATGCTAAGTCAGGAAGGGCGATTGGGGTCGCCCTTAACGGTTCGGCCTGATAGAACGGGAGCGAAGGAGGTGAGGAAAATGCGAAGCGATGCTGACACAGCCTGGCTGGCTGCACTAAGAAGAGCTAGCATTGAGAACTTCCGATTCCATGACCTCAGGCACACATGAGCAAGCTGGCTTGTTCAGTCCGGCGTCCCATTAAGCGCGTTGCAGAAAATGGGGTTGGAAATCATAGAAATAGTTCAGCGATATGCCCATCTGGCACCTAACCACCCTACTCAGCACGACATGCAAATTGACGAATTTCTGGCAAGAATTGGCATAAATATGGCACAAGGTGGTTTTTGTGATTGGGTGAATATCGCGTGAACCCGCGTGGTTGCTGGTGCCGATAATAGGAGTCGAACCTACGACCTTCGCATTACGAATGCGCTGCTCTACCAACTGAGCTATATCGGCTTTCAGGACACGCCACGAGCGTGGCTAGCGGTGTAAAAGGGTAAGAAAGATCGGGTGATGCGTCAACCGCTTATCAAACTGACTGCCGGTTTTTGCATCACCCTGGTTTCAATTACGCACGAATCGTGTCGTCGCCGAAGCCGATCCACTTGTAGGTGGTTAAGGCTTCAAGCCCCATCGGGCCGCGGGCGTGCAGCTTCTGGGTACTGACCGCCACTTCCGCGCCAAGGCCGAACTGGCCGCCGTCGGTGAAGCGGGTTGAGGCGTTGACGTACACGGCAGAGGAATCCACCTCGTTAATAAAGCGGTTCGCGTTGCGCAGCGTGCGGGTCAGAATGGCGTCCGAATGCTGGGTGCCGTGCTCGCGAATATGGGCGATGGCGTCGTCCAGGTCAGCAACCACTTTCACATTCAGGTGCAGCGACAGCCATTCGTCGTTGTAATCCGCCTCTTTCACCGCTTCCACCGCCGCCGGGCCAGTTTGTAAAACAGGCAGAGATTTCTCGTCAGCATGCAGCGTCACGCCGGACTCGGCCATCTGCTTGCTCAGCGCAGGCAGGAAGCTGTCGGCAATGGCCTGGTGCACCAGCAGCGTTTCTACAGTATTGCAGGTGCTCGGGCGCTGTGTTTTAGCGTTAACGATGATTTTCAGCGCCGGTTCAAACTCGGCGGTGTCGTCCACCACGATGTGGCAAACGCCGATGCCGCCGGTGATCACCGGAATTGTCGACTGCTCGCGGCAAAGTTTATGCAGGCCCGCGCCGCCGCGAGGGATCAGCATATCGATGTAGCGATCGAGGCGCAGCATCTCGGTCACCAACGCACGCTCAGGGTTTTCAATCGCCTGAACCGCCGCCTTCGGCAGGCCGCACTCTTCCAGCGCCTGCTGGATCACCGCCACCGTGGCGTTGTTGGTACGCCACGTTTCTTTCCCACCGCGGAGAATTGCGGCGTTGCCAGTTTTCAGGCACAGGGAGGCGACATCTACGGTGACGTTTGGGCGCGCTTCATAGATCACGCCCACCACGCCGAGCGGCACGCGGCGTCGCTCGATGCGCAGCCCGCTATCCAGCAGTCCGCCGTCAATCACCTGCCCTACCGGGTCGGCGAGGCTACACACCTGGCGCACATCGTCGGCGATACCCTTCAGGCGAGCCGGGGTGAGCTGCAGGCGGTCGAGCATTGCTTCGCTGAGGCCGTTGTCACGCGCCTCGTCTACGTCCTGCTGGTTCGCGCTCAGGATCTGCTCTGAACGCGCTTCAAGGTAGTCGGCAATTTTTTCCAGCACGCGGTTCTTTTCGCGGCCGGAGAGCAGTGCCAGCTGGTAAGAGGCCTCTTTTGCCGCTTTGCCCATTTGTTCAAGCATTTGTCTGCTCCTTAATTAACAATCATGTCGTCGCGATGCACGGCCACCGGGCCGTATTCATAGCCGAGGATTTCGTCGATTTGCTGGGAGTGATGCCCGGCAATACGGCGCAGCGCGTCGCTGTTATAGCGGCAAACGCCGTGGGCGATATCACGCCCTTCCAGACTCCGAATGCGGATCACTTCCCCACGGGAGAAGTTGCCGCTCACGCTTTTGATGCCTTTTGGCAGCAATGAGCTGCCGCGCTCCAGAATAGCGGACAATGCGCCATCATCCACGGTGATTTCGCCGGCAGGCGGCGCGCCAAAGATCCAGCGTTTGCGGTTCTCCAGCGGCGACTGCTGCGCATGGAAACGCGTGCCGACAGACTGGCCGCTCATCACGTCGCCGATAACGCCGGGCTTACTGCCTGCTGCAATGATCACGTCGATACCTGCACGGCAGGCAACGTCAGCGGCCTGAAGCTTGGTACCCATACCGCCGGTGCCGAGGCCGGAGACGCTGTCTCCCGCAATAGCGCGCAGCGCATCGTCAATGCCGTGAACTTCTTTAATCAATTCCGCTTCCGGGTTATTGCGCGGATCAGCGGTGTACAGGCCCTGCTGATCGGTCAACAACAGCAGCTTGTCGGCACCGGCCAGAATGGCGGCCAGCGCAGAGAGGTTGTCGTTATCGCCAACTTTGATTTCAGCCGTCGCCACGGCGTCGTTTTCATTAATGACCGGCACAATGTTGTTATCTAACAGCGCTCTTAGCGTGTCGCGGGCATTAAGAAAGCGTTCGCGGTCTTCCATATCGGCGCGGGTCAGCAGCATCTGGCCGACGTGAATGCCGTAGATAGAGAACAGCTGCTCCCAGAGCTGAATCAGGCGACTTTGCCCTACCGCCGCCAGCAGCTGCTTAGAAGCGATGGTGGCGGGGAGTTCGGGGTAGCCGAGGTGTTCACGTCCGGCGGCAATCGCCCCGGAGGTCACAATTACAATACGATGCCCCGCCGCGTGCAGCTGGGCACACTGGCGAACCAGTTCAACAATATGGGCGCGGTTCAGGCGGCGGGAGCCACCGGTTAATACGCTGGTGCCTAGTTTTACCACCAGCGTCTGGCTGTCACTCATGATTCTCTGCCGTTTCAACAAAAGGGGGGAAATTAAAAAGCCAGATGACGTTGTAACAGGACTCAGGCGGCTTGCCAACAGGCGTTGTGGGAAAAGGGCTAATCAGCAAAAAACGATCGATGAACATAGCGGATATATTTTACATTTTTATGACATTTAAACTTTATTACGTTTATTTAATCTTTCTCCTAAATTGTCATAAATCTTTAATCTGAGAGCGATAAAACCCTTCCTGTTTTTAGCGGGAGCCCGACTCCTGGAACAATTTTGCAAGCTTTCATCATTCTTGGGATAACAAATGAAAAAGAGCACACTGGCATTAGTGGTAATGGGCATCGTGGCGGCTTCCGCGTCTCAGGCCGCGGAAATCTACAATAAAGACGGCAACAAAGTTGACCTCTACGGCCGCGTAAAAGCTGAACATTACTTCAGCGACAACACCAGCGCCGACGGCGACCAGACCTACGCTCGTCTGGGCTTTAAAGGTGAAACTCAGATTAACAGCCAGCTGACCGGGTTCGGCCAGTGGGAATATCAGATTGCCGGTAACCGGGCCGAAAACGACTCTACCGGCACCAAAACGCGTCTGGCGTTTGCAGGCCTGAAAGCCGGCGACTTCGGTTCATTCGATTACGGTCGTAACTACGGCGTGCTGTACAATATCGCCTCTTACACCGATATGATGCCTGAGTTCGGCGATGACTCCTTCGTCAGAACCGATACCTATATGACCGGTCGCGGCACCGGGCTTGCCACCTACCGTAACAACAATTTCTTCGGTCTGGTTAGCGGCCTGAAACTGGCTCTGCAATACCAGGGTAAAAACGGTTCCGACAGTGCAAACACCAGAAGCGACATCACCCGTCAGAACGGCGACGGCTTCGGTTCAAGCCTGTCCTACGACATCGCTGACACTGGCCTGACCGTGGGGGCGGCATACGCTAACTCCAACCGTACCAACAGCCAGAAAGCGTCTGTGTACGGTAAAGGCGACAAGGCTGAAGCCTGGACCACCGGTATCAAGTACGACAAAAACAACGTTTACCTGGCGACCATGTACGCTGAAACCCGCAACATGAATCCAATCAGCGTTCCGGGTTCCCTGGCCGGCACCGCTGCAAGCGTCCCTGGTTTTGCTAACAAAAACCAGGCATTTGAAGCCATCGCACAGTACCAGTTCGATTTCGGTCTGCGTCCGTCCATCGGCTACGTGCAGTCGAAAGCTAAAAATATTGAAGGGATTGGCGATGCGGATCTGGTGAAATACATCGACGTGGCAGCGACCTACTACTTCAACAAAAACATGTCCACCTTCGTTGATTACAAAATCAACCAGCTGAGCGATAACAACAAGCTGAAGCTTAACAACGACGACGTAGTTGCGGTAGGCCTGGTTTACCAGTTCTGATTCGCGAAACTGCAGACAAAAAAATCCCCGTCAGGCTGACGGGGATTTTTTATTTTCAGGCGGAGAGTTTTAACTTCTTTTCAGCAAAATTCTCGGCAGGCACCAGCCCGAGTTCCAGGCTGGCGAGTAAATCTTTCAGGCGTCCGTGGAAACCGCGCAGCGTCTGCTCCAGTTTTTCATCCACTTCTTTGTCTTTTGCCGGGGTGGCCGTCCATTTGCCGTCTTTATCGAACAGGCCGAACTGCCAGGTGTAGGTAAAGTGTTTTTCCTGGGCTTCCAGCACCATCCACCATCCCCAAAATTCACGTTTCTCCGGCGCGGGCTTTACGTTAACGCACACCGCCAGGCAATCGAAGAAGAAACGGTTATCTTCACACTGCTCTTCCCGGATGTAGGGGCCAAGCGCGGCGAACTTTCTGATCAGTCTACTTTTCGGGTGACCACTCGGTAACGTCATTACGATCTCCTGTTGTGAAGCAACTGTTTTAGCAAACCGCCACAATTTAGCAAATATTTAACGTAATCTTTGTTTCACCCAGCCGGTAATTTCTCTAAGCGCCTTGTCAAAGTTTTGATACACCGGGTTAAACGGGATCGTCATTAATTTGCCGTCCGCAGATGACGAAGTGATTAAACGCGATTCTTCTTCCGGGCTGAACGGATCGTTTTCCCAAAAACCAGACAGCATTGGCGTTGGGCAGCGGCGGCCCAGCAGGCCCTGGGTTTTCAAAGAGTAGCGGTTCAGCTCCACGCTCAGCGCGCTGTCCGAGATGCTGGTCATGCCGAGGCGACTGGCCAGCACGTCGATATACATTTCCGGCACGTTCGCCTGGCGCTGCGGGTCGCTTAGCAGGGCGTGAACCACTGGCCCAAGGCAGGCCACGGCCTTCAGGCGCGGTGCCTCCAGGTAAGCCAGCCGCACGGCGACGTTGGCGCCAAAGCGGAAGCCAAATGCCGCCACGCGTGTATGGTCAATCCACGGAATATTGGGCAGCGCTTTGAGCACGTGCTGATGCAGCAGGCTTGAGTCCTGGGTCAGCTTCCACTTAGAAGAGAAGCCGACGGACGGCATGTCAATGGTCAGCATCGCGATGCCCTGTGGAGCAAAATACTTCTCAAACAGGCTGTAATAGTCGCTTTGTAGGGCATCCAGCCCGCCGCAGACCAGCACGGTAGGGAATGGCCCTTCGCCCTGCCTCGGCATATGCAGGAAACCGCTGATGGTGCCGCCGCCGGTCATCGGGAATTCAAGCTCGCGCAGGCCACCAGACAGCCGCGGAGCCGCTTCTTCATAAGCCCGGTTAGCCAGCACCTGAGCCTGCTCGGCCAGCACATCCCCCTTCAGGTGCGGGTAGGCCGCAATGCTGTAAAGGTTCGCGGCCTGCAGCCAGCACTTGCCGATTTTCTCTTCGTCCGTTTCCTGACTCGCCCGCTGCTGCCAGAGCATCGCCTGCTTCGACCATTCATAGATCCAGTTGCCGCCGCGGTAGCCCATCACGGTATCAAATAGCTCATCGTTGGTGCGCTCGGCTTCCGTGCAGGCAATCCTTGCCTGAACTTCGAGGATTTCACGCGGATCAACGCCGCGCCAAATCCACATCAGGCGGTTGATCATGCGGTACCAGTGAGGAACGTTTTTACCGTCCAGCGCGGACTGAATAGCCGGCGTTGCGGTACGCCGTGCACGACGCACAAGCGTAGAGGTTTCAGGATGTTTGAATCTGGGCTTAAAAAGAGTTTCGCTTAGATTGGCCTGCGACATCGTTTCACTGCCTCCATGAATACGAGAAACGTCGCTATTGTAGCCTGATACTGTCCAAATAACACAAACGCCCGACAGTGTCGGGCGCCAAATAAATAACAAATCTCAACCCGTAGGATTAACGGCCAGCCAACGGCGGCACAAACACCACGCCCATGTCCCAAGGCTGCTCAATCCAGGTGTCCTGCGGGATATCAATCACATAATCGTCCACCAGCGGCTGGCCTGCCGGTTTAGCGAAGATGGTGACGAAGTGGGCTTTCGGATACATTTCGCGAATCGCCACCGCAGTACCGCCGGTATCAACCAGATCGTCAATCACGATAAAGCCTTCACCGTCGCCTTCCGCACGCTTCAGCACGGTCAGCTCACGCTGGTTGTCATGGTCGTAGCTGGAGATGCAAACGGTATCAACATGGCGAATACCCAGTTCACGAGCCAGCAGCGCGCCAGGCACCAGGCCACCACGGCTTACGGCAATAATGCCTTTCCACTGTTCGGCTGGCAGCAGGCGCTGGGCCAGTTTGCGGGCGTGAATCTGCAACATGTCCCAGGTGACGACGTATTTTTCGCTCATGTGAAGTATCCCGGCCTGTAAATTACGGCTTAAAAAGTATTCGAAGGGGTTTTGGTTGCGCGAGATTATAGAGATCTGACGCACTAAAAACCAGTGTTGCGGGCCACTGGCAGCGGATTTTGCTTGCATTCAGCCTTCACGCAACAAAAGAAAGTGGTATTCTCAGGACATCGCGCAAGCCGTGCTTGCGGTGTAAATGAACCCGGCCAAAAACGTGACCGGTAAGCTAAAAAAATGACTCCAGGGAGACTCAACGTGTCTGAACTGTCTCAACTATCGCCGCAGCCGCTGTGGGATATTTTTGCCAAAATCTGTTCTATTCCGCACCCGTCCTACCACGAAGAAGCGCTGGCGGAACACATCCTGTCCTGGGCAAAAGAAAAAAGCCTGCACGTAGAGCGCGACCAGGTGGGGAATATCCTGATTCGCAAGCCCGCCACACCGGGGATGGAAAACCGCAAACCCGTGGCGCTTCAGGCTCACCTCGATATGGTGCCGCAGAAGAACAACGACACCGTTCACGACTTCACTAAAGACCCAATCCAGCCGTACATCGACGGCGAGTGGGTAAAAGCTCGCGGCACGACCCTGGGCGCGGACAACGGTATCGGCATGGCTTCCGCGCTGGCGGTTCTGGCTGACGACAGCGTGGCGCATGGCCCGCTGGAAGTGCTGCTGACCATGACCGAAGAAGCCGGCATGGACGGTGCATTTGGTCTGCAGGCTGGCTGGATGCAGGCGGATATCCTGATTAACACCGACTCCGAAACGGAAGGTGAAATCTACATGGGCTGCGCGGGCGGCATCGACTTCATCACCACTCTGCCACTGCAGCGTGAAGCCGTTCCTGCCGGTTTCGACACTTTCAAGCTGACGATTAAAGGGCTGAAAGGCGGCCACTCCGGCGCAGATATCCACCTGGGCCTGGGGAACGCCAACAAGCTGCTGGCTCGCTTCCTGCTGGCTCACGCTGCGGAGCTGGACGCACGCCTGCTTGATTTGAACGGCGGCACCCTGCGTAACGCTATCCCGCGTGAAGCTTTTGCAACGCTTGCCGTACCGGCAGCAAAAGCGGCGGAGCTTAAGTCTGCGGCTAACGACTACCTTGCCGTCCTGAAAAACGAGCTGTCTGCGGTAGAGAAAAACATCACCGTGCTGGTTGAAGCTACAAGCTCCGACAAACAGGCGCTGACCGCAAAAACTCGAGATACCTTCCTGCACCTGCTGAACGCCACGCCAAACGGCGTGATCCGCAATTCCGACGCGGTGAAAGGCGTGGTGGAGACCTCCCTGAACGCGGGCGTCGTGACGATGAGCGACGACAGCGCAGAAATCATCTGCCTGATTCGCTCCCTGATCGACTCCGGTAAAGACTACGTGGTTAGCGTACTGGAATCTCTGGGCGAGCTGGCCGGAGCCAAAACCGTGGCCAAAGGCAGCTACCCTGGCTGGCAGCCGGACGCTAACTCTCCGGTGATGGGCCTGGTGCGTGAGACTTACCAGAAGCTGTTCAACGCCACGCCGAACATCATGGTGATCCACGCCGGTCTGGAATGTGGTCTGTTCAAAAAGCCGTATCCGGAGATGGACATGGTTTCCATCGGGCCAACCATTACCGGTCCGCACTCCCCGGACGAGCAGGTTCACATTGAGAGCGTTGGCCAGTACTGGATACTGCTGACCGAGCTGCTTAAGGCCATTCCGGCTAAGTAATTTTTACCCTCACCCTAACCCTCTCCCTTCAAGGGAGAGGGGACTTTCTTTTTCTGCCTTACTGTCGCTCTTCCCCTTCAGGGAGAGGGGACTTTCTTTTTCTGCCTTACTGTCGCTTTTCCCCTTAAAGGGAGAGGGGACTTTATTTTTCTGCATTACCGTCACTCCTCCCCTTCAAGGGAGACGGGATTTTCTTTTTCTGCCTTACCTCAGTGACAACCCTGTTTTTCCCCTTCTCCCTTCCAGGGAGAAGGCCGGGATGAGGGTCTGGTTTACAGCCCCAGCAACAGCTGCCTCTCAAGTTGCGGGTCGAGCAGGGTCACATGCAGCCCTACCAGCCTTACGCCTCGTCCTCCCCTTCGCTCTTCCCAGGTTTTACGCGCTGTCGCGATCAGATCCTCTTTATTCAGCTTCGGCCAGACGTGCTCCTGGGTCGTCAGTTGGAAGTCATTAAATTTTAGCTTGATGCCCTGGCGGGCAATGCGCAGGTCGGCGCGCTCGAGCGCCAGCCGCCGCTCAAGCTCCGGGTAGAGGCGCTCAATAATCTCTTCACATTCGTGCCACTGGTGAATATCTTCCGCCAGCGTACGCTCTACACCGACCGACTTTCTCTGGCGTTCGTTACTGATCTCTCGCTCATCAATCCCCTGGCTACGCTCCCAAAGCACCCGGCCAAATTTACCAAAGCGCTTGAGCAGCATCGCCAGGTCGGCATTTTGCACGTCGGCACAGGTTCGCAGGCCGAGCGTTTCCAGCTTTGCCACCGTCACCTTACCAACGCCGGGGATCTTGCCAAGCGGCAGCGTCGCCAGGAAGCCAGGCACCTGCTCAGGCGTGATCACAAACTGGCCGTTGGGTTTATTAAGGTCGGAGGCGATTTTGGCGAGAAACTTAATCGGCGCGATGCCCGCCGAGGCGGTCAGATTCAGCTCGTCGGCGATGGCCTGGCGAATCTCGCGGGCGATTAGCGTCGCAGAGCCCTGGCAGCGATCGCAGTCGGTCACGTCCAGATAAGCTTCATCCAGCGACAGGGGCTCAATGAGCGGGGTATAGCGGGCGAAGATTTCACGAATATGGCTGGAGGCTTCTTTATAGGCGTCGAACCTGCCCGGCAGCAGAGTGAGGTGCGGGCAGAGTTTTAGCGCCATCGCGGTCGACATCGCGCTGCGTACGCCAAATTTTCTGGCCGGGTAGTTCGCAGTGCTGATTACGCCGCGCCGCTGAGCGCTGCCGCCAATGGCTAAGGGAATATCGCGCAGGGCCGGATTATCACGCATCTCAACGGCGGCAAAAAAGCAGTCCATATCGACATGTATGATTTTGCGCATGCTCACTTAACCAGAAAAATAACACTGGATAAGTATACAGCCTATTTTCGCCAGGGGGAAATCGCCGCGGAGCGGCAAGAGCAAAAAAGCAAGCGGTGTCACGATCGGCAAAAAGTGACCTGGCGCTAAAACACCAATTGATTCCAATAAAATATGTAAACGCCCCCGTCTGGCGCTTGCGAAAATTAACCACGATGCTAATGTGAGCGCAATCCTGTACAGATTTTTCTGATTTCGGGTCCCTTTAGCCGTCCTGGCTGTTAGTTGCAGGTTTATCAAGGAATCAAGCAGTATGCGTAAGATCGCACTCATTATTGCGATGCTCTCTTTGCCGTTTTTCTCTTTCGCCAGCCTGCTTAACAGCGGCGGCGTTGCCGCCCCTCTCGGCAAAGACAGCAGACAGCAGCTAATGGGCTCCCCGGTTTATATTCAAATCTTTAAAGAAGAGCGCACCCTGGAACTGTGGGTGAAGATGGGCGAGCAGTATCAGCTGCTCAATAGCTATCGCATCTGTAATTATTCCGGCGGTCTGGGGCCCAAACAGCGCCAGGGCGATTTTAAAAGCCCGGAAGGATTTTATAGCGTTGATCGCAGTCAGCTAAAACCCGACAGCCGCTTCTATAAAGCCATTAATATTGGCTTTCCCAACGATTTTGACCGCGCTCACGGCTATGAAGGGAAATACCTGATGATCCACGGTGCCTGCGTGTCGATTGGCTGCTACGCCATGACCGACTCCGGCATTGACGAGATTTTCCAGTTTGTGACCGGCGCTTTAGTGTTCGGCCAGCCACGCGTGCAGGTAAGTATCTTCCCGTTCCGCATGACCGATGCCAATATGGAACGCCACAAGTACTCCACCTATATCAATTTCTGGAAAGAGCTGAAGCCCGGCTATGATTATTTTGCCGCCAACCATCAGCCGCCGGGCGTCGCCGTTGTCAGCGGGAACTACGTCATCAGCAAACCTGCCGTGATGGCGCCGGTTCAGCCTCAGCTGGCCTCAAACTATAAGCTCACCGAGGCAAAATAATGCCGACTTGCCTGGCTCAATTTTGTGCCAGGTTTCGTTAGCCGTCAGCGGCTGGGTGGCAATGACCGTGACCACATCGTTCGGTGTGGTCTCTTCCTGAAAGTCGATTTCCACGTCCTGGTCCAGCAGTTTGGCAACGCCAAACGGCGCTCTACGCGTGATCCAGAATAAATTGGTCGAGCAAAACGCCATCACATAGCGCCCGTCCGACAGCAGCATGTTAAACACGCCTTTTTCTCTCAGCTCTGCCGCCAGCTCAGTGATGTAGCGGAACACGGCCTGCATATTGCCCGGCGTGCGCGGGTAGCGCTGCGTAAGCTTGTGCAGCAGCCAGCAAAACGCCTGCTCGCTGTCGGTTTCGCCAATCGGACGAAACGCCCCTGTCTCAAGCGCACGATAGCCTTTAAGCTGCCCGTTATGGGCATAGGTCCAGTTACGGCCCCAGAGCTCACGGGTAAAGGGGTGGGTGTTTTCCAGCGCCACTTTGCCACGGTTGGCCTGGCGAATATGCGCCACAACGGAGCAGGATTTAATGGGATAGTCCTGGACGAGACGGGCGATGGGCGAGTTATAGCTCGGCTGTGGATCTTTAAAAGTGCGACAGCCCTTCCCTTCATAGAAGGTAATGCCCCAGCCGTCTTTATGGGGGCCTGTTCCGCCCCCGCGCTGCACCAGTCCGGTAAAACTAAAGCAGATATCCGTTGGTACGTTTGCACTCATCCCGAGCAGTTCGCACATCTCTTCTCTCCCACAACGAATGCCCCTGCTCCATAGGGAGCAGGGAACATTACGGGCTAAGCTTTAACCATTTCTTTTTCGATTAACTGAATCAGGATGTGGATCACTTTGATGTGAATTTCCTGAATACGATCCGCATAGCCGAAGTGCGGAACGCGAATTTCAATGTCCGCCGTACCGGCCATTTTACCGCCGTCTTTCCCGGTCAGGGTAATCACTTTCATGCCTTTGGCGCGGGCGGCTTCAACCGCCTTGATGATGTTCCCGGAGTTACCGGAGGTGGAGATGCCGAGCAGCACATCGCCTTCGCGGCCCACCGCCTCAACGTAGCGAGAAAAGACATGGTCATAGCCAAAATCGTTGCTGACGCAGGAGATATGGCTGACGTCAGAAATCGCAATGGCCGGGTAGCCAGGACGGTTTTCACGATAGCGGCCGGTTAACTCTTCGGCAAAATGCATGGCATCGCAGTGTGAACCGCCGTTCCCGCAGGACAGTACTTTGCCGCCCGCTTTGAAACTGTCTGCCAGCAGCACCGCTGCGCGCTGAATGGCATGAATATTGGCATCGTCCTTAAGGAAGTTACTCAGCGTTTCCGCTGCTTCATTTAGCTCACTACGAATAAGATCCTGGTACATGAGGAGGTCCTTGAGGTTTTAGTGAATTTCTCATCCGGCAGTGTACCGGATAGCGCCGAAAGCGAGAAGCGTCACCCCGCGTGTTTAGCCGGGGTTTTCCCCCGATGTGCGGTAACAATGTGAGCAAGGTTGTAATTATTTTGTAAACACATTGCTAAAGAAAGCAACATCCACTACAACCAATACATCACAAGTGGTCAGACCTCCTACAAGCAAGGGAGCTTTCTTTATGTTGATTTTAAGCATTGTCCTTACCGTTGTTCTGCTGGGTGTGCTCTTCTATCACCAGGCAAATTTGCTGCTTAGCAGCGTGATTCTGCTGGCCTGGACCGCAGCGCTGGGCTTCGCCGGCATCTGGTCGTTCTGGGTGCTGGTTCCGCTGGCGGTGATTCTGGTCCCCCTGCTGGTCACCCCATTACGTAAATCTCTGATCTCCGCGCCGGTATTCCGTGGCTTCCGTAAAGTGATGCCGCCGATGTCCCGCACGGAAAAAGAGGCTATCGACGCCGGGACGACCTGGTGGGAAGGCGATCTGTTCCGCGGCAAACCTGACTGGCAAAAGCTGCACAACTATCCGCAGCCAAAGCTGACCGCAGAGGAACAGGCCTTTATTGACGGTCCGGTTGAAGAAGCCTGCCGCATGGCGAACGACTTCCAGATAACCCACGAGCTGGCCGACCTGCCGCCTGAACTGTGGGCCTACCTGAAAGAACATCGCTTCTTCGCGATGATCATCAAGAAAGAGTACGGCGGGCTTGAGTTCTCTGCCTATGCTCAGGCGCGTGTGCTGCAAAAACTCTCCGGCGTCTCCGGGATCCTGGCGATCACCGTCGGCGTGCCTAACTCCTTAGGGCCGGGCGAACTGCTGCAGCATTACGGCACCGAAGAGCAAAAAGATCACTACCTGCCACGCCTGGCGCGCGGTCAGGAGATCCCTTGCTTCGCGCTGACCAGCCCGGAAGCTGGCTCTGATGCTGGCGCTATCCCTGACAGCGGCGTGGTTTGCATGGGTGACTGGCAGGGCGAACAGGTGCTCGGTATGCGCCTGACCTGGAACAAACGCTATATCACGCTGGCGCCTGTCGCCACCGTACTGGGCCTGGCGTTCAAACTGTCTGATCCGAACCGCCTGCTCGGCGGTGAAGTAGACCTCGGTATTACCTGCGCGCTGATCCCAACCCATACCCCGGGCGTGGAAATTGGCAAACGTCACTTCCCGCTGAACGTACCGTTCCAGAACGGCCCAACCCGTGGGAAAGACATTTTTGTGCCTATCGACTTTATTATCGGTGGCCCGAAAATGGCCGGTCAGGGCTGGCGCATGCTGGTTGAATGCCTCTCGGTAGGCCGCGGCATTACCCTGCCGTCCAACGCCACCGGCGGCCTGAAGTCTGTCGCTATGGCAACCGGCGCTTACGCTCATATCCGCCGCCAGTTCAAAATCTCTATCGGTAAAATGGAAGGGATTGAAGAGCCGCTGGCGCGCATCGCCGGTAACGCCTACGTGATGGATGCCGCCGCGTCATTAATTACCTACGGCATCGTGCTCGGTGAGAAACCGGCCGTACTGTCTGCGATTGTTAAGTACCACTGTACCCACCGCGGCCAGCGCGCCATTCTTGATGCGATGGATATCGTCGGCGGTAAAGGCATTATGCTCGGCGACGCTAACTTTGTGGCTCGTGCTTACCAGGGTGCGCCGATCGCTATCACCGTTGAAGGCGCCAATATTCTGACCCGCAGCATGATTATCTTCGGCCAGGGGGCAATCCGCTGCCATCCATACGTGCTGGAAGAGATGGCCGCCGCGCAAAATAATGACGTGAACGCCTTCGACAAGCTGCTGTTTAAACATATCGGCCACGTGGGCAGCAACAAAATGCGCAGCCTGTGGCTTGGCCTGACCAACGGCTTAGGCAGCAGCACGCCAACCCGTGACGCGACTAAGCGCTACTACCAGTACATCAATCGCCTGAGCGCCAACCTGGCGCTGCTGTCGGACGTGTCGATGGCCGTGCTGGGCGGAAGCCTGAAACGCCGCGAACGCATCTCCGCTCGCCTGGGTGACGTTCTGAGCCAGCTCTATCTCGCCACCGCGGTGCTGAAACGCTACGAAGACGAAGGCCGTAACGAAGCGGATCTGCCGCTGGTTCACTGGGGCGTGCAGGATGCGCTGTATCAGGCAGAGCAGGCAATTGACGATCTGCTGCGCAACTTCCCTAACCGCTTCGTGGCCGGCATGCTGGGCCTGGTTATCTTCCCGCTTGGCCGCCGCTACAATGCGCCGTCTGATGTGCTGGACCACAAGCTGGCGAAAATCCTGCAGGTGCCGTCCGCAACCCGTTCGCGTATCGGTCGCGGCCAGTATCTGGCGCCGAGCGAGCATAACCCTGCAGGCCTGCTGGAAGCCGCGCTGCTGGATATCATGGCCGCCGAGCCTATTCACCAGCGCGTCAGCAAAGAGCTGAAACGCAATCTGCCGTTCACTCGTCTGGACGAGCTGGCTAAACAGCTGCTGGGCGAAGGCAAAATCACCGCTGATGAAGCCGCGATTTTGACCAAAGCCGAAGCAAGCCGTCTGCGCAGCATTAACGTAGATGAGTTTGAACCGGAGGCGCTGGCGACCCAGCCGGTGAAGGTGCCGGAAAAGCACAGAAAGGTTGAAGCAGCCTGACCATTAACCCCTCTCAGGAGGGGTTAATTTTTTATAACAAAGAGGGAAAAAGCGGTTTTTTTATTGCCAACAACAATGCGTTTTCTCGTGCTACAGTGAAAGAAATATTCTGCTATGAGGCTGCAATGGTGTCTGGTCTGAAAGTTTCCGTTCTGCAACAACCGCTCGTCTGGATGGACGGTGCCGCTAACCTGCGTCACTTCGATATACTGCTGGAAGAGGTACGCGGGCGCGATCTGATTATTCTGCCTGAAATGTTCACCACCGGCTTTGCGATGGAAGCCGCCGTGCAGTCGATGCCGGAGCAGGAAGTGATTGACTGGATGCAGTTTAAAGCCCAGCAAACGCAGGCGATGATCGCCGGCAGCGCCGCTCTGCAAACCGAGCGCGGGCCGGTAAACCGCTTCCTGCTGGTCCAGCCGGACGGTAAAGTCCACTTCTACGATAAGCGCCACCTGTTCCGCATGGCGGATGAGCATCATCATTACCAGGCGGGTGAAGAGCGAGTGATTGTTGAATGGCGAGGCTGGCGTATCTTACCGCTGGTTTGTTATGACCTGCGCTTCCCGGTGTGGTCACGCAATCGCAACGACTACGACCTGGCGCTGTACGTCGCCAACTGGCCAGCTCCGCGCTCTCTGCACTGGCAAAGCCTGTTGCAGGCGCGTGCTATTGAAAACCAGGCTTATGTCGCAGGCTGTAACCGCGTAGGCACCGACGGCAATGGCCACCATTACCGCGGTGACAGCAGAATAATCAGCCCGCAGGGCGAGATCCTTGCCAGCGCCGAGCCGCACCAGGCGGCAAGGCTCGATGCCGATCTTTCGCTGATTGCGCTGCGCGAATATCGGGAGAAATTCCCGGCCTGGCAGGATGCCGATCCTTTTAGCCTTTAATACGAATAAACCGGCCCGCTCAGGCCGGTTTTTTATTTATCAGCTAACTGAGTGACGGCGCGAGTAAAAGCCTGGACCGCAAGCGCGACATCGCCTTCCACCACGGATTCCGCCGGATGATGGCTGATCCCCTTCTCACAGCGCACAAACAGCATGGCGCTCGGCCAGCGCTCGGCAATAGCAATCGCGTCGTGCCCTGCTCCGCTTGGCAGCGACAGGCTGCGCCCCTGAACTTCGCTCACCGCCTGGGCTAATGTCTCCTGGAGCGCCGCATCACAGGGCGTTGCCGGGATGGCGTAATATTCTGCCGCACTAAACTGCACGCCGCGGCGGGAGGCGATAGCCTCTCCTTCGGCAAGAAGCTGGCTCAGCAAGGCCTTCAGGCTTTCATCACGCGGGCTACGAATATCCAGCGTTAGCTGAACGTCACCGGGGATAACGTTCACCGCACCGGGCGCACAGCTCAACGTTCCCACGGTTGCCACTTCATCGGGACCGTGGCGGCGCGTGGCCGATTCAATAAAAGTCATCCACTCGGCGGCGGCGGCCAGCGCATCTTTACGCAGCGGCATAGGGACAGTCCCCGCGTGGCCAGCGTGGCCGGTAAAACTGCAGTTCAGGCGACGAGCGCCGTTAATCGCCGTCACCACGCCAAGCGCCAGCGACTCCTCTTCCAGAACCGGCCCCTGCTCGATATGCAGCTCCAGATAGGCGCTAAAATCACTCGCCGGGCGTTCCGCGCTGGCGATGCGTTCGGGATCCAGCCCGGCAAGGATCATAGCCTGCGCCACGCTCACGCCGCCGGCGTCTTCACAGCTCAACCAGCCTTCTGGCCAGCTGCCGGTTAGCCCCCGGCTGCCCAGCAGCGTTATGCCGAAGCGGGTTCCCTCTTCATCCCCAAAACCGACAACTTCGATGGCCTGTTCAAGCTGGAGCTCGTGTTGATGCAGCCAGGCGACAACTTCCAGCGCACAAAGTACGCCAAGCATACCGTCGTAGCGCCCTGCGTTGCGAACCGTATCAAGATGGGATCCCAGCAGAATGGCCTTTGCCCCCTCCCTTTTGCCCTCGTAACGTCCGCAAATATTGCCGACCGCATCCTGCCAGGTCGTCATGCCAATTTGTTCCATCCAGCCAGCCACCAGCTGGTTGGCCTGCAAATGCTGACCGGAAAGGTAAACGCGAGTCAGCTGCCCTGCGCTTTCGCTGATAGCAGCAAGCCGATCGGCCCTGTCCATGACGCGCCGGGCCGCAGCCAGGGCGCCATTTTTGTCAATAAGCGGCGCAGCCATTAGCGGGTACCCTGCGCGTAGACGTTCCACGCCGCCTGCATCGCTTCACCCTGAACGGTTTTAAACCCGAGGTGATTAAGCACCGCTTCCAGCGCGGTAAGGGTTTGCAGCACGCAGTCTTTGCGGGCGTTATACCCCATGGTGCCAATGCGCCAGATTTTACCCTGCAGCGGACCGAAGGAAGTGCCGATCTCGATGTGGAAGTCTTCCAGCAGGATCTTGCGAACCTCTTCGCCGTGAACCTGAGACGGGATCGTTACGCCAAGAACGTTGTTCATCTTATGCTCAAGATTGCCGAAGGTTTCCAGCCCCATTCCCTGGATCCCCGCCACCATCGCTCTGCCATGCAGTTCATGGCGGGCAATACCGGCGTCGAGACCTTCTTCCAGGATAATGCGTGCGCACTCGCGGGCGGCAAACAGCATACTGGTGGCTTCGGTGTGGTGATTCAGACGCTCCGGCCCCCAGTAATCCATGATCATGCCAAGATCGAAATAGTTGGAGTAGATCATCTCTTCGTCACCGTCCTGATGGGCCGCGGTGCGAATGCCCTCCTCCACGCATTTACGGCGACGAATCGCCTCTTCCATCTGCGGGCTAAGCGTCACGGGGGAGCTGCCTGACGGGCCACCGAGGCACTTTTGCAGCCCGGCAGAAACGGCATCAAGCCCCCAGGCGTCGGTGAGCAGTTCGTTTCCGCCAAACGACGCCGTAGCGTCGGTGTAGAACAGGACGCCGTGACGGCGACAGATCTCGCCCAGCTCGGCCAGCGGCTGCAGCATGGTGGTGGAGGTGTCGCCCTGCACGGTCAGCAGTAAACGGGGTTTTACCGCCTTGATGGCGTCTTCAATTTGCTGCGGGCTGAATACCTCTCCCCATGGCACTTCTATGGTATGCACTTCGGCACGGCAGCGGCGGGCAATCTCACACAGCAGATGACCAAAGCGACCAAAGACCGGGACAAGAACTTTATCCCCAGGGCGGATTGCCGACAGCAAAATGGCCTCGATTCCGGCGCGGGAAGTGCCGTCCACCAGCATCGTCCATTTGTTCTCCGTGCGGAACAGCTCGCGATACAGCACCATCACCTCATTCATATAACCGGTCATTACCGGGTCATACTGGCCGATGAGCTGGCTCGCCATGGCGCGTAGCACCCTCGGGTCGGCGTTGATCGGGCCTGGGCCCATCAGCAGACGGTGCGGCGGGTTGATCTGGGGGAAGTGCTGAATATCAAACATGGCGATTCCTTGAGTCTGAGATTGAAACAAAAGATTCTTAAAATATTCTTTTGCAACTAATGTGCCAGCCGCAGGCAAATTTTTTTCGGCTGGCTACGGGAAAGCCAGCGGGAAAAACGGGGTCAGGTAAAAACGATGAACCATTCTGGCTCACCCGTAGCGTGCAGCTGCACCAGGAAGGAGCATTAACGCTGTTCGAGCTCGTCCATCTCTGTATACAATTTAGCTATATTATGTATACGCTGTCGGCCGCTGGTCAATGATTCATGGAGCACCGCATTGGCCAGCAAATTCACCAGGCTCATGGCGCTGCTGTAGCTGTCAAAGGCCGAAACGCTGTCAAGCGGCGCGCTGAGATGCCAGCGAGAATATGCCTCAATCCCAGAAGTAGCGGACTCGCTCAGCAGCACCAGCGGTATACCACGCTGCTGCAAACCTGCGAGCAGCGGCTTAATGATGCGCGGCCTGCGGCGGAAGGCTACGGCGACCACGCAATCGTCCGGATCGATATCCACCAGCTCTTCCGCCAGCGTCTGCCCCGGCTGCGGGAGAAGCTGCACGTTGCTGCGAACCTGCAGAAGCTGCTGGCGTAGGTGCATCGCTACCGGCCAGGAGTTTCGCATCCCGATGATAAAGATGCGCTTACCGTTAACAAGCGCATTGACCACTTCGGCAAACGGCCCAGCCTCCAGCTGATTGACCAGATGAGTGAGGTTCGCCATTTCCTGCTTGTAATGGCGAGCCAGCAGCGTGTTGCCCTGCACCGCATCGCGGTTTTCCGTCAGCGGCATACCGCTCTGGCGCAGCGTGCGCAGCTCCTCACGCATATCCTTATAGCGCTCGTAGCCGAGCCGTTTAAACAGCCGGCTCACGGTGGCCTTAGAAACGCCGGAAAGCCGCGCCAGCTCTGCGCTGTTGTAGCTGATCAAATCATCGAAATGATCAACGATAAACGAGGCCACGCGCTGCTCCTGCGGAGAAAAGAGCGCCCATGAAGCCCGCAACCTCTCGTCTAACTGTTTCATGGTGACTCCTGTAACTTTTGTTTCATCGAAGCCTGACACAGTGAAACGATCTTCGTCAACCTGGAACATCTCTTGCTTCAGCTTTCTCTACCCGAGCGGAATTCCTGCAAGAGAAGAAAAATATGCAAAGCAATATGGCCCCCGGCGGCATGGCGGTTACGCCCCATCATCTGGCTTCTGAAAGCGCGCTGTCCGTCTTACGCCACGGCGGCGACGCCATTGAAGCGATGGTCGCCGCGGCCGCCACCATCGCGGTTGTTTATCCGCATATGAACGGCATAGGCGGCGACGGATTCTGGCTAATCGTTCCCCCGAAGGGCGAACCTGTCGCCATTGACGCCAGCGGCGCTGCCGGCTCGCTGGCCTCGCTGGATTTCTACCGGGGTGCAAAAGCGATCCCTCACCGGGGCACACAGGCCGCACTGACCGTGCCCGGCACCGTCAGCGGCTGGGCAGAAGCGCTTAAAGTTTCAGCGCAGCTTGGCGGCGGGCAGCTGCCTCTTTCACGCCTGATGGCCGACGCTATTCGCTATGCGGCGGACGGGATCCCGGTCACCGCCTCCCAGGCGCACGCGACGCAAAGTAAATATGCTGAGCTGGTCAATGTACCCGGTTTTGCTGACACTTTCCTGCAACAGGGTGAAGTCCCGGCGACCGGCAGCCGGTTCACCCAGCCCCGCCTGGCCGCAACCCTGACGCGTATGACTCAGGACGGCCTGGAGAGTTTTTATCGCGGCCCGCTGGCCTCACTTTTTGCCGAAGAGCTGGCCGGGCTGGGGATTCCTGTTACCGCCGCCGACCTTGCTGCTCACCGGGCAACGCGCACAAAGCCGCTGCGGCTTGAACATCAGGCAGGTGAAGTTTTCAATCTCGCCCCTCCTACCCAGGGCTTGGTTTCGCTGGCGATCCTCGGGATTACCGACCGGCTGTCGATGGCCAGGGCGACCGAAGCGCAAACCGTACATCGCATCGTCGAAGCGACCAAAAAAGCCTTTGCGCTACGCGACGTGCATATCACCGACCCACGTCATGTCACGACCTCCATACAGAATCTGCTGGACCCGGAAGCGCTGGACAAGCTTGCCGCGCAAATTGACGACCAGCGCGCCGCCTCGTGGGGCAAAGGAAAAGGGCCGGGCGACACGGTCTGGATGGGCGTTATCGACGGCAACGGACTGGCCGTGTCGTTTATTCAAAGTATTTACCACGAGTTTGGTAGCGGCGTTGTACTGCCGCAGAGCGGAGTACTGTGGCAAAACCGCGGGGCCTCTTTCAGCCTGGATCCAAATCATTTGCTCGCGCTGGCTCCCGGCAAAAAGCCTTTCCATACCCTGAATCCGGCGGCAGCGAGACTTGCCGACGGGAGAACGCTGGTTTACGGCTCGATGGGCGGCGACGGGCAGCCGCAGACCCAGGCGACAATATTTACCCGCTACGTGCTGCAGGGCGTCAATTTACAGGAGGCTATCTGCGCACCGCGCTGGCTGCTGGGCCGTACCTGGGGGCAGGCGTCCGACAGCCTTAAGCTTGAGAGTCGCTTCAGCCCCGATACTTTTGCCGCACTCCAGGCTCTGGGCCACGAGGTAGAAACGCTCCCCGCATTCAGCGAAGTTGTTGGCCACGCTGGCGCCATCGTCAGGCACACAAATGGCATGCTTGAGGGTGCGTGGGATCCACGCAGCAACGGCAGCGCCGCTGGTTTTTAAGGAATAAGTAGATGAACCAAACTTCTTTTGACTGGCAGAACTACATTGCCCTGATGGAGCAGCTGCTTGCTGTGCCGCTGACGGATGAACGCCGTAAAGAGCTGGAGCTGCAGCTGGCACGCATTGCAGCAATGGCGGAGCCGCTGATGGCATTCCCGCTTCCCGATCGTCAGGAAACCGCCGGAGTTTATACCCTATGACAGCCCATTCTATTCGCGAAATTCATCAGGGGCTGCGGGACAGAACCTTTTCGGCAACCGAGCTTGCCGGACAAACGCTGGCAAAGATTGAGCAGCAGAACCCGAAAATAAACGCCTTTACCGAGGTGACACAGTCTCGCCTGCTGGATGAGGCCGCATCGGTCGACAGGCTAATTGCCAGCGCCAGCCCTCTTCCCGCGCTGGCAGGCGTGCCTTATGCGGTAAAAAACATTTTCGACATTAAAGGGCACACCACGATTTCTGGGGCAGAACTTTTTGCCGGGCAGCCCGCCGCGACGGCAGATGCCTTTGCCATTACGCAGCTGCAAAAAGCGGGCGGAATGCTGAGCGGCGCAGTGAATATGGATGCCTATGCCTACGGCTTCACTACGGAGAATAGCCATTACGGCGCTACCAGGAATCCGCACGACCTTGCGCGCATTGCGGGCGGCTCCTCCGGTGGCTCGGCCGCCGCCGTCGCTGCCGGATTAGTGAATTTTACCCTTGGCACCGACACCAATGGCTCGATTCGCGTCCCGTCATCGCTCTGCGGGCTTGTTGGCCTGAAACCCACTTTTGGTCGCCTGTCGCGCGGCGGCAGCCATCCGTTTGTCGCCAGCCTCGACCATATAGGCCCGCTGGCGCGCAGCGTGGAAGACGTTGCGACGGTTTACGATGTGCTGCAAGGCCACGACGACAACGATCCTTTTCAATCTTCCCGCGCCATTGAGCCGGTTTACGCGACGCTTGAAAGAGACACGCCTCTTCGCGTCGCGGTGCTGGACGGCTTTTTTGAACGCTGGTGCGACGAGGACGCCAGAGAGGCAGTCAGCCGGGTAGCCAAAGCGCTGCAGGCAAAGGAGCAGGCCTCCATGCCGGAAGCTGAGCTCGCCCGTTCAGCGGCCTTTTTACTGACAGCGGCGGAAGGCGGCAACCAGTATCTGCCGGCGCTGCGCGTTTGCCCTGAGCGCTTCGAGCCCAACTCACGCGAGCGGCTGCTTGCCGGGGCGATGACCCCGTCCGCCTGGTACACTCAGGCTCAGCGCTTCCGGGCCTGGTTCCTTGAGCGCACGCTGCCGCTGTTTGACCATTTTGATCTGCTGATTGCCCCAGCCACGCCCTGTAGCGCCACGCTGATCGGCCAGCAGACCATGAATATCAACGGGCAGGAGATCCCGGTAAAAGCCAGCATGGGGATCCTGACGCAGCCCATCTCCTTCCTCGGGCTACCGGTGGTGAGCGCCCCGCTGATCGCTGCGAGCGGGTTGCCGATCGGCGTGCAGCTGATTGCCGCGCCGTGGCGGGAAGACATTTGTTTGCAGGCCGCACGACGGCTGGAAGTACAGGGTATTTTAGAGACGAAGGTAAGCTAAATGACACGAGATAATATTGACCGTCCGGCCATTCTGAACGAAGTCACAGCGGCATTTTATCGCTATGAGCAGGCGCTAATCAGCAACGACGTTGCGGTTCTGGATGAGCTGTTCTGGGAAGACGCCCGCACAGTACGCTACGGCGCCACGGAAAACCTTTACGGCATCGACCAGATACGAGCTTTCCGCAATGGACGCTCGCCGAAGGGGCTGGATCGCCAGTTAAGTAATACCGTGATTACAACCTACAGCGACGATCTGGCGGTAGCGAGCACCGAGTTTACGCGCGAAGGCAGCGATAAAATCGGCCGCCAGATGCAGACCTGGGTAAGGTTTTCGTCGGGGTGGAAAATTGTGGCGGCGCATGTGAGTTTAATGGGGTAATTTTCCCGTCATCCTAACCCTCTCCCCGAAAGGGAGAGGGAATAACGCTCTGATAAAAATAAGTATTACTCAGTATAGGGATGTGTTTTCACCCAATGCTCAGCAATGTCCTGCCTTCTGCAAATCCACACGCCTTCGTGCTGCTGGACATAGTCCAGGAAACGCTGCAGCGCCCGGAAGCGGCCCGGTCGCCCTAGCAGACGGCAGTGCATGCCGATGGACATCATCTTCGGTGCCGTTTCACCCTCTTCATACAGCACGTCGAAGCTATCCTTCAGATAGGTGTAAAACTGCTCGGCGGTATTGAACCCCTGAGCCGTAGCGAAGCGCATGTCATTGGTGTCCAGCGTGTAAGGCACAATAAGATGAGGTTTTACGCTGCCGTCTTCGCAGGTGACCTCGCTCCAGAAAGGCAGATCGTCGCCGTAATAATCGCTGTCATACAGAATACCGCCGTGCTCAACCACCAGCCTGCGGGTGTTGGGGCTGTCGCGCCCGGTGTACCAGCCCAGCGGACGAGAGCCAAACAGATCCTCAAGAATCTCCATCGCCTGATGCAGATGCTGACGCTCCAGCGCTGGCTCCATATTCTGATAGTGGATCCAGCGCCAGCCATGGCTGACAACGTCGTAATCGGCAGCTTTGATCGCCGAAACAATCTCCGGGTTACGGGCCAGCGCCATGGCCACGCCAAATACCGTTAGCGTCAGGCCGCGCTTCTGGAACTCATTGTGGATACGCCAGAAGCCCGCCCGGGAGCCATATTCATAAAGAGAGTCCATCGACATATGGCGATCGGGGAAGCTGGCTGCGCCGATGATATCGGAGAGGAACTGCTCCGAACCGCTGTCGCCGTGCAGGACGTTATTTTCCGCCCCTTCTTCAAAGTTGAGCACAAACTGAAGCGCAATACGCGCCCCGTTTGGCCACTGAGCATGGGGAGGACTGCCAGCGTAACCGGCGAGATCGCGCGGGTAGTTCTCGGTAAAAGGATAGCGTTTAGCGTTTTCTGCTGATGACATGAGTCTTCTCCTTCAACCTCAGCCCAGGCGAGCAAAAGAGCCGGAGAGCGGCTTTTTATTCGGATAAGCGAGATCGCCAAATTTACTGGTGCCAATGCCCAGCGCCACCAGCGACTCCACCAGCTTCACCGCGGCGGTGACGCCGTCGATAACCGGAATGCCGATCTCTTCCGTCAGCTCTTTTGCGAGATTCGCCATCCCGCCACAGCCGAGCACGATCGCCCCGCTGTTATCTTCTTTTTTAGCCTGAATGCAGCGCTCACGCACCAGCCGCTGGGCAAGCCCGGTCCCGTCCTCCAGCGCCAGCACCGGCAGGTCGATAGCATGAAGCGCAGCGCAATGATGCTCAAAACCGTACTGATGCACTAAGTGGCGAGCAATGATCACCGTGCGCGGCAGCGTGGTCACAATAGTGAAACGGGTCGCCACCAGCGTCGCCATATGCATGGCGGCCTCGGCAATCCCAATCACCGGCCCGCTGGCTATCTCACGCGCCGCCAGGAGCCCAGGATCGCCAAAGCAGGCAATCACGTGGCCGCTAGCTCCCTGCGCTTTGCCCTGCTGAATTTGCTCGAGTACGCCGATGGCCGCGATGGCTTCATCGAAATGCCCTTCAATTGACTCAACGCCCTGCTCCGGGCAGGTGGCGAGGATCTGCGTGCCCGGCGCGGCAACGCTGCGGGCGGCTTCGGCAATAGTGTGCGTCATCGCCTGGCTGGTGTTTGGGTTGATCACTTGAATAATAGGCTGCTGCATGGTTATTCCTGTCGGGTGCCAAAGATGCGTGCGAAGTCCGGGGTCGTTTCACCGCTGCGCTCAAAATGCAGGCTGGAAACAATGTGTTCAAAATGGTGCTGCATCGCGTACGTCAGCGGCTCAAGCGCTTTATTACGCAGCAGGTCAATCAGGTTTTCGTGATCGTCACAGCGGCAGCCACGCTGCCACGGCGCGCCCCATGCGGCGATCACCAGAGATGAACGATGGGTCAGGCTGGTGACCATTTCCGTAAGCACGGCGTTGCCGGAAATAGCCTGAAGCTGGATATGGAAAGCGGCAGAGAGGCGGATTGCCGCAGGCCCGTCGCCCTCGCGGTGGGCTTTCTCTTCCTGCTGAGTAATTTTACGCAGCGCGGCAAGATGCGGCGGCTGAAGATGTTCAAGCACATGCGGCAGGTTCGCGCACTCAAGCAGCGAACGCGTCTGGAAGATCGCTTTGGACTCTTCAACATCCGGCATGGCAACAAATGCACCACGTCCGGGCAACAGAGTGATCATTTGCACCGTTGCGAGGCGCGTTAAGACTTTGCGGATCCCGGTTCGGCTAATGCCAAAAACTTCTGCCAGCGCTTCTTCCGGCAATTTGCTGCCCGGCGGCAGCCGGTGTTCAACCATCGCCGTCATCAGCGATTGCCAGATAACGGCTTCTTTATCATGCAGTTCTGCTGGGGCGGTGACCCCAAAATCACGTTTCATCCACTACTCCTGTTAGCCTCAGGCGCCCTCATTTTGTATACAATATCATTGATAATTGAATACAAGAAATGCAAACCTGGCCTGGTTCCTGCAATACCTCTGGCAGACGTAATTCACCTTCTGTTTTATAGGAGCAGATCCCATGCCAGGTATAGAGAACAAAGCAACAGCCATGAATGAGAGTGCCAACGCCGGCTACAGCCCGCGCCTGTGCAACGACGACCTGGCTCCAACCCGCCACCAGACTTGGTCCTGGTATAATATTTTTTCGTTCTGGATGTCTGATGTACACAGCATGGGCGGCTATGTTGTGGCAGCCAGCTTCTTTACGCTGGGGCTTGCCAGCTGGCAGGTGCTGATTTGCCTGCTGGCGGGGATCTGCATCGTGCAGCTGTGCGCTAATCTGGTGGCGAAACCAAGCCAGATGGCGGGCGTGCCCTACGCGGTGATTTGTCGCCAGGCCTTTGGCGTCTTTGGCGCCAATATTCCGGCGGTGATCCGCGGGCTTATCGCCTTTGCCTGGTACGGTATACAAACCTATCTGGCCGCTAATGCATTGATGCTGGTGGTGCTGAAGTTCTGGCCAACGCTTGCGCCGATGACCGGCGTCAGCTTCCTTGGCCTGTCTCAGCTGGGCTGGATCTGCTTCGGCATTATGTGGGTATTGCAGGCGATGGTGTTCTGGCACGGAATGAACGCGATTAAGCGCTTTATCGATATTGCCGGCCCTGCGGTTTACATCGTGATGATGGCGCTGGCGGGCTGGATCCTTTATCAGACCGGGTTTAGCGGGATCTCCTTTACCCTGGCCAGCAAGCATCTCAGCTCCGGCGAACAGGTTTGGCAGATGATTACCGCTACCGCGCTGGTGGTCTCCTACTTCTCAGGTCCGCTGCTTAACTTTGGCGACTTCTCTCGCTACGGCAAAAATATGAAAGAGATCCGCCGCGGTAACCGCTGGGGTCTACCGTTCAACTTCCTGCTGTTCTCCATTGTGACGGTGGTGATTGTATCCGGCACCCAGTCGCTGTTTGGTAAAATGATCACCGATCCAATCGAAACGGTGAGCCATATCGGCAACAGCCTGGCAATGGCGATTGGCCTGCTGACGATGATCACCGCCACTATCGGGATCAATATCGTGGCGAACTTTGTTTCCCCGGCGTTCGACTTCTCGAACTGTTCGCCGCAAAAGATCAGCTTCCGTGCAGGCGGCATGATCGCCGCGGTTGGCTCCGTGCTGCTGACGCCGTGGAACCTGTTCCAGTCACCGGAGCTGATTCACTATACGCTGGATGTACTGGGCTCCTTCATCGGGCCTCTGTTCGGCATCCTGCTGGCGGACTTCTACCTGGTGAAAGGCGGAAAAATTCACGTCGACGATCTGTTTAACGACACGCCGAAGGGCCGCTACTGGTACAGCAACGGCTTTAACCCGAAGGCAATCATCGCGCTGGTGCCGTCCGTTGCCGTCTGTCTGACGATCAGCTTTATTCCTTCCCTGCATGAAGTCGCTAACTTCAGCTGGTTTATCGGCGTGTTCCTCGGCCTGAGCTGCTACCGCTGGCTGGCCCGCAGTGAAAAAAGCACGGCTGCGACCGGCTTTACCGGCCTCGTAGCCACCTCAAAAGAGTAATAAAAACAGGCCTGAGCCGGAAAGGGTTCAGGCCTTAAACTCCCTGTTAATTCTCGACATACTCTTTTTCTTCTTCACGACGACGGTGGACTCCGCGCGGGTGATATATTCTTTCCTTGCCGTTTCCAGCAAACCCCGTGTCAAAGGAGAGTCCCTTGCTCAGCAGTAAGAAGGCGGCCACTGAGGCTGCACCCCACAGGCCATCGGCCTGGTATGTTTTGCTCCTGTTCACCATTCCGCCGCTGCTTTGGGCGTGCAATTACATCGTGGGGAAAGCCGTTCGCAATGATATTCCTCCGGTTGGGCTCACCTTTATGCGCTGGCTGGTTGCGCTGGTGGTGATCCTGCCGTTTGCCTTTCCTTATATTAAAAGAGATTTTCGCCGCTACCGGGAATATCTGGGCTGGATTATCGCCATATCGGTAACCGGTATCGTCTGCTTTAGCCTGCTGGTTTATATCGGCCTGCACCACACCTCAAGCACTAACGCGCTGCTGCTTAACTCCTGCATTCCGGTGCTGATTATGCTGTTTGGCGCGCTGTTTTTTGGCCATAAGCTTAGCGTTAAGCAGGTTGTGGGGCTGGCGATCTCCTGCTGCGGCGTGCTGTTTATTATCTTTAAGGGCGATATTCACGGGCTGATGCAGATGGCGTTTGCATCGGGTGACCTGATGCTGCTGGCGGCCATGGCCTGTTTTGCGCTTTATACCCTGTGGATTCGAAAAATTCCTTCAGATATCAGCCGAATCGGCCTGTTGGGCGTTCAGGTAACTATCGCGCTGCTGGTGACGCTGCCGCTATGGCTGCATGAAATGAGCACCGGCGCAGTGCCTCACTGGAATACCATGACAATTTCAGCGGTGATATTCCTCGGCGCCTTCCCCTCTTTTGTTTCGTATCTGCTGTACGGGCGCTGCGTGGAAGCCGTAGGTGCCGCGCGTGCCGGTCTGAGTATTCACCTGATCCCAGTCTTCGGCGTGGTGCTGTCGCTGGTGTTCCTCGGTGAAACCCTGCATCTTTTCCATATTATCGGGATAGCAACGATTTTGATCGGCGTGGCGCTGGCCAGCAGGCGTTAAAGGGTTCTTCTGCAAGCCCTCGCGCAATGGCTGCGCGGGGGTGCTGCGGGATAGTATGTGTCCATGCCAGGACCGCAAAATGTCCATAATGTTAACACCCTGATCTCCCGGACAAGCGCAAATCCATAATCCGAAAACGAATCCCCCCCTCCCCCCGGTAAAAGTCGCCATGAATGTTCCTGGAGCTTTTTTGCCTATTTTAGGGCTATAACATTCTCAAACAGGCAGCGTTACCGGGCAAGAGATGACGGAAATGGTAGAATACCAATCCAAAATATATGGGAATTATCCAGAGAATGATTTTTTCCACCGCTTGATATTACATGGGTGTTGAGATCTATTCTTAACTAAAACGCCAGAACAACCACAGTTAAAATATGTTATTTAATTAGATAAGATTCATCTATTATGAACAGAATGAAGTATTGATTCGGTGAAACGCTTTCGCCCGCCATCCCCACATCAGATTATGTCTTATAAAACATATATTTAAAATTGTATCGAAATCATTTTTTTTGTATCTAAATTAAAAGAATAATATAAATATATTCAAAGGAATATAACATGATCGTTTTCCTTATCGCGAATAATATAGAATTCCGACCCGGCGACAGAACGCTTAGAGGGCAAAATGAAGAAGTCAAACTTCACTCTTCATCGGTACACTGCCTTGAGCTGCTGATAGAGCATCAGGGAGACGTCGTTGATCATGAGTCCCTGTATGAGTTTGCCTGGAGACAGTACGGTATGGAGGTTGGCTCCAACGCGCTCTATCAGAGCATCTCTATGCTACGTAAAGCATTTTTGGCCTGCGGCGGCGAAGAGACGTTTATTCGTACCATTCCCCGTCGCGGTTTTATGCTGCACCAAAGGGTCTCTATCTCCCGCGCCAGCATGCTGCCAGATGCCGCATACAAGGAGCCCGGAACCAGAATGCCGGATGAGAGCTTATCCCGACAATCGGTTACGGCCGGTAATAACATGCTCTCCCCTAAAAGTGTTGCGGAGAACATGCATTATCAGCCGGCCAAAAATGCGATATCCGGCGTGGAGAAAACAAATAACAAAATATACTTCAATAATATTTATTTTTGGCTTGCTGCGGCTGCCGCATTTTCTTTTTCATTTTTAATGATTTATTTACTTTTTTTATCTGCGCCCACAGAGTACCCCAGAAAGATGATTTATAACGGCTGTGCGTACCACAGCAATGAGGCTTCAGATGAAAATATGGTTAAAAGCATTGCGTTAAAATTAGGTATCCAATGTGACAACCGCAAAAATGTTTACGTTACCTCTTACCAGGAGGGGAGTGTTGTATCAGTTATTCAATGTGCAAGGCCGATAACATTCTTTTCACGTCCGAATTGTATCTCTACTTACTACACTGAGAAGCCATGAAAAAAACAATGATAGTTTCTTTTTTTTTACTGTTAATTGCCACGCCGATACTGCTGTATCTCTTCTATCAGAGCCGAACGATCAGCTGCACCAACAGTATCTCTTTAATTAAAGAGAGGGGAAAGCTGTCGCTTATCACCGGACAAAAGATGAAGGACGGTAAAGGCATGGTGACGCTGGTTGGAACCCTCTACCGTAACGATGGCTCCAGAGCACATATAAGCAGAAAAATCGTGTTCGATTACCACTACCGCTATGATTTTATGATCGCTAAATCAGCGTCGGTTGAAGTTTTATCTGAAAATACGGTAACAGACGAAGAGGCAAAACAGTGGATTTCAGATTTTTTCATCACCCCAGGCTCAGAAATATCCATTATTTTTAACCGAATCAGCCTGAATACATGGCTCATTTTCACTAATCCTGTTCCACTTGGCATTTGTGAAAAATAACAGCACCACCGATTATTGATCCAGATCAAATTCAGCGATAACCTGCAGGATACTGGATCAATGGTTTATATCAAATAAACGAAAAACATCTCACCGATACAATCCCTTCACAAATCAATAAAATCACATTAACCACACAACTTATTGATTATAAAGGATAAATAAGAAACAAAAGTTCTCATCAAATCTCATGAGGAAAGTAAATAATACTTCATTACCTCTTTTCTCCCTCTCCGATTTAATCTAGTTCCCATAAAGAGCACCGCCCTAACTCAACGAGCAAAAGCATTACTTTGTATTGAACAAGTGTAGATGAGGGGAATAATAAAAATGAACATGGCATCTGTGATCATTATGGACTCATATCCAATCGTCAGAATGTCTCTGGAAGTGTTGCTCAAAGAAAAAAATAACATCAATGTTGTATTAAAGACAGATGAAAGCAGGCTCACGATTAACTATTTAAGAGAGAACCCGGTTGATCTTGTCATTACAGACATTGAGCTTCCTGGCACAGATGGATTTAGCTTACTAAAAAAAATAAAAAAAACGCAGAAGGAAACTAAAGTTCTTTTTTTATCTTCGAAACCGGAGGATTTTTATGCCCGAAGAGCACTCCAGGAAGGTGCCAGCGGATTTATCAGTAAATATAGAGAGGAGAAGGAGATATTAAGTGCAGTCAATACGTTACTGTCAGGATATATCTTCTTTTCTTCCCATCTCACCTCGCTACTGCTGCAGGAGGCGGGAAAGGGAAATCAGCCCTGTATATACGAGGCTATGCCGCTCTCTAATAGAGAGCTCATGGTAATGAGGTTACTCTTAAAAGGGTTATCGAATAAAAAAATTGGCGAGCATTTAATAGTGAGCAACAAAACCATAAGCGCTCATAAATCAAACATTTTCCACAAGTTAAATATCAATACAATGTTTGAGCTTATGGATTATGCAAAAGAGAACAAACTCATTTAAATGCCTGCGTCGCCAGCATAGTAAACAACACTCTGCTGCGAAAAAAAGAGACTAAGGATGAGATTAGAATTTATTTTCTACTTTCTCACCCAGTGAGATCGGCCAGTATTACTTTATTTACAAACAGAATATTTATTTACCATGTGGCATGTATGCCGCCATCGCGCACATTACTGCACGGTACTGTGTGAACTTTAATATATAAGGAATAGTAGCATGAAAAAATTAGCTATCAGCGTTATTGCCATTGCCGTATTGGGTTCTGCTGGTCTGGCAAACGCCGCCTCCCGCTCAGCGACGGCCACCGCCTCCTGGGACGCAAAAGCGATCAAAGATACACACAGCATGCTGGTTGTCACGCCGATGAAATCGCTGACCTTTAACTATGCAGAGGGTATGGAACGCTTTAACACCCAGGAAGGTGCCTTTGATGTCACCATCGCCGGTCAGTCTGGCGCAAGTGATTTCAAATTAACCTCGAAAATCATCTCCAACACTCTGACTCGCAGCAGCGACCAGTCTGCATTGACCGTTGGCGTGCAGTGGAATGGCGCGGATCTTTCAGCCAGTACCCCAACCGTGATGGTTGATACCTCTAACGGCGTTAGCGCCGGTCTGGCAGCGTTATCTCAGGCTGGTGCCTATGCCGGTGCGGGTCGTACCAGCGCACAGGGCGCATTTGCTTTTAACATCGCCAAAGCCACCCTGGCAGGAACAGATACCGCCGTTAAAGATCTGGCAGATGGTTACTGGGATGGCAACGTAAATATCGAATTTACCGCCACCTGGGACGGTGAGTTCACCAGCTAATTCAACCTGGCAGGCAGCAACCTCATGACTAAATACCCCAGGGCCTCTCCTGGGGTCTAAGGAGAAAATATGAACAAAGTATTCGCCTTGTTTTTATTACCGACGGCATTTTATTGCTCATTTGCCAATGCGATTAACGTTGGCGCAATTACATCAACGATGTCATCTGATAAAGATGTTATTGCAAAAGAAGTGATCAATAACGTCAGCGATGCCCGGTTTGTTAGCCTGAAAGTTGAGCGAATTTCTTCCCCGCTGGCGGGAGGTGAAGTGATACCGATGGAGAATAAGAAGGACATTATGGCGACCCCTTCAAATTTGATCCTGCCCGGTAACGGTAAAGATGTATTTAGAATTTTTTATAATGGCCCTCAGGATGAGAAAGAGCGTTACTACCATCTCGTCTGGCAAGACAATCCGGTGGCCGAGGACGGGAACACAAAGTCAAAAAAATCAGCCTCAGCAACAACTTCCGCAACAATCAGCACGATTTTAGTCGTCGCTCCCAGGAAGGAAAAGTTTGCATATGAATACCGCAACGGTGTGGTTTACAACAAGGGAAATGGCTCATTCCGCGTCGTCGCCATGGGGCCTTGCAAAGCGCCTAAGTCCAGCGAAGAGGCAGCTCAAGGGTGCCGTGAACGTTATTACGTGATGCCCTCTATGGGGGTCAAAATTAAGTTTGTTGATACCAATAACTCAAAATCAAGTGTCGGTATTTGGCACCATGAAGACTTTATCAATGCCAAATAGAAATATTAATTAATTACCTGGGTCTTTACTCAGAGTAAAAGCAATACGTTTTTATTGGGGTAAAGATGTTCAGACAACACACCTTCGCAGCCAAATTAGCTTTATTATTATGTTCTCTTTTTTCTTCTGCAATTATTGCGCAAAACTTACAGGATGTTCGCCTCGGTAATTACATTATTCCCGGTATCTTTGGCCAGGCGCTGGTTGAAGGCATGAGCATTCCTGTATTTTTAGTTTATAAGGGCGGCAAAACAGAAGATAAGCAAAAAGTTGCGGATGCGCTGGTTGTTCTTGATAAAGAACAGCTGATGATCAAAGAGATTACCCTGGTTGAACACAGCGGTGGTGCCAGGCTGTCCGCTGACACTGAGGCGTTAATTAACACCTTAAAAGAGCGTTTTTTTGATCAAAACAACACCATTACTCTCTCTTCGGAAGCCGATCTGAAGCTGGATATCCGCTCTTTTATTCTGACCCTTAGCGTCAGCCAGAAGAGCCTTAGCGCCTCGGCGATCCCGCGTCAGGATGTGCTGGCCCCCTCATCGGTCCAAAATACCAGCTCCGTGTTGAACTACGATCTCGGTCTCTACCGTACGCAGGTAAAGCAGGGCCGTAACAATACCAACAGCTACCTTAACGTAGACAACACCTTTGCTGTCGCTGAGCATCACTTTAATGTTAACGGTTCGGTATACGGCATTGGTGATTCACAACAAAATGCCCAGCTCTACCGCGCCATGTATGAGAAAGACAGGGATGGTCGCCGTATCGCATTCGGTCTTGTCGATACCTGGAACCTGCAGTCTATCGGTAATCTTTCTGCTATAAACAGCAGCAAGCTGTACGGCGTGACCTATGGGAACAAAACGGCGACCAGAACCCACAACACGGCGCAGTCCTTGACGCCTATAACGGTCTTTCTGCCCAGCGCAGGTGAAGTTCATATTTACCGTCAGGGGCGGCTGCTCAATATTCAAAACTTCCCGATGGGCAGTTTTGAAGTGGACACCAGCCCTCTGCCTTATGGGATCTATGATGTGGATGTTGAAGTGGTTATTGATGGTAAGGTGAATACCAAAACTCGCCAGACGATCAATAAGTCGTTCAGCAACGCTTCCGGCGAAGCCAATGCACTTAACTGGCAGGTTTATGGCGGCTATATGGACTATAAAAATCGTAAGAACGCTGGCACGAGCGACGACAAGCAAACATACCTGGCCGGGGTTTCAGCCGCAGTCTCCTTCCCGGATCTGGCTAAATTGTCCGATGCGCCTTCCCTGCTGGGGCTAACGCTACAGACGTCCAACTACACCTTTGATAAAAACCTGATCAATGAGACATCCATTAACGTCAGCGTCAGCCCTTATGGCGCGCTGGGTTGGCAAGGTCTGATCTCTCAGGATGGTCACTATCGCAACATTTTCAGCGTCAGCGCAATGTTGCCGGACGGCTATGGCTCCCTGTGGGCCAACAGAGAGAAAAGTCATATTGGGGAAGCGTTACCCATATATGAATCCAACAGCTATTCCTGGGGTGGAAGCCTTAGCCTGGACCGCCTGTTCAGCCGGGGAGGACAAATTACGTTTAGCCGCACGATTGATAAGCGAGATCGCAGTACCTCCAATAACTTTGAGTACTCAACGGCGCTGGTCTCTGGCCGCTATGGTTCGGTAGGGTTACGGGCGGGCGTACAACGCTACCAGTATGATTATCAGTCAAATAGCACTAACCAACGCTATGTGTCACTGGACTTATCCTTGCCGCTGGCGACATGGCTTAGCGCAGGTGTGTCCTCTAATAACGGTAATATGCAGGCTAACCTGTCAGCGAATAAAAGCTTTGAAAACTCGAGAATTACCTCTGCGGGATTTAGCCTTTCCAAGCAGATAAAAGAGAAAAACACCGGTGACAGCGATTATTCTGCTTCGGGTTACTCGACGTTTGATACCAAGTACAGCGCGGGTACAGTGTCGCTGTCACGTCCTGATAATAAACGTCTTAACGGAAACCTGACGGCGCGTGGCTCTCTGGCCTACAGCGATAATAAAATCGCGGCCAGCGGCCTTCAGGAAAAGTCAGGCATTATCATTAAAACGGATATCGAGGATGGCGCCATGCTTTCGGCCCAGGTCAATGGCCGAAACTATAAGCTGAGCGGGAAAAATAACTTTATCCCCCTGCCTTCTTACGCCAGCTACAAGGTGGAGTTATTGAATGATAAAAACTCAGCGGACAGTTTTGATATTGTGAAAGGACGCACCAGTAGCGTGACGCTATACCCGGGTAATGTCGCCGTCCATTCACCAGAGATTAAACAGCTGGTGACTGTCTTTGGGCGCGTCACCACGGAACAGGGTAAAGCCATCGCCAACGCGAAGATACGGAACCACATCGGTAAAACCATCACTGATGAAAATGGTGATTTCTCGATGGATGTTGATAAGCGATACCCCGTTGTTTCTTTAACGACTGCCGATAATAACGTCTGCGAAGTCGATTTAGATTTGCGCGACGCCCGGGGTGTGATGTGGGTTGGCGATATGGTCTGCCAGACACAAACCATACTGGCACAACGATAAGGACAGAAGCAGAGATGAAAAAGCATTATCTCATTGGACTGGGCTGTGCCGTTTTACTGGCAGCGGGCTTTGTCAGAGCGGCCAGCGTTAATAACCAGTATTTCTTTATCGAGAATCAGGTAGACGGTGAGTACTTTATTACGCCGGGCAAAACGGACCCACGCTTTAGCGGCGCCAATACCTTTACCAAATATGCGGCGAACGAACAGCTTAGTCTGGGCTATATGGGTTTCAACGGTTCACTACCGAGAAACAGTTTTGCCGATATCTGGCTTGAAGACTCATCGATAAATAAACCGTTCCTCGGTAACCGCTGCATGCGTAATGCGCGCGACTGTCCATCAAATGGCTACCTGCCAGGCTACCAGGATAAAAAGGGCGTTTATCATATTTCGATGACAACAACGGCAGGAGAGGCCGGCGTTCCTCGCGCGATTTTCTCGGATTCAGCCTATGAGTATTTTCGCAATCTTGGCGTAGGAACGGTTGAAATGTACAAATACTATTACTGTTTCACCCGGAACGATTACAACCCTGCAGCGGGCCAGACCTGCGCTTCCAGGGGGGGAACCGTGGGAAGTCATGAATTTACCATGACCAAGACCGGGCAGATGAGCCTGGAGTCAACCAATGCTCTGCAGGAGATTTTTATCGACAGCGCTGGTAACCCCGTTATTGGGCTGGGTTCAGAGTTTTGTCGCGTCGGCTATATTGGTTCGCAAAGCGGTGCCATCTGTGAAATGGTCAAATATAAGATGGCCGGGAGCCTGCTTGCTCCAATGCGTATGAGCATGAAGGTGAACACCGCGAAAATGGGCTTCACTCCGGGCAGCAACACGATTCGACTCAGCCCTAATGGCGCCAGTGGTTGGGTAAACTACTCGGCAACCACACGAGCTTCCGATCTGATCAACTCGAATAACGGTGGCATCTATGTGTTCTTTTCTCAGCAATTTCTGCAACAGTTGATTCGGCGCAACGTGGATCTGAGAAACAGTCAGGAATTTTTCACCTTCCTGTTTACCAACACCGCCGTCCCTCAGTCGGGCTACTATGAGTTTTCGCCGTCAAACACCATTATTCTTCGCCCACGCGACTATGGCATCAGCATTATTTCAAAAGACCTCACGCCTAATCCAAAGCGCGAAGGCAAAGTGGGTGATAATGAGCCACCTCTGGTTTTCGACTATATTGCGACCACCAGCGGCCCACGGCAGGCTAATGCTATAATGGCGCAAGTTTCAGGCCCTGTAGTACAAAAAAATGGGAAACCGTACTGCCTGTTTTCCTCTACAAATGGTGCGACACGTGTGCCGTTTTCTGCCTTCCTTTCTTATACTGACGGAAGAGGTAAAACAGTCAGTACTCGTGCCAGCTGCGATAACCAACCCATTAATCTGAATGCTGCTCGCTGGGTGGAGAGCGCCTGGCCGACGCCTCACCAAAATGATGGCCGTTTCTATCGTACCGATTTATCGCTTACGTTCCCGATGAATGAAGTGAATTCACAGTATTCATTAGATGGCCAGGACTGGATGGGCGTAGTAAGCGCCACCGGTGAGGTTCAGGTTACCGCGACCTGGAGCGGGCCGGATATTCAATAAGGAAAAGAATGAAAAATATCTTACTGCTGCTGGCATTACTGCTTACTCCACCAGCGAAAGCGATTTATCTTTCTTCGGGGGTTTTTACCCTCGAGTCTGATAAATCTCAATATTCAAGACAGTTTTTAAATAATACCGAACGCACTAATTTATACACCATCAACGCCTACCGTATTAACCGGCCAGGGTCTGATGAGAAACCGCAGCCGCTACAAAACGGGGAGATACTCTATACGCCGTTAAAAAAGGTCCTGGAGCCTGGCGCATGGGAATTTTTTAAGGTCTTTTATAAAGGGCCAGCCGATGCGCAGGAGCGTTACTACCGGATTGTCATCAAGGAGATTCCAACTAACGCGACACTGCTTCCCAGCCAGTCTAAGTCACCGCTGGTTTCGCCCGTCATAGCACTGGATACGACTCTGGTAGTGCGTCCGCGAACATTGCGTTTTTCTTACGACTACAACCCTGAAGCCGGCGTGTTAACCAATAACGGTAATACCTATTTTCGCGTGATTCTTCATAAAAGCTGCGAGCAAAATGACGATACCGCCAAAATCTTTAATCTCTTGCCCGGAGAACACTACCGGGGCCCGGAGATGAAGGGGCAGCACAGTAAATTCATCGTCGCTTTTGACAGATACATCCAACTGGGCAATCAATGCCCGGCAGGATCGGCAGACTAGCAGGCTGTTGCCTGATTGCCACGGAGCGGCAAAAGTCTGGAATAGAGGGAAAAATGAGTGCAGCAGAAACGACGAAGGCCTGAATCATTGCTGACTCAGGCCTTCTGAATTGTGGCGGAACGGACGGGACTCGAACCCGCGACCCCCTGCGTGACAGGCAGGTATTCTAACCGACTGAACTACCGCTCCGCGTTTGTTCCCCGTCGGGAACGAAGCGAATATTACGGTCTGCCCCGGTAACCGTCAACGATTTTTATCATAAAATTAACCGTTTGCCGCAAAAACCACCTGAGTGGTGATTTTTAACTCGTTTCAATGGTTTTTAGCCTCGCCAGAGGCAGCTTCCGCCCTTCTTCTCCACCAAATCAAGACGAGACTCGTGGGCAAGCAGCTCTTCATCACTGGCGTGGATAACCCGCATTCCTGACGCCCGACGGACAACGCGCTGGATACCCCCGCTGCCCTGCTGCTGCTGCACGTCGCCCTCCATAGAGAATTTCAGCGACGTTTGCCCGCCGGTCATCATCAGATAGACGTCGGCCAGGATTTGGGCATCGAGAAGTGCGCCGTGCAGGGTACGTTTGCTGTTGTCTATTTCATAACGCGAGCAGAGTGCATCGAGGCTGTTTCGCTTGCCCGGGAACACCTTACGGGCCATCGCCAGGCTGTCGGTAATCTTACAGAAGGTCTCTGTTTTGGGGATGTCACGGCGCAGCTTGCTGAACTCGTAGTCCATAAAGCCGATATCGAACGATGCGTTATGAATCACGAGCTCGGCGCCGCGAATGTAGTCCATAAAGGAGTCGGCGACCTGGTCAAAGGTCGGTTTATCCGCCAGGAACTCATCAGCAATACCGTGAACGCCAAACGCCTCCGGATCCACCAGCCGATCGGGCTTTAAGTAGACGTGGAAGTTATTGCCCGTCAGGCGACGGTTAATCACTTCAACCGCACCAATCTCGATAATGCGATGCCCTTCGTAATGAGCACCGATCTGGTTCATACCCGTGGTTTCGGTATCGAGGACTATCTGTCTGGTCGTGGTAGAAATCATATAGCTGTGCTCATCGCGCTCGTTTATGTCAGACTTGGCCTTTTCATCACAGGAAGTCTACCAGAGATGCGCAAACAGGTAGAAGTTTTCACCGATGGCTCCTGCCTGGGGAATCCAGGGCCAGGCGGCTACGGTGCGATCTTACGGTACAAACAGCACGAGAAAATCTTCAGCGAAGGGTTTCGCCTCACCACCAATAACCGTATGGAGATGATGGCCGCTATCGTCGCGCTTGAGGCGCTTATAGAACCCTGCGATGTCGTCCTCAGCACCGACAGCCAGTACGTCCGCCAGGGCATTACCCAGTGGATCCACAACTGGAAGAAACGCGGCTGGAAAACGGCTGACAAGAAGCCGGTGAAGAACGTCGATTTATGGAAGCGTCTTGATGCCGCCCTCAGCCACCATCAAATTAAGTGGGAGTGGGTCAAAGGCCACGCGGGCCACCCGGAAAACGAACGCTGCGACGAACTGGCTCGCAACGCCGCATCACGCCCTACTCATGAGGATGTGGGCTATCAGCCGGACGGCGCGGCACCTTGACGGTTTCACGGTACTGCCGCGTCGCCCCTACCGCCGAGCGGATCTGACTTTTCGCCTTACGGCTTTTCATCGGGTTCAGCGTCAGCGGCAGCGTGCGTTTTCGCGCCACGATGACGTGCATGCACCCCAGCGCAGGCAGGTGGGTACTCAGTAAACGTCCCCCCTGCTTATGCCACGGCAAGACCTGAAAGCTTCGGCGGTACATCACCTCAAAATTCAGCAGTGACAGCCAGTCCAGCTGTCTCATAGGGGTGAACATTCGGCTATTATAAGGTGCTCGCTTGCGCAGGAACGGGACGGTTTTTCCCAGGCCAAGCAGGCTGATGGGATTAAAGCTGCTGAGCACTACCCAGCCATCGTCGATCAAAACCCGATCGACCTCCCGCAGCAGGCGGTGCGGATCCGGGCACCAGGGCAGCGTATGGGCCAGCAAACAGGCGTCGACCGACTTTGCCGCAAACGGCAAATGCAGTGGATCGGCATTGACCTGCAGATGATCCCCCTGCATGGCCACATTCACCTGATGCGATATCGCGCAGGCTTCCGTGTTAACTTCCGCGCTGAGATTGCCGATTTTCAGCAAATGAAAGCCGAACATTTTACCCAGCCAGGGGCGAAGCTGCTCTTCGAGCGCGTCCCGGTAGTACTCTCCCCATCGCAGCTGCGCCCAATGATGGGGGGAAGTGAGAATCTCAGGTATCCTTGCCGGTTTCATCACTACCTTCTTAATTGCCATAGAGAGGTTGAACTATGAATCTTAACAGTATTCGTGCTTTCCAGGATAACTACATCTGGGTGCTCAATAATGAGCAGGGAAAATGTGTGATTGTTGACCCCGGTGATGCCGCGCCAGTTCTGAAGGCCATAGAGGAAAACGGCTGGCAGCCAGAAGCGATTCTGCTTACCCACCATCATGCCGATCATGTAGGCGGAGTCCAGCAGTTGAGGGACCGATATCCAAACATTGAGGTATATGGCCCGGAGGAAACCCGCCAGAAAGGGGCTACGCAAATCGTGGGCGAAGGTGATAAGTTTAGCCTGCCTGGCCGTGAATACAGCGTGATAGCAACACCTGGTCACACTTTAGGACATATCTCGTTTTTTAGTTTTCCTTATCTATTTTGCGGCGACACAATGTTTTCTGGCGGCTGCGGAAGGCTTTTTGAAGGCACTGCGGAACAAATGTTCAACTCATTTCAAAAGCTTAACAAACTCCCCGCTGACACCCTGATTTGTTGCGCACATGAGTACACTGAATCAAATATAAAGTTCGCCTTAAGTATTTTACCCCATGATGAGCAAATAACGGGATATTATCGAAAAGTTAAGGAGTTACGCGCAAAAAATCAGTCAACCTTGCCGTCGACGCTGCAAACAGAACGCCAAATAAATGTTTTTTTACGCACTGAAGATCATGTTTTAAAAGAAGAAATCATAAAAGAAACAAACTTGCAACAACCCCATGAGATATTCGCCTGGTTAAGGACAAAGAAGGACAGCTTCTGAATATTCTGGTTGTGTTGTCCAAAAGGCGACGGTATCATCGCTCGTCTTTTAAGCAACCATTGACACACACATGAAGGCAAAAGCGATACTCCTCGCCTCTGTCTTGCTTGTCGGGTGCCAGGCGTCAAAGCATGATGCCAACATTCAACAGCACGCACAGAGTCTGTCTGCAGCTGGTCAAGGTGAAGCAGGAAAGTACACGGGTCGAGCGACCTCTGCGCGATGGATGGATGATGGAACCTTCCTCGCGCAAGATCAAAACCTGTGGAACTTCATCGGCAACGAGCTAAAGATGGGGATACCGGAAAACGTCCGGATCCGTGAACAGAAACAGAAGTACCTGAGTAATAAGAGCTATCTCCACGATGTAACATTACGGGCAGAGCCGTATATGTACTGGATTGCCGGGCAGGTTAAGAAACGCAACATGCCAATGGAACTAGTACTACTACCCATAGTGGAGAGCGCTTTTGACCCCCACGCGACGTCTGGCGCAAATGCCGCAGGCATTTGGCAGATTATCCCAAGTACGGGGCGCAATTACGGTCTGAAGCAGACCAAGGCGTACGATGCACGCCGTGATGTAGTGGCCTCAACCACTGCCGCACTGGATATGATGCAGCGTTTGAACAAGATGTTTGACGGCGACTGGTTGTTGACCGTGGCAGCATACAACAGCGGCGAAGGCCGTGTGCTGAACGCTATTAAAGCGAACAAATCGCGGGGTAAACCTACCGATTTCTGGTCGCTGGCTTTGCCGCGTGAAACAAAGATCTACGTACCGAAAATGCTGGCGTTGAGTGACATACTCAAAAACAGTCAGAAGTACGGCGTACGTCTGCCAACAACGGATGAGAGCCGCGCGCTGGCGCGTGTTGAAGTAAGCAGTCCGGTTGAGTTAACGCAGGTCGCCGAAATGGCGGGCATGTCGTTGACCAATCTGAAGAACTTCAACGCCGGTGTGAAAAGCTCCACCATTGGAAAAAATCAGCGCTATGTGATGGTGCCGAAAAAGCATGCTGAACAGCTGAAAGCCTCTTTGGCTTCGGGTGAAATCGATGCTTTACAGCCAACGCTCGTCGCGGATAACCGCCTCAGCGCTGGCGGGAACAAATCTTATAAAGTGCGCTCAGGGGATACCCTGTCGAGCATTGCTTCACGTCTTGGCGTGAACGCGAAAGATTTGCAGGGCTGGAATAACCTGCGCGGTTCTCGCCTTAAAGTTGGGCAAACGCTCAGCGTGAAAGGCGGTGTTTCGCAGCTGGCCGATAACAGCAGCATCACCTATCAGGTGCGAAAAGGCGACTCACTGTCGAGTATTGCAAAGCGTCACGGCGTTAACATCAAAGATGTGATGCGCTGGAACAGCATTACCGACGATTTGAGACCAGGCGATCGCCTGACGCTGTTTGTCCGCGGGAATACTTCTCCGGATACCTGATTGTAAAGATCAAAAAGGCACCTTCACGGTGCCTTTTCTTTTTCCCTTATGCCTTCCTGGCCTCCAGCATAATGATATCGCTGGTGAACGAGCCGTCACGCTGTAATTCAAAGTACTGCTTAACCTCGTCTGAGGCGCTTTTCTGGTAAGCGCGGATCGCGTCCGATAACACTATCGGCGTTCTCATTCTGGCAATCCAGCTGGAGAACTCCAGATTCAGCCTGTCGCATAACACGCTGTGCGTCACCAGGCCCGCATCGTTAAACAGGCTCAGCCACTCGCCGCTGGAATAATTGCGCACGTGTGACGTATCACGCAGAGCCTCTACCGTTTGCAGCCAGATATCCTTCACCGGATGCCCCGGCGAGGTGACATCCATAAAGACTGCAACGCCACCGGGCTTGAGAACGCGCTTCACTTCACGCAGCGCCTGGCCAACATCGTGCCAGTGATGTGCTGAATAACGGCTGATGACCACGTCAAAGGTGCTGTCGTCAAAAGGAAGAGCTTCCGCGTATCCCTGACGAGTCGCAATGTTCGCGATCCCACGCGTTGTCGCCGCCTCCGCGACGACTGCCAGCATCTGCTCGGACAAATCATAGGCGACAACTGACTTCACCTTAGCCGCGGCGATAAAACTTGCGTGCCCTGCTCCGCAGCCCATATCCAGCAGGGTGGCATGCGGAAAATCATTCAGCCGTGCGCTAAGCCGCTCCAGATCTCGCCCGGAAGCATGAACGGTGCTGCTCAAATAGGCGCTGGCCTGGGAGCCAAACTGCTGGCTAACTTTGTCGTGATGGGATTGCGTTGTCATCATAATGTCCTTGCGGTTAAGTGAGAAAAAGGGCAGCGCACAGGTCTGCCCAACGGCAGACCTGACGAACCTTATTTCAGCTCAGGCTTGCCGGGACGGAATTCAACTAGTAGGGGGTTATGATCCGATGCGCGAGTCACCAGCACCGAAGCTTCGGTGACGTTCAGACCACGATAGAAGACGAAATCAAGTGGGCGGCCAAACGCCCGGCGGCGATGATCGTCGGTAAAGCGTACTTCGCGCAGCGTCATTTCGCGGGCAAAGCGGAATAATGCGTTCATGCGTGGGCGGCTCCAGGCATTGAAATCACCGGCCATGATCACCGGCCCATTGTGATGCCCAATCTGGTCGCCTATTGGCCCTAACTGCTTGCTGTAGACATCAACACCGAGGCTGAAATTGACCGCATGGATATTAATCACCATCAGCATTCGCCCGTCTGGCAGGGGATAAACGGTCACCAGGGCTGACTTAGACAAACGCAGGATAGGCTCGCGTTCACGCAGCGGGCAGCAATATACTGGATGAGCAGCGGACAGCGTCATAACGCCTGAAGGGTGCTGAGGTAAGACAAACGCCGGAACCTGGTCGGCAGCCAGATAGTTGGTGGTCGCAAACCTGACCAGCTCAGGCGTCGTTTGCGCCTCCTGTAAGAGCATCAGATGTGCGTCTTTGCCGAAGGTTTGCAGCACCGAAAGCCAGTCGGCCCGCTGCTGCTTAAAGATGTTCCACACCAGAACACGGATCGTGTCCTGCCCGGGTAAAGGTTCTCCGGGGGGTAATGCCTGACCAATAGTTGCAAACGAGCCAGGTGGCAGAATTCGCTCTGCTGGCTGCCCGGCTACGTATCTCATGGCATAGGTATTCTTGTGCACGTTTGGCTAACGACCTCAGTAACTCAATCTGCCCGCAATTCGCAGGCTATCTTTCAGTTATAGGGACTTTAGCGCTGACTTTCAACGACCATTACAAACCAATGCAATTCAGGAGCGTAAACAACGACGCTCCTGAAAGTAGAATTTAGCCCATAGCAACACGTGATTGCTTATCGAGTCTGCCGCTCAAGCCAATTAGCAGCAGCGCAAACACTACAATCACCGCACCAATCCACGGCGTTTGCGCCAGGCCGAAGTTCTCCACCGTCTGGCCCCCGATAATAGAGCCCAAAGCAATTCCCACGTTAAATGCCGCAATGTTCAGACCTGAGGCAACATCAACCGCATTTGGCGTATATTGCTCGGCTTTCTGGACGACGTAGACCTGCAGGCCAGGAACGTTGCCGAAGGCGAAGACGCCCATCACCAGAATGGTAAGCAGCGCGGCAACGTGCGAGTGTGCGGTGAACTGGAAGACCAGAAGCAGAGCGGCAAGTGCGGCAAAGATAAATTTAAGGGCCGGTACGGCACCGTGGCGGTCCGCCAGCTTACCGCCCCAGATATTGCCGATAGCCACAGATACGCCGTAGCCCAGCAGGATCCAGCTAACCGCAGAAGGGGAAAAGCCGGCAAGATCCTGCATCACCGGCGCGAGGAAGGTGAAAGCGGTAAATACCCCGCCATAACCCAGCGCGGTCACCAGATAGATCAGCACCAGACGCGGATGCGTTAATACCTGCAGCTGCTCTCTAATTCCAGCCAGAGCGCGATTAGGAATATCTTTTGGGATAAGGATCATACTGCTGATTAACGCGATCACGCCAATCGCCGACACCGCCAGGAAGGTTTCACGCCAGCCAAAATGCTGCCCGATGAACGTCCCCAGTGGCACACCGGTCACCAACGCTACCGTTAACCCACCGAACATAATGGCAATGGCCGAAGCGGCTTTCTCTTTTGGAACCAGGCTTGTGGCAATCGTCGATCCAATGGAGAAGAACACGCCGTGTGCCAGACCGGTCAGCAAGCGAGCGACAACCAGCGTCTCATAATTTGGCGACAGCCAGGCTATCACATTGCCTACGGTAAACAGCGCCATAAGGCCGATAAGCAGCTGCTTACGCGGCAGTTTACCGGTTAAAGCGGTCAGAACAGGTGCGCCAATCGCCACGCCGAGAGCGTAGATAGAAACCAGCAATCCTGCAGAAGGGACAGAGATAGCGAGCTGTTCAGCGATCGTCGGTACAAGACCGACAATAACGAACTCGGTAGTGCCGATTGCAAAAGCACTGATCGTCAGTGCAAGAAGTGCCAGAGGCATAATTTACTCCATAACAGGTGTCTTTTGATGACACGTAGTATGGCGGGATGCTTAAATAACAAAAATATGTAAAATCTCAATAGAATTTTGCTTGTGGAGCAACAATGAAGGCGACCTCGGAAGAACTTGCTATTTTCGTTGCCGTAGTAGAGAGCGGAAGCTTCAGCCGGGCGGCAGAGCAGCTGGGGCAGGCTAACTCAGCGGTGAGCCGAACGGTTAAAAAACTGGAGATGAAGCTGGGCGTGAGCCTGCTTAACCGAACAACACGCCAGCTTAGCCTGACGGAAGAAGGTGAGCGCTATTTTAGAAAGGTGCAGCAAATTTTGCAGGCAATGGCCGCTGCCGAAAATGAAGTCATGGAAAGCAAGCAGACGCCAAGAGGATTACTGCGTATTGATGCCGCCACGCCGGTGATGCTGCATCTGCTTATGCCGCTGATAAAACCCTTTCGCGAACGCTACCCGGAAATGACGCTTTCCCTGGTATCGTCGGAAACCTTTATTAATCTTATCGAGCGCAAAGTTGATGTGGCGATCCGGGTTGGCAATTTAACCGACTCAAGCCTGCGTGCCCGCCCGCTTTTTAGCAGCTATCGTAAGATTATTGCCTCACCCGAATATTTAGCTGCCCACGGGACGCCAGAGTCCGCGGCCGATCTGGTTAAACATGTCTGCCTTGGTTTTACTGAACCCTCTTCCCTTAATCGCTGGCCGATTTCGCAGGCAGATGGGCAGCTTTTTGAGATAGCGCCGGGGTTATCTTCTAATAGCGGAGAGACGCTTAAGCAGCTGTGCCTGACGGGGAACGGCATCGCCTGCCTGTCGGATTTTATGATTGATAAAGAGATTGAAAGCGGAGAGTTTGTTGAGGTGCTTGCCGATAAGCTTTTGCCGGTCAATATGCCTTTTAGTGCGGTGTACTACAGCGACCGAGCGGTCAGTACCCGCATCCGCGCCTTTATTGATTTTCTGAGCGATGCGGTAAAACGGCCCCCCGAGGGGCCGTAATCAGGCTCAGTTATCCCACTTCGGTGCCAGCCCTTCCGGGCTGACCAGACGGTCATTGCATTCCAGTTCGGCAATCGCCGCCATATCTTCTGCATCAAGCTTCAGGCTTAGCGCCTGCAGATTGCTTTCCAGATTTGCACGTTTGGTGGAAGAAGGGATGACTGCGTAACCCAGAGCCATTGCCCATGCCAGAATCACCTGCGCCGGGGTGGCCTGATGCTTCAGTGCAATCCGGCCAATGGTTTCATCCGCCAGTGCTTTACCGTACGCCAGCGTCATGTAGGACGTAATATGGATGTTATGCTGCCTGGCCCACTCAACAACGGTACGGTTTTGCAGGTAAGGGGACAGCTCGATCTGGTTGGTCGCAATGTTTTCAGCGCCAACGGCATCAATAGCCTGCTGCATCAACTCAACCGTGAAGTTCGAAATTCCGATCTGACGGGTCAAGCCAGCCTCTTTAGCCGCCAGCAGCGCCTGCATGAACTCAGCAACCGGCACGGCATCTTCTGGCGATGGCCAGTGGATCAGGGTCAGATCGACATAATCAGTACGCAGCTTTGCCAGGCTCTCTTTCAGGCTTGGGATCAGTTTGTCTTTGCTCAGATTTTCAATCCAGATTTTGGTGGTGATAAACAGCGTTTCCCGTGGAATGCCGCTCTCCTCCAGCGCCTGGCCAACCGCCGCTTCGTTATCATAAATTTGTGCCGTATCTATCGCGCGGTAGCCCAGCTCCAGTGCTGTTTTAACCGATGCGATAACAACGTCGTCTTTCAGGCGGAAAGTGCCCAGACCGAATGCAGGAATTGCCATTTTTTAACCTCATAATAGGGTGCATGTTTGTATGAGGAAGAGTATGAGGGGAATAGATTTGTTGAAAAAGACGTATAAATGCAGAAGATTTTTGCTAATTCAGCAATAATGCTGCTTAGATTGATGAATTTTGAATACAAAAAAGCCCTGAGTCTATGACTCAGGGCTTAAATAAGTGGCGGAACGGACGGGACTCGAACCCGCGACCCCCTGCGTGACAGGCAGGTATTCTAACCGACTGAACTACCGCTCCACCGAATTTTTCTACAACCACTGATTTTTACATCAGTTTACTGCTTAATTTGATGCCTGGCAGTTTATGAATCACCTTGTGATTCACCCTTCGGGCCGTTGCTTCGCAACGTTCAAAAGCTTTCGCTTTTGTCCTACTCTCTGTCGAGTAGTGACCTGCCTCGAAGGTCAGTGCCATACTTCTAATTTGATGCCTGGCAGTTCCCTACTCTCGCATGGGGAGACCCCACACTACCATCGGCGCTACGGCGTTTCACTTCTGAGTTCGGCATGGGGTCAGGTGGGACCACCGCGCTACGGCCGCCAGGCAAATTCTGTTCGTTGACCGTTATATTTTCATATAACCATCAACTTAATCCTGAACTAAGCTGAAAATCGTCTTGCGTCTCTCGCAAAACACCTTCGGTGTTGTAAGGTTAAGCCTCACGGATCATTAGTACTGGTTAGCTCAACGTATCGCTACGCTTACACACCCAGCCTATCAACGTCGTCGTCTTCAACGTTCCTTCAGGACTCTCAAGGAGTCAGGGAGAACTCATCTCGGGGCAAGTTTCGCGCTTAGATGCTTTCAGCGCTTATCTCTTCCGCATTTAGCTACCGGGCAATGCCATTGGCATGACAACCCGAACACCAGTGATGCGTCCACTCCGGTCCTCTCGTACTAGGAGCAGCCCCCCTCAATTCTCCAGCGCCCACGGCAGATAGGGACCGAACTGTCTCACGACGTTCTAAACCCAGCTCGCGTACCACTTTAAATGGCGAACAGCCATACCCTTGGGACCTACTTCAGCCCCAGGATGTGATGAGCCGACATCGAGGTGCCAAACACCGCCGTCGATATGAACTCTTGGGCGGTATCAGCCTGTTATCCCCGGAGTACCTTTTATCCGTTGAGCGATGGCCCTTCCATTCAGAACCACCGGATCACTAAGACCTGCTTTCGCACCTGCTCGAGCCGTCACTCTCGCAGTCAAGCTAGCTTATGCCTTTGCACTAACCTCACGATGTCCGACCGTGATTAGCTAACCTTCGTGCTCCTCCGTTACGCTTTAGGAGGAGACCGCCCCAGTCAAACTACCCACCAGACACTGTCCGCAACCCGGATCACGGGTCTACGTTAGAACATCAAACATTAAAGGGTGGTATTTCAAGGTTGGCTCCACGCAGACTGGCGTCCACGCTTCAAAGCCTCCCACCTATCCTACACATCAAGGCTCAATGTTCAGTGTCAAGCTATAGTAAAGGTTCACGGGGTCTTTCCGTCTTGCCGCGGGTACACTGCATCTTCACAGCGATTTCAATTTCACTGAGTCTCGGGTGGAGACAGCCTGGCCATCATTACGCCATTCGTGCAGGTCGGAACTTACCCGACAAGGAATTTCGCTACCTTAGGACCGTTATAGTTACGGCCGCCGTTTACCGGGGCTTCGATCAAGAGCTTCTCCTTACGGATAACCCCATCAATTAACCTTCCGGCACCGGGCAGGCGTCACACCGTATACGTCCACTTTCGTGTTTGCACAGTGCTGTGTTTTTAATAAACAGTTGCAGCCAGCTGGTATCTTCGACTGCCTTCAGCTCCAGGAGTAAATCCCTTCACCTAGCGACAGCGTGCCTTCTCCCGAAGTTACGGCACCATTTTGCCTAGTTCCTTCACCCGAGTTCTCTCAAGCGCCTTGGTATTCTCTACCTGACCACCTGTGTCGGTTTGGGGTACGATTTAATGTTACCTGATGCTTAGAGGCTTTTCCTGGAAGCAGGGCATTTGTTACTTCAGCACCGTAGTGCCTCGTCATCACACCTCAGCGTTGAATAAGCGTCCGGATTTACCTAAACGCTCCGCCTACATGCTTAAACCGGGACAACCGTCGCCCGGCTAACATAGCCTTCTCCGTCCCCCCTTCGCAGTAACACCAAGTACAGGAATATTAACCTGTTTCCCATCGACTACGCCTTTCGGCCTCGCCTTAGGGGTCGACTCACCCTGCCCCGATTAACGTTGGACAGGAACCCTTGGTCTTCCGGCGAGCGGGCTTTTCACCCGCTTTATCGTTACTTATGTCAGCATTCGCACTTCTGATACCTCCAGCAGACCTCACAGTCCACCTTCGACGGCTTACAGAACGCTCCCCTACCCAACAACACCTGAGTGTCGCTGCCGCAGCTTCGGTGCATGGTTTAGCCCCGTTACATCTTCCGCGCAGGCCGACTCGACCAGTGAGCTATTACGCTTTCTTTAAATGATGGCTGCTTCTAAGCCAACATCCTGGCTGTCTGTGCCTTCCCACATCGTTTCCCACTTAACCATGACTTTGGGACCTTAGCTGGCGGTCTGGGTTGTTTCCCTCTTCACGACGGACGTTAGCACCCGCCGTGTGTCTCCCGTGATAACATTCTTCGGTATTCGTAGTTTGCATCGGGTTGGTAAGCCGGGATGGCCCCCTAGCCGAAACAGTGCTCTACCCCCCGAAGATGAGTTCACGAGGCGCTACCTAAATAGCTTTCGGGGAGAACCAGCTATCTCCCGGTTTGATTGGCCTTTCACCCCCAGCCACAAGTCATCCGCTAATTTTTCAACATTAGTCGGTTCGGTCCTCCAGTTAGTGTTACCCAACCTTCAACCTGCCCATGGCTAGATCACCGGGTTTCGGGTCTATACCCTGCAACTTAACGCCCAGTTAAGACTCGGTTTCCCTGCGGCTCCCCTATACGGTTAACCTTGCTACAGAATATAAGTCGCTGACCCATTATACAAAAGGTACGCAGTCACCCCATAAAGAGGCTCCCACTGCTTGTACGTACACGGTTTCAGGTTCTTTTTCACTCCCCTCGCCGGGGTTCTTTTCGCCTTTCCCTCACGGTACTGGTTCACTATCGGTCAGTCAGGAGTATTTAGCCTTGGAGGATGGTCCCCCCATATTCAGACAGGATACCACGTGTCCCGCCCTACTCTTCGAACTCACAGCATGTGCATTTTAGTGTACGGGAGTATCACCCTGTACCCTGCGACTTTCCAGACGCTTCCACTAACACACAAACTGATTCAGGTTCTGGGCTGCTCCCCGTTCGCTCGCCGCTACTGGGGGAATCTCGGTTGATTTCTTTTCCTCGGGGTACTTAGATGTTTCAGTTCCCCCGGTTCGCTTCGTTAAGCTATGTATTCACTTAACGATAGTGTGACGGATCACACTGGGTTTCCCCATTCGGAAATCGCCGGCTATAACGGTTCATATCACCTTACCGACGCTTATCGCAGATTAGCACGTCCTTCATCGCCTCTGACTGCCAGGGCATCCACCGTGTACGCTTAGTCGCTTAACCTCACAACCCGAAGATGTTTCACTTCAGATTATGAAAATTTGAGAGACTCGAACACACCTCTATTCTGTTCTTATTACGGAGAACAGAAACAGTGTGTCGTTTCAATTTTCAGCTTGTTCCGGATTGTTAAAGAGCAAATACTTCGCAGCACACCGTCACCGGTATACTCTGAAGTATTGAGTCGTGCATGAAATGATGGTGGAGCTAAGCGGGATCGAACCGCTGACCTCCTGCGTGCAAGGCAGGCGCTCTCCCAGCTGAGCTATAGCCCCATCGATTTCGTAAAACCTTCGAATCACCATGAATTTTCATCTGGTCAAGGCGCAACTTAGCGACGCATACTTAAGTATGCGAGCCTGAGGTGCAACGCAGAACAGGGGAAAATTTGGTAGGCCTGAGTGGACTTGAACCACCGACCTCACCCTTATCAGGGGTGCGCTCTAACCACCTGAGCTACAAGCCTATAAGGTTTTACTGCTCGTTTTCTATCAGACAATCTGTGTGAGCACTACGCGGGTTGTATCTTTTAGGTAAGGAGGTGATCCAACCGCAGGTTCCCCTACGGTTACCTTGTTACGACTTCACCCCAGTCATGAATCACAAAGTGGTAAGCGCCCTCCCGAAGGTTAAGCTACCTACTTCTTTTGCAACCCACTCCCATGGTGTGACGGGCGGTGTGTACAAGGCCCGGGAACGTATTCACCGTAGCATTCTGATCTACGATTACTAGCGATTCCGACTTCATGGAGTCGAGTTGCAGACTCCAATCCGGACTACGACGCACTTTATGAGGTCCGCTTGCTCTCGCGAGGTCGCTTCTCTTTGTATGCGCCATTGTAGCACGTGTGTAGCCCTACTCGTAAGGGCCATGATGACTTGACGTCATCCCCACCTTCCTCCAGTTTATCACTGGCAGTCTCCTTTGAGTTCCCGGCCGAACCGCTGGCAACAAAGGATAAGGGTTGCGCTCGTTGCGGGACTTAACCCAACATTTCACAACACGAGCTGACGACAGCCATGCAGCACCTGTCTCAGAGTTCCCGAAGGCACCAATCCATCTCTGGAAAGTTCTCTGGATGTCAAGAGTAGGTAAGGTTCTTCGCGTTGCATCGAATTAAACCACATGCTCCACCGCTTGTGCGGGCCCCCGTCAATTCATTTGAGTTTTAACCTTGCGGCCGTACTCCCCAGGCGGTCGACTTAACGCGTTAGCTCCGGAAGCCACGCCTCAAGGGCACAACCTCCAAGTCGACATCGTTTACGGCGTGGACTACCAGGGTATCTAATCCTGTTTGCTCCCCACGCTTTCGCACCTGAGCGTCAGTCTTTGTCCAGGGGGCCGCCTTCGCCACCGGTATTCCTCCAGATCTCTACGCATTTCACCGCTACACCTGGAATTCTACCCCCCTCTACAAGACTCAAGCTTGCCAGTTTCGAATGCAGTTCCCAGGTTGAGCCCGGGGATTTCACATCCGACTTAACAAACCGCCTGCGTGCGCTTTACGCCCAGTAATTCCGATTAACGCTTGCACCCTCCGTATTACCGCGGCTGCTGGCACGGAGTTAGCCGGTGCTTCTTCTGCGAGTAACGTCAATCACTAAGGTTATTAACCTTAATGCCTTCCTCCTCGCTGAAAGTACTTTACAACCCGAAGGCCTTCTTCATACACGCGGCATGGCTGCATCAGGCTTGCGCCCATTGTGCAATATTCCCCACTGCTGCCTCCCGTAGGAGTCTGGACCGTGTCTCAGTTCCAGTGTGGCTGGTCATCCTCTCAGACCAGCTAGGGATCGTCGCCTAGGTGAGCCGTTACCCCACCTACTAGCTAATCCCATCTGGGTTCATCTGATGGCAAGAGGCCCGAAGGTCCCCCTCTTTGGTCTTGCGACGTTATGCGGTATTAGCTACCGTTTCCAGTAGTTATCCCCCTCCATCAGGCAGATCCCCAGACATTACTCACCCGTCCGCCGCTCGTCACCCAGAGAGCAAGCTCTCCCGTGCTACCGCTCGACTTGCATGTGTTAGGCCTGCCGCCAGCGTTCAATCTGAGCCATGATCAAACTCTTCAATTTAAAAGTGTCTGATGCTCAAAGAATTAAAACTGTTTATAAAATCAGTAGTCACTCTTCAAGACTTGATATTTTGTTGCATCCGGAGATGCTGAGATATCAATCCTGCGAGTGCCCACACAGATTGCCTGATAAATTGTTAAAGAGCAGTGAGTTACGCGCTTTCGCTTGCTAACTCGAGGTGGCGTATATTACGCTTTCCTCTTTCAGAGTCAAGCGTTTATTTTCGCTTTCGTCTGACTGACTTCGGTGTTGTTAAGCCGCTTTCGAAGCCGCTTTGCCGTGTCAGTGGAGGCGCATTATAGGGAGTTCTCAGAGCCTGACAACCCCTAATTTGAAAAAACTTTCTGACCGCGCACTTTTTAATCGTAACGCTTATTTTTGGCGCTGTTTGATGGCTTTTGGCAGCTCAGCAAGGCTATTTATCACCAAATCCGCGGCAGCCTCACCCTCTTCCGTCACTGGTTTGCCGGTGCGAACCAGCACTTTAGTGCCTACCATGGCAGCAGCAGCGGCCTGCATATCTTCAATTTTGTCGCCAACCATATAAGAAGAAGCCATATCGATGTGCAGGAAGTCACGCGCGGAAATCAGCATACCCGGCTGCGGCTTACGACAGTCGCAATTCTGACGGAACTCTTCCACGCTGCCTTCCGGATGGTGTGGACAATAATAGATGCCGTCGAGATCGACACCACGGTCTGCCAGCGACCAGTCCATCCACTCGGTCAGGTTTTCAAAATCTGCCTCGGTGAACATCCCGCGCGCGATGCCCGACTGGTTAGTCACCAGCACCAGCGCAAAGCCCATCTCTTTTAATTCGCGCATTGCCTCTATAACACCATCAATAAACTCGAATCGGTCAACTTCATAGACGTAGCCATGATCGACATTAATAGTGCCATCGCGGTCGAGAAAAATAGCGGGTACGGACTGTGCCACTTGAAAACTCCTGAAACGTGTTAATTGCGCTTAGTATCGCATGATTTAGTAATAAGGAGAGAACAGTCCTTCACTCCCCGATTGATTTAGACGTCTGGATGCCTTAACATCCATATCGATTACGGTAACTTCGGCTACTGGTAGCAGATAATTCCACGGCTTTTACATATACGATAATAAATAACTCAATGATTAAACTTTCAAATATCACCAAGGTGTTCCAGCAGGGCAACCGCAGCATACAGGCATTGAATAATGTCAGCCTGCATGTGCCCGCCGGGCAAATTTATGGCGTGATTGGCGCATCCGGTGCGGGGAAAAGCACCCTGATCCGCTGTGTAAACCTGCTGGAGCGCCCGACCGAGGGCTCAGTGCTGGTTGATGGTCAGGATCTGACTACGCTTTCTGAAACCCAGTTGACTAAAGCCCGTCGCCAGATTGGCATGATCTTCCAGCACTTTAATCTGCTCTCTTCGCGTACCGTATTCGGCAATGTTGCTCTGCCGCTTGAGCTTGATAATACGCCAAAAGAAGAGATTAAACGCCGCGTGACCGAACTGCTGGATTTAGTCGGCCTGGGTGAGAAACACGATGCCTGGCCTGCCAACCTTTCCGGTGGCCAGAAACAGCGCGTGGCGATTGCCCGTGCGCTGGCAAGCAATCCCAAAGTCCTGTTATGCGACGAAGCCACCAGCGCGCTGGATCCCGCCACTACCCGTTCTATTCTGGAGCTGCTGAAAGACATTAACCGTCGGCTGGGGCTGACCATTCTGCTTATCACCCATGAGATGGATGTCGTAAAACGCATTTGTGACTGCGTGGCCGTGATCAGCAACGGCGAGCTTATTGAGCAGGATACGGTGAGCGAAGTGTTCTCCCATCCGAAAACACCTCTGGCCCAGCAGTTTATCCAGTCTACGCTGCACCTCGATGTGCCGGAAGATTACGCTCAGCGCCTGAGCGCAGAGAATAAAGAAAGCGCAGTACCTTTATTGCGTCTGGAATTCACCGGCCAGTCGGTCGATGCCCCCCTTCTCTCGGAAACAGCACGTACCTTCAACGTGAACAGCAACATTATCAGCGCGCAGATGGATTATGCCGGCGGCGTGAAATTCGGCATCATGCTGTGCGAAATGCACGGCGAGCCAAACAATACGCAAGCGGCTATTGCCTGGCTGCAGGAGCAACACGTGAAAGTAGAGGTGCTGGGTTATGTCTGAAGCAATGATTTGGTTACTGGCTCGCGGCGTGTATGAAACGTTAGCGATGACCTTTGTCTCCGGTTTCTTCGGGTTTGTGATTGGCCTGCCCGTAGGCGTCTTGCTGTACATCACTCGTCCAGGTCAGATTAGCGCAAACGCTAAGCTATATCGCAGCCTCTCGGCGGTAGTTAATATCTTCCGTTCTATCCCGTTCATTATCCTGCTCGTCTGGATGATTCCCTTTACCCGCGTCATCGTGGGTACGTCTATCGGCCTGCAGGCGGCAATCGTTCCACTGACCGTAGGTGCCGCGCCGTTTATTGCCCGTATGGTTGAAAACGCCCTGCTGGAAATCCCTACCGGCCTGATTGAAGCCTCACGCGCGATGGGCGCAACGCCGCTGCAAATCATCCGTAAGGTGCTGCTGCCGGAAGCGCTTCCGGGCCTCGTCAATGCCGCCACTATTACCCTTATTACCCTGGTAGGCTATTCTGCTATGGGGGGCGCCGTGGGCGCGGGCGGTCTGGGCCAGATTGGCTATCAGTACGGCTATATCGGCTACAACGCCACCGTGATGAATACCGTACTGGTGCTGCTGGTTGTACTCGTTTACTTAATTCAATTCTCTGGCGATCGCATCGTCCGGGCTGTTACACACAAATAAACACAACTGCATTCATACAAGGAAAAGGACATGGCTTTTAACTTTAAAACGTTCGCCGCGGTCGGCGCTCTGATTGGCTCTCTGGCCCTGGTGGGTTGCGGTCAGGAAGAAAAAGATCCAAACCACATTAAAGTCGGCGTGATCGCCGGTGCAGAACAGCAGGTTGCCGAAGTCGCTCAGAAAGTGGCCAAAGAGAAATATGGCCTGGACGTTGAGCTGGTGACCTTTACCGACTACGTACTGCCAAACGAAGCGCTGAGCAAAGGCGACATCGACGTTAACGCCTTCCAGCACAAACCATACCTGGACCAGCAGATCAAAGATCGCGGCTATAAGCTGGTTTCCGTAGGCAATACTTTTGTCTACCCAATCGCCGGTTACTCCAAAAAAATCAAATCGCTGGATGAACTGCAGCCGGGCTCCCAGGTAGCACTGCCAAACGACCCAACGAACCTTGGCCGCTCTCTGCTGCTGCTGCAGAAAGAAGGTCTGATTAAACTGAAAGACGGCGTTGGCCTGCTGCCTACCGTTCTGGACGTGACCGAGAACCCAAAAAATCTGAAACTGGTTGAGCTGGAAGCGCCGCAGCTGCCGCGTTCTCTGGACGACGCACAGATTGCTCTGGCGGTTATCAACACCACTTACGCCAGCCAGATTGGCCTGACACCAGCGAAAGACGGCATCTTCGTTGAAGACAAAAACTCTCCTTATGTGAACCTGATCGTTTCTCGTGAAGATAATAAAGATGCAGAGAACGTGAAGAAATTCGTTCAGGCATACCAGTCTGACGAAGTGAACGAAGCGGCCAACAAGGTCTTTAACGGCGGCGCGGTTAAAGGCTGGTAAGTTTCCATTCTTCAGTTTTACGTAAATAATTAAAGGCGGGCACAAGCCCGCCTTGTTATTTTGGTTCGGGCTTGCTTCAATGTTCCCCGTTTTATATTCATTGAGGAAAAATTATGCGTGCTTTACCGATCTGTTTATTAGCATTTATGCTGAGCGGCTGTTCAATGCTAAGCAGATCCCCAGTAGAACCCGTTAAAAGCACGGCAGCTGCGCCGAAGGCCGAAACCGAAAAACCTAAAGCCCCTCGCCCTGCTCCGGTCAGGATCTACACCAACGCAGAAGACTTAGTGGGTAAACCGTTCCGTGATTTAGGCGAAGTCAGCGGAGAGTCTTGCCAGGCAAGCAATCAGGATTCGCCTCCGAATATCCCGACAGCACGCAAGCGCATGCAGATTAACGCCTCCAAACTAAAAGCCAATGCGGTTCTGCAGCACAGCTGTGATATCACTACGGGTGCGCCAGGGTGCTACCGTCAGGCCGTTTGCGTGGGCTCTGCGCTACAAGTTTCGGCGCAATGACCCCATTTCAGTTTTCGCAAATTGGCGTAATCCGCTCCCCTTATAAAGAAAAGTTCGCCGTCCCGCGTCAGCCAGGCCTGGTCGAAGATGGCGGTGGTGAACTGCACCTGCTTGCCCCTTACAGCCAGGCCGATGCCGTTCGCGGGCTGGAAGCCTTTAGCCACCTGTGGCTGCTGTTTGTCTTCCACCAGACAATGGACGGCGGCTGGCGACCAACGGTACGACCTCCTCGCCTTGGCGGGAACGCGCGAATGGGCGTGTTTGCTACACGCTCCACCTTTCGCCCTAATCCGATTGGGATGTCGCTGGTTGAACTGAAAGGCATCCGTTGCCAGAAAGACGAAGTGATTTTGCAGCTTGGCAGCCTCGATTTGGTGGACGGTACGCCGATTGTAGACATAAAACCGTACCTGCCTTTTGCTGAAGCCTTCCCTGACGCGCGCGCCGGCTATGCGCAGCACGCCCCTCAGGCGGAAATAAACGTGACCTTTACCCCGGAGGTCCAACACCAGCTCACCGGACTCGAAGGCCGCTATCCGCATATTGCGCGTTTTATCCGTCAGGTGCTTGCTCAGGACCCACGTCCTGCTTATCGTAAAGGCGAGGATGTCGGGAAGACTTACGCTGTTCTGCTGCTGGACTTTAACGTCCGCTGGCGCATCACAGAACAAGGCTTTGAGGTGTTTGCGCTCGAAGCGAGTTAATTTAGCCCCCCTCTCTTTTGACATCTCTGCCACACTGGTAAACTAAACCACTTTTTTTTGCAGCAGGCCGTCTGTGGCCTGCGAACTGCCGTTCAAATGGAACCGTAACAACATGCGTACTAGCCAATATCTGCTCTCCACTCTGAAGGAGACACCTGCCGACGCTGAAGTAGTCAGCCACCAGCTGATGCTGCGCGCCGGGATGATCCGTAAGCTGGCCTCCGGTTTATACACCTGGCTGCCGACCGGTTTGCGCGTCCTGAAGAAGGTCGAAAACATCGTGCGTGAAGAGATGAACAACGCCGGTGCTATCGAAATGTGCATGCCGGTTGTTCAACCAGCCGACCTGTGGCAGGAGAGCGGGCGTTGGGAGCAATACGGCCCTGAGCTACTGCGTTTTGTTGACCGCGGCGAACGTCCTTTCGTCCTCGGCCCAACTCACGAAGAGGTGATCACCGATCTGATTCGCAACGAGCTGAGCTCTTACAAACAGCTGCCGCTGAATCTTTTCCAGATCCAGACCAAATTCCGCGACGAAGTGCGCCCACGTTTTGGCGTTATGCGTTCCCGCGAATTCCTGATGAAAGACGCCTACTCGTTCCATACGTCTCAGGAGTCCCTGCAGGAAACCTACGACAAGATGTATGAAGCTTACAGCAAGATTTTCTCCCGCATGGGCCTGGACTTCCGCGCCGTGCAGGCGGACACCGGCTCTATCGGCGGCAGCGCTTCCCATGAATTCCAGGTGCTGGCACAGAGCGGTGAAGATGATGTGATCTTCTCTGACAGCTCAGACTACGCGGCAAATATTGAGTTCGCTGAAGCCCTCGCGCCGGCGGCAGGCCGTGCGGCCCCCGCTGCAGAAATGAGCCAGATTGATACGCCGAACGCCAAAACCATCGCCGAGCTGGTTGAGCAGTTCAACCTGCCGGTTGAGAAAACGGTGAAAACTCTGCTGGTGAAAGCCACAGAAGGCAGCGCTTATCCGCTGGTTGCTTTGCTGATTCGCGGCGATCATGAGCTGAACGAAGTGAAAGCCGAGAAACTGCCGCAGGTAGCAAGCCCGCTCACTTTCGCCACAGAACAGGAAATTCGCGATATCGTGAAAGCAGGTCCGGGTTCACTGGGTCCGATCAATATGCCTGTTCCGGTGATTATCGACCGCAGCGTTGCCGCTATGAGTGATTTCGCTGCTGGCGCAAACATCGACGGCAAACACTTTGTCGGCATTAACTGGGAACGCGACCTGCCGCTGCCTGAAGTTGCGGATATCCGCAACGTTGTTGCTGGCGATCCAAGCCCGGATGGCAAAGGCACGTTGATGATCAAGCGCGGCATTGAAGTGGGCCACATCTTCCAGCTGGGCACCAAGTACTCTGAGGCGCTGAAAGCTGCCGTTCAGGGCGAAGATGGCCGTAACCAGACGCTGACGATGGGCTGCTACGGCATCGGTGTTACCCGCGTGGTTGCCGCCGCTATTGAACAGAACTTTGATGACCGCGGTATCCTGTGGCCAGATGCTATCGCTCCATTCCACGTTGCGATTCTGCCAATGAACATGCACAAATCCTTCCGCGTGCAGCAGCTGGCTGAAGAGCTGTATACCACGCTGCGTGCGCAGGGTATTGACGTGCTGCTGGATGACCGTAAAGAGCGTCCGGGCGTGATGTTTGCCGATATGGAACTGATTGGTATTCCTCACACCATCGTGATCGGCGACCGCAATCTCGACAACGAAGAGATCGAATACAAACACCGCCGTGCCGGTGAGAAGCAGATGATCAAAACCAACGAAATCGTTGATTTCCTGGTGAAGCAGATCAAAGGCTAATTTGCCGCTGAGCATAAAAAAGCCCGTCCAGATGGACGGGCTTTTTCGTTTTAGTCGTTACACTCTTTGCCGGGCTTAAACTTCGCGCCCTTGTCGGCCACCAGCGCTTTTTGCAGTTCGCCACTGTCCGGGGAAGCCTGCAGCGTAAAGTGCCCTTCCACTACCAGCAGGATTGGCGCGCTGTTCTTGCCGCGAGCTGCCGCATAGGCTCTCTCCAGCTCTGCGTTATCCGCGACGGCAAAGGTTTTACCCGTCGCACAGTCCTGGAATACCGCAGCGTCAGCCATATATTTGTATTTACCTTTCATCGGCATTGGCGTTGACGGCAGCTTCGCATCGACAGCTTTCAGCGTGTAGTTAAACTGAGAGTCGATTGGGTTGCCTTCGCGGTCCAGCATCACCAGGCTGTCGCCCTTTGGATGGAAGTACTGCTTTTCGCCTTCGCTGTCGGTTAAGACGAGCTTATCGGCGGTGCGCGCCCATTTACCATAGCTGGCAAAGGAAGCGCCTCTGCCCTGATACGCCTGGTTCATTACCCAGGTACCGTCCTTTTCCAGGAACAGCGAGGTTTCAATCCCCTCGCAGTCCGCGCAAGGTATAACGCCGCGATAGCTCTGCTGCATCGGCTTCAGCTCCGCCGCCTGAGCAGGGATCAGGGTTTGCGTTTCCGTACGATTATTACAGCCAAATAGCGTGAACAGGCTGAGCGCTGCCAGCGCAGCCAGAAGACTCTTCTTCATGCTTTAATCCTTATGCCGTTGTCCCAATGCCCGCCGCTACTCCGGATGGCGGCGGACTTTTCCGCGTAGTGATTTGGTCGTCGACTTCTGCGCCTTCGAGGCCAGACGCCGCTCTTTAGAAGCTCGTGTCGGCTTTGTCGCCCGACGGCTCTTCTGCACTACGGTGAGTTCTTGTATCAGTGAAACCAGACGAGCTACCGCCGCTTCGCGGTTCATCTCCTGACTTCGGTATTCCTGAGCTTTGATCACCACCACGCCCTCGGGCGTAATTAAGTGATGACTTGCCGCCAGCAGACGTATCTTATACGACTCTGGCAGGCTGGAGGCAGAGATATCAAAGCGCAAATGAATAGCCGTTGAGGTTTTATTCACATGCTGCCCACCTGCCCCCTGGGCGCGAATCGCGGTAATCGTGACCTCATTGTCCGGGATAGATACCGTTCGCGACACCGAAATCATTGCTGCTGCCAGGCCGTAAAATGGATTTCCAGATTATTCTCGCTATCGGACAGCCAGATAGCGCCGTCCTGGATAGTCGCCTGCAGGTTCATGGTACGCGTGCCAAACTCGCTTAGCTTCGCCAGCTGTGCGTCATCCAGATACCAGACAGACAGATTTTTAAACTGACTCAGGCGATTCTGGTTCTGCTGCCACCAAATTTCCGCCGCCCGACTATTATAGGTAAACAATGCCACCTCGGCCGACTGGCTGCAGGCTTTTTTCACCCGGCGCTCTTCCGGCAGACCAAGCTCAACCCACAAATCAATGCCAAGATGATCGTTTTTACGCCAGATCTCCGGCTCGTCTTCCGCGCTGAGGCCACGGGTAAACTCAAGGCGCTCATCCGCGTATTTAATCCACGCCAGCAGGCGCAGCATCATGCGCTCCTGCGTTTCCGAAGGATGACGTGCCAGCGTCAGGCTACTGTCCAGAAACCGATTACGATCGAGATCGGCCACATTCACCGTCGCCTTATAAATTGTCGCTTTTAACGCCATCACGCTTCTCCATACACAATTGCGCGCTATTGTAGCGAAATATGTCTCCTGCGGCTTGAAGTATGACGGGTATAGCTTAAATAATTCGAGTTGCAGGCAGGCGGCAAGCTCGTGAGTCCCCAGGAGCTTACACAAAGTAAGTGACTGGGGTGAGCGAGTGCAGCTAACGCACCTGCGGCTCGAAGTATGACGGGTATAGCCTAAATAATTCGAGTTGCAGGCAGGCGGCAAGCTCGTGAGTCCCCAGGAGCTTACACAAAGTAAGTGACTGGGGTGAGCGAGTGCAGCTAACGCACCTGCGGCTCGAAGTATGACGGGTATATTTGCATGGCTGATATCGGTTACATTGCTGTGGTATAGTCACCTTGCTAAACAGAGTTTATCTTCGTAGGCTTAGACTGACCCCACGGGTAGGTCTGAAGTCTGGACTCTGAGAGGAGGTTATGTGGAAAAGTATTGTGAATTGGTTCGGCAACGCTACGCGGAAATTGCCAGCGGTGACTTAGGCTACATTCCTGATGCCTTAGGATGCGTATTGAAGGCTCTGAACGAAGTCGCCTCCTGCGAGGCCGTCTCGGAGTCGGTCAGGGAACAGGCGGCTTATGCTGCCGCGAACTTACTGGTGAGCGATTATGTCAATGAATGATGCGTATCAACCCATCAACTGTGATGATTATGACAATCTCGAGCTCGCCTGCCAGCATCACTTGTTACTGACGCTGGAGTTAAAAGACGGGGAAATTTTCAAGGCCAAAGCGAGCGATCTGGTTTCACGTAAAAACGTCGAATACCTGATTGTCGATGACGCCGGCGCTACGCGAGAGTTACGCCTTGATAAAATTAACAGCTTCAGCCACCCCGAAATTGGCACCATCGTGGTTAGCGTCGAATAACCGTTGTCACCGCATATAAACAAAACGGGCAGCCCACCAGGCTGCCCGTTTTGTTTACGGCTTCATGGAGGCGTAATACGCCGCCAGATTGCTGATATCTTCTTCCGAAAGGCCGCTGACGTAAGCCTTCATGATCTCAGCCTGGCCGCCGCTGCGCTCCCCTTTTTTGTAAGCCTGAAGCGAATGTTCAAGATAGGCTTCGTTTTGCCCACCGATGTTGGGATAGAGCGGCGCGGAGGCTTTTCCACTCATGCCATGGCAGGCAACGCAGGTTATTGCCTTTGCCTCTCCTGCTTGTGCATTCCCTTTCGCCAAAACGGGCAGGCTGCAGGCCATTAGCCCGATCAGCAGTATCACTTTTCTCATTGCTTAACTCCCTTTTGCCAGTCTATATGCCAGCATGAACGTTCCGTTGCCTGCCCTTCACGGGTGACAAAAATGCCTGCTGCCGCAATCAGTTGCTCGCCATAAAACAGCAGCGGCGTGGCCTCTCGCTGCCAGGGCGGAACACCAAGCTCCTGCCAGATTTTCTTCAGCGAGCGTCCTTTATCCCGGCCGACAATATGCAGCAGGCCCGGTGCCTTAAAGCGCAGGCTGACGGTTTCCCCCTCTTCAGGCGCACGGACTGCAATCCCCTGCTCGCTGAAGGAAACGGTGCCCAGTCCCGGCAGATGCAGAGGCCTGAAAGGCGCAGGCCATGAATAGCTTTTCTCTTTGTCGACATTCAGCAGCGGCACCCAAAACAGCTCCCCCTGAAAACGCCTGATTTCATGCTCGCCAAGCCGGAGTCGCGGATTTGCGTCTTCCCGGCTTAAGGCAACTTCCTGCCATAGACGCTGAAGCCAGGCTCTGGACGGCATCGCGGCACGATGCCAGGACAGCCAGCGACGCACCAGGGCAAATCGCCTGACCTCGCTCATCGTCAGCATCGGTTCAATATGCAGTGCCCCCTGCTCAGACATCAGCTGATCCAGCTGCTCCGCCAGCAGCTCGTCAAGGAGCTGCTCCTGCTCGCCGCACAAATCAGCACTGCGGGCCACGCTGCGGGAAAAGTGTGGCCACCGCTGTTGCAGCAGAGGAACGACTCTCAGGCGCAGGAAGTTTCTGTCGTATTTATCGTCCTGATTGCTTTCGTCTTCAATCCAGCTGAGCTGCCCGGCCTGAGCCCACGCCTCAAGCTGAGAACGTGAGGTTGTCAGCAGCGGACGCAGTAGTAGCGTGTCGCCGAAAGGCAGGATAGCGGGCATCGACGCCAGTCCAGCAGGACCGCTTCCGCGTTTAAGTGCGAGCAGGAAGGTTTCGCACTGGTCATCAAGATGCTGTGCCGTGAGAAGAACTTCTCCAGCCTGAAGAGAACCCGAAAGCGCCTGATAGCGAGCCGCACGTGCCTCACCTTCAATGCCCTGCCCGCCTGAGGGAAGCTTCACGTAAGCCACTTCCAGAGCCACACGCCATTGCTCACAAAGCGCCCGGCAATGGTCCACCCAGCTATCTGCTCGCGGGCTGAGCCCATGATGGATATGCATGGCCCTGATATTAAGCTCAGGCTGAAGAGTGTCGCGCAGGGTCACCAGCTGATGCAGCAGAACGGTTGAATCCAGCCCGCCGCTAAACGCCACCAGCAGCTGGCGGTGCGGATGCAGGAAAGATTCAAGTTCTCGGATAGTCATAGTTCGTCGTTACGAGGGGTTTGCCCGGCAAATTACCGGGCATTCGCGACGCTGGCAAGGTTTACTGCTGATAAAGTTCCAGCGGCAGGCCGTCAGGATCGCTGAAGAAGGTGAAGCGTTTATTCGTCCAGGGATCGATGCGAATCGGTTCGCATTTCACGCCGTGGCTTTCCAGATGCGTTATCGCCTGCTCGACGTTTTCCACGCTGAAGGCCAGGTGACGAAGCCCGCAGGCCTCAGGGCGACTCGGCCGGGCGGGCGGGAAGGGAAACGAGAACAGCTCAATAACGTACTGGCCGTTCAGCGCCAGATCGCCTTTCCAGGAGTCCCGCTCCTTGCGGTAAACTTCCGATTCGAGCGTGAACCCCAGCACATCACAATAGAACTGCTTACTGCGTTCGTAGTCCGACGCGATAATCGCGACGTGGTGAATTTGCTTTAAACCCAGCATAAAATCTCCTTAGTTACTGCAGGCAAGGTAATCATCACTTCCCTGCAAAGCAAGCCCTCAGGCCTCTTTTAAGACTCGTACTCTGTAGATCCCATCCTCGCCGAGTTTTGCCCCGTGAATGTCGGTTTCAAAGCCCGGATAATGCTCGCCCACCGAACACAGCATCAGCAGGAAGTCGAGCACCGCGCGGCTCTCTTTGGTGATCACCTCTCCCGGCATCACCACCGGCACGCCAGGCGGATAAGGCAGGATCATATTGGCCGAAACTCTCCCCAAAAGCTCTTCAATCTCCACCGTTTCTACATTGCCTTTCACCTGCTGCTGATAGGCTTCGTGCGGCGTCATGCGCATTTCCGGCAGCACATCAAAGGCGCGCAGCATCAGATCGGGCAGGTTATGCTGCTTGATAAGCTTATGGATCCCCTGCGCCAGCGTCTGAATGCGCATGTTGCGATAAAAGTCCGGATCTTCAGCGTACAGATCCGGCAGCATATTTTTCACCCGCAGATTAAGATCGTAAGAGCGTTTAAACTCCGTCAGGCCACGCAGCAGGCTTAACGCTTTTGTCTTATCTATTCCGATACTGAACAGGAACAGCAGGTTATACGGGCCGGTTTTCTCTACCACGACGCCACGCTCATCGAGAAACTTAGCCACCAGCGCCGCAGGGATCCCCTCTTCCGCCATCTCGCCCAGCTCGCTCATGCCCGGTGTCAGGATGGTCACTTTGATCGGATCGAGGTACATGTGATCCGCATCGGCGTCCCGGAAGCCATGCCAGTCTTCCTCGCCGGGTGCGATCGGCCAGCACTCCGCCTCATCCACGTGATCCGGCTGCCAGATATCGAAGAACCAGTCCTCCGACTCTTCGCGCAGGCGCTGCACTTCACGACGGAAATGCAAAGCTCGCTCAACAGAACGATTAATCAACCTTTTGCCGGTGTTGCCACGCAGCATCGCCGCCGCGGTTTCGATGGAGGCCACCAGCGGGTAGCTCGGGGAGGTTGTGGTATGCATCATGTAGGCTTCGTTAAAGGTCTCTTCGTCGTAGTCCCCTTTAATATGAATAAGCGAAGCCTGAGAGAAAGCTGCCAGCAGCTTATGGGTCGACTGGGTCTCGTAGATAATCTTGCCCGGCACACGATCGCCGCTCATGCCACTTTTGCCCTGATAAATCGGGTGGAAGTTGGTATAGGGCACCCACGCGGAATCAAAGTGAATAGACGGCACATCCAGCGTTTTCTTGATGAAATCGGTGTTATACAGCAGCCCATCGTAGGTCGAGTTGGTGATAACCGCGTGTACCGGCCACTGGGCGTTCGGTATCTCTGCGACCTTGCTTTCGATATTTTCCCGGGTGAACTCACGCTGCGGAATGCCCCCCAGAATGCCCAGCGCATTGCGCGTAGGCTTCATCCAGATGGGCACCAGATTAGTCATCATCAGCAAATGGGTCAGCGATTTATGGCAGTTACGATCGACCAGTATCGTGCTGCCGGACGGCGCCGCGTACATGCCGACGATCTTGTTGGACGTGGAAGTGCCGTTGGTCACCATATAGCTCTGCTCGGCACCAAAGGTGCGGGCGATATACTCTTCCGCCTCCAGATGCGGACCGGTATGGTCCAGCAGCGAGCCCAGCTCCGTCACCGAGATCGAAACGTCCGCCTTCAGCGTGTTGCCGCCAAAGAAGTCGTAAAACAGGCAGCCAACCGGGCTTTTCTGGTAAGCGGTGCCGGCCATGTGCCCCGGCGTGCAGAAGGTGTACTTCCCCTCTTTCACGTAGGTAAACAGCGCTCTGGTCAGCGGCGGCGTGATGGTATCCAGGTATTCGTCGGTGTACTGGCGAATACGCAGGGCGATGTCGTCGGCCGCGCTCAGCGCATACTCGAAGAACCACAGCGCCATGCGCATTTCATTGACGCTAACGTCCAGAGAGGAGTGGGTATTGATAAACGCATAAAGCGGCAGATCTTCATTGAGCAGATTAATTTCGCTGCACAGGTCGAGGCTGTACTCATCCCAGTCAAAAACGACGCCGCAGATACGGGGATTATGCTCAATCAGCTTAAGAAGGTCGGTGCTGTTGGTAGGATAGATGAGCTGAAAGCCCTGCTGCTCAAGCGCGTGATGCAGCTCCTTGATCGGCTCGTCTTTGTAGAAAACGCCGTGCGGCCCCATGATAGCAATGGTATTCAATAGTCACCTCCTGGAAAAAGACTTTGCTAAGCATAGCGCAATGGGCTTTTCCATGAAGCGATAAATGCAAAAAGGGCCGGAAAATCCGGCCCTTATCGCTATTCAACGGCCTGAAATCAGGCGTAGCCGTAGCTCATCAGGCGCTGGTAACGACGGTTTAACAGCTCGTCTTTATTCAGCACATCGAGATCGGCCAGGTCGGCCAGCAGCTGCGCACGCAGGGAAGCAGCCATCACTTCCGGGTTGCGGTGCGCGCCGCCCAGCGGCTCAGGAATAACGGTATCGATAAGCTTCAGCTCTTTCAGGCGCGGAGCAACGATGCCCATCGCTTCTGCCGCCAGCGGAGCCTTATCGGCGCTTTTCCACAGAATGGACGCACAGCCTTCCGGAGAAATAACGGAATAGGTGCTGTACTGCAGCATGTTCACCTTGTCGCCCACACCAATGGCCAGCGCGCCGCCGGAGCCACCTTCACCGATGACGGTACAGATGACCGGCACCTTCAGGCGGGACATTTCACGCAGGTTACGGGCAATCGCTTCAGACTGACCACGCTCTTCAGCGCCAACGCCCGGGTAAGCGCCCGGCGTGTCGATGAAGGTAATGATCGGCATGTTAAAGCGCTCAGCCATTTCCATCAGACGCAGCGCTTTGCGGTAGCCTTCCGGCGCCGGCATACCAAAGTTACGACGGATTTTCTCTTTGGTTTCACGCCCTTTCTGGTGACCAATAATCATCACCGGACGACCTTCCAGACGGGCGATCCCCCCGACAATGGCTTTATCGTCGGCATAGGCACGGTCACCCGCCAGTTCGTCAAACTCATCAAAAGCCAGACGAACATAATCCAGGGTGTACGGACGCTGCGGATGGCGCGCCAGCTGCGCAATCTGCCATGCGCCTAAATCAGCGAAGATCTTGCGGGTCAGCTCAACGCTTTTCTCGCGCAGACGCTGCACTTCTTCGTCCAGATTAATATCCAGTTTTTCATCCTGGCGGCTAACGGCCGTCAGGGAATCGATTTTCGCTTCCAGCTCTGCAATCGGCTGTTCGAAATCAAGGAAATTCAGACTCATAATATTCCTGTTTTAGTCAAACTCCAGTTCCACCTGCTCCGAACCAATCAGCGTTCGCAAATCGTTAAGTAACCGATCGCTAGGGGAAACGCGCCATGTCGCACCGAAGCGCAACCGGGCACGTGCATCCACCCTCTGATAGTAGAGATGTACTGGAATTGTCCCCGAACGATGGGGTTCCAGAGACTGACGGAGACGGTTTAAAAGCTGGTCATCAATTTGCCTGTCCGTCAGCGAGATAGCAAGCCCACGCGCGTACTTTTCACGGGCTTCGTCGATGTCCATCAGCTCGCGGGCCGTCATCTTAAGCCCTCCGCTGAAGTCATCAAAGCTGACCTGTCCGCTGACGATCAGGATACGGTCTTTTTCCAGCAGATGCTGGTATTTTTCTAGCGCATCTGTGAATAACATCACTTCCAGACGACCGGAACGGTCATCCAGCGTACAGATGCCGATGCGATTACCCCGCTTGGTGACCATAACCCGCGAAGCAATCACCAGACCCGCAGCCGTGGTCACTTTACCACGTTCTGTCGGGTGCATCTCTTTCAGGCGCATGCCACCGACATAGCGCTCAATTTCTTTCAGGTACTGGTTAATCGGGTGGCCGGTAAGGTACAGCCCAAGCGTTTCACGCTCCCCTTCCAGCACCACCTGATCCGGCCATGGGATCACGCTGGCGTAGGATTTTTCGACCTGCTCTGGCTCTTCTGCCAGCACGCCAAACATATCCGCCTGACCGATAGCCTCCGCTTTCGCGTGCTGATCGGCCGCCTTTAGCGCATCACCCAAAGCGTTCATCAGCGCGGCGCGATGCGGCCCAAGTCGGTCAAATGCCCCGGACATAATGAGCTTTTCCAGCACCCTGCGGTTTAGCTTTTTAATATCGGTACGGGCACACAAATCAAAGAGATCGAGGAAGTGCCCGCCCTGGTTACGCGCTTCGATAATGGCTTCAATAGGGCCTTCGCCCACGCCTTTGATCGCGCCGATACCGTAAACAATTTCCCCGTCATCGTTAACGTGGAAATGGTAGAGACCAGAGTTAATGTCCGGCGACAGAACCTTCAGCCCCATGCGCCAGCACTCGTCCACCAGGCCAACCACTTTCTCGGTGTTGTCCATATCGGCGGTCATTACCGCCGCCATAAACTCTGCCGGATAGTGCGCCTTCAGCCACAGCGTCTGGTATGAGACCAAAGCATAGGCGGCGGAGTGGGATTTGTTGAAGCCGTACCCGGCAAATTTCTCTACCAGGTCAAAGATTTTCATCGACAGCTCGCCGTCGACGCCGTTTTTGATCGCGCCCTCTTCAAAGGTGCCGCGCTGCTTGGCCATCTCTTCCGGTTTCTTTTTACCCATAGCACGACGCAGCATATCCGCGCCGCCAAGGGTATAACCGGAAAGCACCTGGGCAATCTGCATAACCTGTTCCTGATACAGGATAATGCCGTAGGTTGGCTCCAGCACCGGCTTCAGGCTTTCGTGCTGCCATTGCACGTCCGGGTAGGAGATCTCTTCCCGCCCGTGCTTACGGTCGATGAAGTTATCTACCATCCCCGACTGAAGCGGGCCAGGACGGAACAGGGCCACCAGGGCGATCATATCTTCGAAGCAGTCAGGCTGCAGACGTTTGATAAGGTCCTTCATGCCGCGGGATTCAAGCTGGAAGACCGCGGTGGTCTCCGAGCGCTGCAGCATGTCGAAGCTTTTCTTGTCTTCCAGCGGGATGGCAGCGATATCAATCGGCTCCAGCCCCTGTTTTGCCCGGCGCGGGTTGATCATTTTCAGCGCCCAGTCGATGATCGTCAGCGTACGCAGTCCCAGGAAGTCAAACTTCACCAGGCCCGCATACTCAACGTCGTTCTTATCAAACTGGGTAACAGGGTGCTGCCCCTGATCGTCGCAGTAAAGCGGCGCAAAATCGGTAATTTTTGTCGGCGCGATAACCACGCCCCCGGCGTGCTTACCGGCGTTACGCGTGACGCCTTCCAGCTTACGCGCCATATCGATCAGCGCTTTAACCTCTTCGTCAGCCTCGTAGATCTCCGGCAGCTGAGGCTCGGCCTCAAAGGCTTTCGCCAGCGTCATGCCGGGATCTGGTGGCACCAGCTTGGAAATACGATCGACAAAGCCGTAAGGGTGGCCGAGCACGCGGCCTACGTCACGGATAACCGCTTTCGCCGCCATCGTCCCGAAGGTAATGATCTGCGAAACGGCTTCACGACCATACATCTCCGACACGTGGTCGATAACCTGGTCACGTTTTTCCATGCAGAAGTCGACGTCGAAGTCAGGCATCGAAACACGTTCCGGGTTAAGGAAACGTTCGAACAGCAGGTCAAACTCGAGCGGATCGAGGTCGGTAATTTTAAGCGCATAGGCCACCAGCGAACCTGCACCGGAGCCACGCCCCGGCCCTACCGGCACGCCGTTATCCTTAGACCACTGGATAAACTCCATCACGATCAGGAAGTAGCCGGGGAACCCCATCTGGTTGATAACCTGCAGCTCGATATCCAGACGTTCGTCATATTCGGGGCGTTTTTCGGCACGAACTTCCGGGTCGGGGAACAGAAACTCAAGACGCTCTTCAAGTCCCTCTTTGGACTTCATGACCAGGAAGTCTTCGGTGGTCATCTCCCCCGTCGGGAACTGCGGCAGGAAGTACTCGCCGAGGCGCACGGTGACGTTGCAGCGCTTGGCTATTTCGACGCTGTTTTCGAGCGCTTCCGGGATGTCCGAGAAGAGCTCGCACATCTCTTCTTCGCTACGCATGTACTGCTGAGCGGAGTAGTTACGCGGGCGCTTAGGATCGTCCAGCGTGAAGCCATCGTGGATAGCAACGCGGATCTCATGCGCATCAAAGTCGCCAGCATCGAGAAAGCGGACGTCGTTGGTAGCCACTACCGGCAGGCCGCGTTCTTCGGCCAGCGCCACGGCAGCGTGGAGATAGTTCTCTTCGTCAACCCGGCCGGTGCGGATCAGTTCCAGATAGAAGCGATCGGCAAAATGCTGCTGCCAGAACGCCAGACACTGATCGACCAGCGGCAGGTTCCCACGAAGCAGGCTTTTGCCAATATCCCCCATGCGCCCACCGGACAGCAGGATCAAACCTTCATTCAGCTCAACCAGCCAATCACGATCGATGATCGGGCCTGCGGCGCCGTAGCCGCGCTGATAGGCTCGGGAGATCAGTAAGGTGAGGTTTTGGTAGCCTTCATTGTTCGCGGCCAGCACCGTCAGATGACTCAGTTCGTCACCCAGCAGCTCGTTAGCCACGTTGAAATCCGCGCCGATGATCGGCTTGATGCCGGCGCCATGGCCGGAACCGTAGAATTTTACCAGCCCGCAAAGGTTGGTGAAATCGGTGATAGCAAGCGCAGGCATGCCCAGCGCCGCGGCTTTTTTTACCAGCGGTCCGGTCTTAGCCAGCCCATCAATCATGGAATAGTCGCTGTGCACCCGAAGGTGAATGAAACGTGGTTCAGCCATCTCTCACCAATTACTCTGTATCAGCTACTCGCGCTCAGGACACCAGTCCAAGCGCGCGTTTGACGGGGCCAAAGCTGCGGCGATGGTGCTCGGTCGCCCCGTGCTCGGCCAGCTTCTCGAGATGAAAAGCGGTTGGGTAGCCCTTATGTTGGGCAAAACCGTACTGCGGGAAACTGAGATCCAGCTCGGCCATTTCACGGTCGCGCGTAACTTTGGCAAGTATCGACGCCGCGCTGATTTCCGCCACTCTGCTGTCGCCTTTCACCACCGCCAGCGACGGTACAGGGAGCGCAGGACAGCGATTACCATCAATCAGCACATATTCCGGGGCGATATGCAGACCAGCAACCGCACGCTGCATCGCCAGCATGGTCGCGTGCAGGATATTGATTTTATCAATCTCTTCCGGCTCGGCACGGCCCAGGCTCCAGCTCAGCGCCTTCTCCACTATCTCGTCATACAGCGCCAGGCGGCGTTTTTCAGATAATTTCTTCGAATCCGCCAGCCCAACGATCGGCCTTGCCGGATCGAGGATCACCGCGGCGGTAACCACCGCGCCCACCAAAGGCCCACGGCCCACTTCATCAACGCCAGCGACCAGATGCGTATGGGGATAAACAAACTCTATCATTGGGCAAGCTCCAGCACGGCATCAGCCGCCTGTTTGTCCGCGTTGCAGCGGATCTGCTGATGCAAATCCCGGAAGGTATCGTGCATTTGATGGCTTACCGCGCCGTCTTCCAGCAGCGGCTCCAACGCACAGGCAAGCCCGATCGGCTCACACTCATTTTGCAGCAGCTCTTTAACCAGTTCGCGCCCCGCCAGCAGATTCGGCAGGGAAACGTAGTCGGTTTTCACCAGGCGCTTCGCCAGCCAGAAGGTGAACGGCTTCATGCGGTAGCCGACAACCATCGGGCATTTCGCCAGCATACACTCAAGCGCTGCGGTACCAGAGGCCAGAAGCGCTGCGTCGCTGGCAATCATCGCTTCGCGGGCTTTACCATCCAGCAGATGGACCTGCAGCTCCGGGGCAATTTCAGCCTTAATTTTTTCAAACTGCTCGCGGCGCTTAGCGTTGACCAGCGGCACTACAACTTCCAGCGCCGGCCAGCGCTTGCGCAGCAGCTGAGCGGTTCTCAGGAAGTCCGCGCTGAGCATTTCGACCTCAGCGCCACGGCTGCCGGGCAGCAGCGCAAGGCATTTTGCCTCAGGGGCAATGCCCAGCGTTGCGCGAGCGGCATTTTTATCCGGATCGAGCGGCATGGCATCTGCCATGGTATGCCCGATAAAACGACACGGGACGTTAAACCGGTCGTAAAACGCTTTTTCGAAAGGCAGAAAAGCCAGCACCAGATCGGTCGCTCTGCCAATTTTGAAAACGCGTTTTTGTCGCCATGCCCAGACGGACGGGCTGACGTAGTGGATCGTGCGAATCCCCTGCTTCTTGAGATTGCCTTCAAGGGTAATGTTGAAGTCCGGCGCGTCGATACCGACAAACACATCCGGCTGCAGCTCGGTGAAGCGCCTGGTGAGATCGCTGCGAATGTGCAGCAGGCGGCGTAAGCGGCCAAGCACTTCAACAATGCCCATCACCGCAAGCTCTTCCATCTCATACCAGGCTTCACAGCCTTCAGCCTGCATCAGCGGGCCGGCAACGCCAACGAAGCGCGCATCAGGCACGCGGGCCTTCAGCTCGCGAATCAGCCCGGCACCAAGAATATCGCCGGAAGTTTCTCCGGCGACCAGGGCAATCGTGAGGGGACGATCGGGCTTCATTTAGCGAATCAAACCGCGGGTTGAGCGCGCAAAGAATTCAACAAATGCGTTCACTTCCGGATGCTGAGCTGCAATTTCAGCAATTTCCGGCTTCGCCTCTTCAAGCGTTTTGCCGCTGCGATAGAGGATCTTGTAGGCGTTACGAATTGCATGCAGCGCCTCTTTGCTGAAACCACGACGCTTCAGGCCTTCGATGTTCACGCCAAACGGTGTCGCATGGTTGCCCTGCGCGATAACGTAAGGTGGAACATCCTGTGCTACGCCGGAACAGCCGCCAACCATAACGTGAGCGCCGATGATGCAGAACTGATGCACCGCGGTCATCCCACCGATGATGGCGTGATCCCCAATCTGTACGTGACCTGCGAGCGTTGCGTTGTTCGCCAGGATAACGCGATCGCCAATCTGGCAATCATGCGCAACGTGCGCATTGATCATCAGCAGGTTATCGCTTCCCACCTTCGTTAATCCAGCATCTTGCACCGTACCGCGATGGATGGTGACGCTTTCGCGAATGCGGTTGCGATCGCCAATTTCCACGCGCGTAGGCTCGCCCGCATATTTCAGATCCTGGTTAGCTTCACCGATAGACGCGAACTGGTAAATCTGGTTATCACGGCCAATTTTGGTATGACCGTTTGCGACAACGTGGGATTTCAGTACCGTGCCTTCGCCGATTTCAACGTTTGGACCTACGAGACAAAATGGGCCAATGTGGACGTTGGCGCCAATGACGGCCCCCTCTTCCACGATAGCGGTTGGATGAATAAAGGCGGACTTATCAATCACGTATTATGCCTCCCGGCTGCGTGCGCACATCATTGTTGCTTCGCAGACAATTTTTCCGTCAACGGTTGCAACGCCTTTGAAACGCGTCAAACCACGACGAGTCTTCTCAAAGGTCACTTCCATAACCATCTGGTCACCTGGCACGACAGGACGCTTAAAGCGCGCTTCATCGATACCGGCAAAGTAATACAGCTCGCCCGGCTCAAGTTTACCGACGCTTTTAAACGCCAGAATACCGGTGGCCTGCGCCATGGCTTCCAGGATCAGCACGCCCGGGAAAATCGGTTTGCCAGGGAAGTGGCCCTGGAAAAACGGCTCATTTACAGATACATTTTTTACTGCGCGCAGAAAACGACCTTCTTCAAAATCCAGCACGCGGTCAACCAGCAAGAACGGATAACGGTGCGGCAGAAGCTCTAAAATCTCTTCAATGTGCAGAGTATGAGTGTCAGTTGTCAAAATACTCTTCCTGTCTAAATATTCTAAATGACAATAATAACACGGCCTGCGGCTATCAAAGAAAGCCAGCAGGCCGCAAATCAAAATGCGCGGCTCACGCTTCAGTCCTCAGGGCCCGAAGCACGGCAGCGCAGGGAGCAGGCGACGATCAGTCTTGTTGATTGACCTTACGTTCGACGGCTTTTAAGCGTTTGCTCATCTCATCGATGTTCATCACCAGAGCAGCCGTTTTACGCCACGCCTTATTCGGCTGTAGCGGGATACCCGAGGAGTAGACTCCCGGCTCCGTGATCGGGCGCATCACCATGCCCATACCGGTCACGGTCACCTTGTCACAGATTTCCATATGGCCGTTGATCACGCTGGCGCCACCAATCATGCAGTAGCGGCCAATTTTCAGGCTGCCGGCCATGATAACGCCACCCGCAACCGCGGTATTGTCGCCAATCACAACGTTATGTGCAATCTGGCACTGGTTATCAATGATAACACCATTGCCGATAATCGTGTCATCAAGCGCGCCGCGATCGATGGTCGTACAGGCGCCAATCTCAACGCGATCGCCAATAATCACCCGGCCAAGTTGGGGGATTTTCACCCAGTTGCCGCGATCGTTAGCGTAGCCGAAGCCGTCTGAACCAATCACCGTACTGGATTGAATCAGGCAGCCTGCGCCAATATCGATGTTGTGGTAAATGGAGACATTCGCCCATAAACGGGTACCGGCACCGATTTTGGTATTTTTGCCGATGAAGCAGCCCGCGCCAATAACCACGTTATCGCCAAGCTCAACGCCGGACTCGATAACGGCGTTCGCGCCGACAGAAACATTTTTACCCAGCTTCGCCGTCGCGTCGATCGCCGCACTGGGGGCGATATCGCTGGCTGGCTGAGGCGTAGTATCAAGAATTTGTGCCATACGGGCATAGGTCAGGTAGGGATTCTTCACTACCAGCGCCGCGCTTTTAGCGTAAGGAAGGTCGGCTTCGGTCATCACGACGGCAGAAGCCTGGCAGACGGCCAGTTGTTCACGATAACGAGGGTTAACCATGAAGGTGATATGGCCAGACTGGGCAGTTTGCATAGATGCAACGCCGGTGATGACGATATCGCCATCACCGTGCAACTCTGCATCCAACTGCTGGGCTAATTCAGCCAGTCGAATTGAAGACATTACTTATTTAACCTGTTTCAGTACGTCTGCAGTGATGTCTTTCACGTCGTTACCTGCGTAAGCAACGGTGTTTGCATCAAGAACAACATCATAACCTTTGTCGTCTGCAACTTTCTTCACAGCGGCCTGGATACGAGTGACCAGCTTGCTGCGCTCTTCGTTGGAACGACGGTTGCGATCCTGCTCAAAAGCCTGTGCTTTTTCGGAAAACGACTGGCGCTGTGCCATCACGTCTTTTTCCATTTTGCTGCGATCTGAAGCTTTCATGGTTGAACCATCGCGCTGCAGGCGCTGCATTTTGGATTGCAGATCGTTTTCCATTCCCTGCAGTTCGCCGGCGCGGCCTTTGAACTCATTTTCCAGGGTTTTAGAAACACCGGTGTTTTGTGCGACCTGCTGGAACAGGTTGCCCATGTTGACTACTGCGATGCTGGAGGCAGCCTGAGCGCCGGCTGAAGCAACCATAGCAATCCCGAGACCTGCGGCAACTAACCACTTTTTCACTATAAACTCCTTACCATCCCATAGGTGTCCGAAGACACTGTTTTTTGCGAACACCCGCAAACTGACTAAGCGGTTAACGGGTGTAACGCCTCACTGCTGTTGCGGTCCATCGCACAGAACAGATTACCAGGTTTTACCAATGTTAAACTGGAACTGTTCTGCCTTGTCTCCATCATATTTCTTAAACGGCTGGGCATAAGAGAAGACCAGCGGCCCAAGAGGAGACATCCACTGCAATGCTATACCTGCAGACATACGAATATTACTTGGCGAACTGTAGTCAGGTATACCCGCTGCTCTGGTGTCAGCGGTGTTCTCCCATTTGGTATCCCAAACGGTACCTGCATCAGCAAACAGGGAAGTACGAACAGAGTTCGAGTACTTCTCACTCAGGAACGGCGTCGGGGTAATCAGCTCAAGGCTGGCCACGCCCATGGCGTTACCGCCCACCGCATCGTTCGAGTTACACAGGTTGCCGGTTGTACAGTTACGCTGATTCGGACCATAGTAAGCGGCTTTTGGACCGATGTTGTTCGACTGGAAACCACGCACGGTGCTTGAACCACCGGCATAGAAGTTCTCGTAGAACGGCAGCTCTTTGCCACCCAGACCATCGCCATAACCCCAACGAGTACGACCCAGAACCACCCAGGTGTGATCGTCGTTAATCGGCACGTAGGTCGCCGTATCTAACGTCACTTTGTAGAACTCGTTATCAGAGCCTGGAATGGTTACTTTACCATTCAGGTTGACGCGAGAACCGTCCGTCGGGAAGTAACCACGGTCAAGGTTGTTGTATGTCCAACCATAGTTCAGAGTGAAGTCATCCGCCGAGAAACTGTTGCTGTTGGCGTTCAGAGTTGGGTTCTGGCCCACAGAATCCAGATAACGCCACATCGCTATCTGCGGTTGCATGTTCGACAGATCGTTGTGAACGTAGCCGACACCCAGACGCAGCGTGTTGTATTCGTTAACCGGGAAGCCCAGCGTCGTGTCTACACCGTAGCTCTTGTTGGTGTAGTCGGACAGATCCGCATCATCGGCCTTAAAGTCGTTGTAGAAGATACGGCCGCCGAGGCTAACGCCATCAACGGTGAAGTACGGATCGGTCGCCGACAGTTCCGCGTAGGTCTGGTAGTCGTTTTTGGTGCCGCTGATGCCGACAGAGTAGCCCGTACCCAGCCAGTTATCCTGCTGCACGCCGACCTGGAAGCTCACGCCGCTTTCAGTACCGTAGCCTACACCGAAGTTGAAGCTACCGGTGTTACGCTCTTTAACCTTATAGACAACGTCAACCTGATCCGGGCTGCCGGACACGCGCTGGGTATCCACATCGACGGTCTCGAAGTAGCCCAGACGGTTCAGACGCTCTTTACCGGCGTCTACCAGGTTGCTACCCAGCCATGCCCCTTCCATCTGACGCATTTCGCGACGCAGAACGGAGTCTTTACTGGTGTCGTTACCTTCGAAGCGGATCTTGCGAACGTAGTAACGGTTACCGGAGTCCACGTTAACGTGGAGCTTAACGGTTTTGTCAGCGTCATTAATTTCTGGCTGAGTCTGGACGCGCGGATAGGCGTAACCATAGCGACCCAGCAGCTTCTTAATGTCGTCTTCCATTTTCGTGACTTTGGTGCCGTTATACAGCTCACCCGGCTGCATTTTGGTCAGGCCTTCGATTTCCGCAGAATGGCCTGCCAGATTGCCCTTCACATCCACGCCAGCAATCTTGTACTGCTCGCCTTCGGTGATGTTGATGGTCACGTAAATGCTTTTCTTGTCCGGCGTCAGGCTAACCTGCGTGGAGTCGATGTTGAAACGCGCATAGCCGCGATCCAGATAGTAGCTACGCAGGGTTTCAAGGTCACCCGCCAGCTTCTGTTTCTGGTATTTGCGATCGCCCACAACGTTCCACCACGGCACTTCATCGCGCAGCTGGAAGCGGGAGATCAGCTCATCAGTGGTAAACGCATGGTTACCCACGATGTTGATCTGCTGGATTTTCGCGGAGACGCCTTCCTGGAAGACCAGCTTCAGGTCAACGCGGTTCCGCGGCAGCGGCGTGACGACAGCTTTAACGCTGGCGCTGTATTTACCGACGCTGTAGTAGAAGTCTTCCAGCCCTTTCTCGATGTCGCCCAGCGTCGTACGATCGAGGGATTCACCCACGCGCACGCCGGAGGCTTCAAGGTTCTGCTTGAGCATGTCATCTTTCACCGACTTGTTGCCGGAGAAGGTGATGCTGGCAATCGTCGGGCGCTCTTTAACCTGCACCAGCAGCGTATTGCCATCACGCAGAACACGCACATCTTCAAAGTTGCCGGTGGCGAACAGTGAGCGGATTGTATTACTGATATCCTCGTCAGAGACGGTGTCGCCTACGCGCACCGGCATACTGAGGAGGGCCGCACCGACGGCGACTCGCTGCAGGCCTTCGAAATGAATGTCTTTCACCACGAACCCGTCTGCACCGTATACGGTGGCGCTGCTAAACAGCAGCGACGCTATGAGGAGCTTTTTCATCGCCATCGTTGTTATGCGTTCTTCCTAACCTAATTCTCTCTATAAACGAGAGAAATCATTGAAAAGTGCAAGCCCCATTAATAGCACCAGCAAGATAGAGCCAATGCGATAACTGAAGTCCTGAACTCGCTCGGAAACCGGAGTGCCTTTCAGTTTCTCAACCGCCAAAAAGAGCAGGTGCCCACCGTCCAGGACGGGGAGTGGAAACAGATTAATAATCCCTAAGTTGACGCTGATAAGCGCCAGGAACATCAGGAAGTAGATTAAGCCGTATTCCGCCGACATACCTGCCCCTTGAGCTATGGAGATTGGCCCACTGAGGTTGTTCAGTTTTACATCACCGGTTATTAATTTCCCCAGCATGTTGACCGTCAGCTTCATCAGTTGCCAGGTTTTATCCGTGGCTTCTGCTACAGCGGTAAACGGCCCATACTGACGCACTGTTTTGTACTCATCAGGCAGCGGGATAATCTTCGGTATCACCCCTGCAAACCCTTCAGCCTTCGCTTTACCCGGTTTTGTATCCGGTATCAGCGTCAAAGACAAGGGGCTACCCTGCCTTTCAATCTCTACGGTCAGCGCCTGCCCTGGGTTATCACGCACCAGGTTAACAAACGCGCTCCACTGAAGAAGCGGCTGACCGTTGACTTTAACGATCCTGTCCCCGGCTTGCAAACCGGCCTTACTCGCCGCGGACTGAGGCTGGACTTCATCCAGTACGTTTTCAATCTGCGGACCGCGAGGTCTGAACCCCAGTGATGTTATCGGATCCTGCTTATCAGGCTCAAACTGCCAGTGGCTCAGATCGAGGGTCACATCCCGGGTTTGATTCGTCCCAAACGGGGCATAGGAGACTCGGGCGCTCGCATCGCCAATCTTACCGATTAACGCTAAACGAACAGCATCCCAATCAGGCGTTTCGATGCCATCAATCGCTTTTAGTTCCATACCGGCGCTAATTTGTGCTTCGGCGGCGATAGAGTTGGGGGTTATTTCACCGATCACCGGACGCAGGCTGGGAATGCCAATGATAAACACCAGCCAGTAGGCAAAGATAGCGAAGATAAAGTTAGCGACAGGCCCTGCAGCAATAATGGCCGCTCGCTGAGAAACCGTTTTGTTATTGAACGCCGCATTGCGCATCTCCGGTAACACCGGCTCAACGCGCTCATCCAGCATTTTGACGTAGCCGCCCAGCGGGATCAGCGCAATCACAAACTCGGTTCCCTGACGGTCGGTACGGCGCCATAGCGCCTTACCAAAGCCAATGGAGAAGCGCTCCACGCGAACGCCACAGCGGCGAGCAACCCAAAAATGGCCAAACTCATGCACGGTAATTAAAACACCCAGTGCAACGATAAACGCAGCCAAATTCCAGAGTATGCTCAGCATAAAACCTTCCGTTAAATCGTCCTGAATACCAGAAGCAGCAGACACGCAAACACCGGCACTGCCGCTGTCAGGCTGTCAATACGGTCTAGAATACCACCATGTCCCGGGATAAGGTGACCACTATCTTTAATCCCCGCTTCGCGCTTAAACATGCTCTCGGTTAAATCACCCAGAACGGAGGCCAGCGCGGCAACAATGGAACAGGTTAGCAGAACTGCAGGCGCAACGTTTAAATTAGCCCACATGCCAAACAGCACGGAAATGACGGCTGATGTCGCAAGACCGCCGATAAAGCCCTGCCACGTCTTGCCGGGGGAGACCTTTGGCGCAAGCTTATGCTTACCAAACATTTTCCCGAAGAGATAAGCGCCGGAATCCGCGCCCCACACCAGGAACATCACGTACAACAGCCAGATTGAGCCGCTGTAGTGGTTAATATCGTAATGCCAGCTGCGCAAGGCCACCATGCCCCAGAAGAACGGCACAATGGTCAGCAGACCGAAAATCAGGCGAATCGGTTTAGAATTGCGCCACAGCGCCGCCGAGGCCGGATAGAACAGAACCAGCAACAGCGCGGCCACCCACCAGGCCAGCGAGGCCCACAGGGAGATTTCGATTATCGGCAGGTGCACCGAATGCCGGTACTCCGGCAGCGAAATCAGCATCACCGCGAGCAGCAGACCACACAGAACGGCCAGCCAGACGCGCTGTGAACGCGAGACAAAACCGGCCAGTTGACCCCACTCCCATGCCGCCAGCATACAAATCACCAGCGTAGCAATCGCAAATCCCGGTGGTGGAAGCCAAAACAGCGCCGCGATTACAATGGGAATCATAATAAACGCGGAAATCAGGCGATACTTCAGCAAAAGTGACCCCCAACAGGCTTATTCACCACCAGGTGCTGTGCCACCAAAACGACGCTCTCGGTTTGCAAAAGCATTTAGCGCACCTTCAAAGTCTTGTTCATCGAAATCAGGCCAAAGAACATCGGTAAAATAAAGTTCCGCATAGGCAATCTGCCAGATGAGGAAATTACTGATGCGATGCTCTCCCCCTGTCCTAATTACTAAATCTACGGGAGCCAGTTCATGCATGCAGATCTGCTGACCGAGCAGCTCTTCATCTATCTGATCCGGGCGCAATAAGCCTTCCTGCACCTGCGACGCAAGCTGTCGCACTCCCTGAATAATATCCCAACGCCCGCCATAATTCGCGGCGATATTCAGCGTCAGCCCAGTATTCTCACTGGTTAATGCTTCAGCTTTTTTGATTCGTTCTTGCAGACGGAGGTTAAATCGGCTGGTATCGCCGATGATTCGCAGGCGAACATTATGGCGGTGCAGGCTTTTCACCTCACTGTCTAATGCCCAGACGAACAGCTCCATCAAGGCGGTCACTTCCTGAGCCGGACGGTTCCAGTTCTCGCTGCTAAAAGCGTAAAGCGTCAGCGCATCGATGCCGTGATTCGCTGCAAAGGTGACAGCGCGGCGTACCGATTTTGCTCCCGCTTTATGACCGAAAACCCTCATTTTTCCCTGACGCTTAGCCCAACGGCCATTGCCATCCATAATGATGGCAACATGGCGTGCGCCATGCGGGGTGACGGATTCGCTTAATTGTTGATTAGCAGACAACATAACGCGTAATGATTCCCTGAAAAAAATTAAGCGGTACTCAGGAATACTGAAGCCTGGTGCACAAAAAAGCCGTGTTGTGACACGGCTTTCCACTTAGCGCTCAGTCACATCTGGCGATTAAGTGGCGCAGACTATATCACTGAAGCACAAAGCGAACAAATGGCGGTACTTCGGCCGCATGAATTATCACCGGCTTGCGAGGTGCATCACTTGTTTTTTGGCGATTTCACGAGCGATTGCATCCACACGCAGCACTTCGTCGACGCTTTGCGGTTCGGTTAAATTCATTTGCTCAAGCACGCTGCGGTTTAGCACCGCGATATCGGTAAACCTGACCTGCTGATTCAGGAAGGCCTCAACGACCACTTCATTTGCCGCATTAAGCGCGGTAGTCGCCGCCTGCCCTTGCGCGCTCGCATCGATGGCTAACTTCAGGCATGGATAGCGTTCGAAGTCAGGCTCCATAAAGGTCAGCGAGCCGATTTTGCAGAAATCGAGCGCCGCCACACCGGACTCAACGCGCGCAGGATAGGCCATAGCGTGTGCGATAGGCGTGCGCATATCAGGCGCACCAAGCTGAGCAAGTACGCTGCCGTCACGGTAACGGACCATCGAGTGAATAACCGACTGAGGATGAATCAGCACTTCCATCTGGGCGGCAGAAGCGTTGAACAGCCAACGAGCTTCAATGTATTCGAGACCTTTATTCATCATGGTGGCCGAATCGACGGAAATCTTACGCCCCATCGACCAGTTCGGGTGGCTGCAGGCCTGATCGGGCGTCATCGCCGCGAGGTCCGCGTAAGCCGTATCCCGGAATGGGCCACCCGACCCGGTGAGAATAATCGACGATACGCCGTTATCCTCGAGGCTAGCATATCCCAGGTTTTGCTGAATTGTTTCTGGCAAACTCTGAAAAATAGCGTTGTGTTCGCTGTCAATCGGCAACAATTGCGCTTTGCTGCGCGCAACGGCTTCCATAAACAGACGCCCACAGGTGATCAGCGACTCTTTATTGGCGAGCAGCACCTGCTTGCCCGCAGAAATGGCGGCCAGAGTAGACGGCAAACCTGCCACGCCAACGATAGCCGCCATCACCTGATCCACTTCATTGAGCGACGCGACTTCACAGGCGGCCTGCTCGCCAGCCAGCACCTCGGTTTTACTCCCCTGCTCTTTCAGAGCACGACGAACTTCCGCAGCCGCTGACTCGCTGGCCATCACCGCAAACTTCGGAGAGAACGCCAGACATTGCTCGACCATCTTCCCGACGTTGTTACCCGCCACCAGCGCGGTAACGGCAAATTTTTCAGGATTATGACGAACGACGTTCAGCGTGCTGACGCCAATAGAGCCGGTGGATCCAAGAATAGTGAGCTGCTTCATGAGGTACTCAAGGTCATAAAATGAGGGGTTAATGGCGCATTAGTTTGCGGCGCAAGGCGCCGGTTGTCCATGCCTTTGCTCTGTGTTTTATAAAGCAAAACGCCGCCAGCAAACGCTTCGCGGTACGCGAGGGCTTACTGAACGGCGTATTTTCCACAAAAGCGGTGGATTAGAACTGCATCAGCTCGGTTTCTTTTTCAGACAGAGCCGCATCCACTTTCTTGATAGCGGCATCGGTCAGCTTCTGCACGTCGTCCTGAGAGCGGCGATCGTCATCTTCGCTGATCTCTTTGTCTTTCAACAGGGCTTTAACTTTGTCGTTAGCGTCACGGCGAACGTTACGTACCGCAACACGAGCGCCTTCAGCTTCGCCACGCACAACTTTGATCAGATCTTTACGACGCTCTTCGGTCAGCGGCGGAAGCGGAACGCGGATATCGGTGCCGGCAGAGCTTGGGTTCAGACCGAGGTCAGAAGCCATGATCGCCTTCTCAACCGCCGGGCCCATAGAGCGATCGAACACGTTGATCTTCAGAGTACGGGTATCTTCAACGGTCACGCTTGCCAGCTGGCGCAGCGGCGTTGGCGTACCGTAGTATTCCACTACGATACCGTCCAGCAGGCTTGGAGAAGCGCGGCCGGTACGAATTTTGCTGATCTGGTTTTTAAAAGCTTCGACGCATTTATCCATACGTACTTCAGCATCTTTTCTGATATCGCTAATCACGTTACGAATCCTTGAAAACTGGTTTAAGGCAGACCACGCTTATTCTCTGCAGCAGCGACGCTGCAGGCTAAGTATAGCCCTGTTTAGTCCTGGCTGTAGATAAAGCCAAATCTTACCCTGATTACCGGGCAACTGAAATTATTCAGTAATTAAAGTGCCTTCTTTCTCACCCATTACCACGCGACGCAGCGCACCCGGCTTGTTCATGTTGAACACGCGAATCGGCAGTTTGTGGTCACGGGCAAGCGTGAACGCGGCAAGATCCATCACTTTCAGCTCTTTATCCAGTACTTCACTGTAGGTCAGCTGATCGTACATGGTGGCAGCAGGATCTTTTGCCGGATCGGCGGTAAACACGCCATCCACTTTGGTGGCCTTCAGCACCACGTCTGCTTCAATTTCGATCCCGCGCAGGCAGGCAGCAGAGTCGGTGGTGAAGAACGGGTTACCGGTACCCGCAGACAGAATAACGACGCGGTTAGCACGCAGCAGGCTGATCGCCTCTGCCCAGCTGTAGTTGTCGCAAACGCCATTCAATGGAATAGCGGACATCAGGCGGGCGTTCACATAGGCGCGGTGGAGCGCATCACGCATCGCCAGGCCATTCATGACGGTCGCCAGCATGCCCATGTGGTCGCCCACGACGCGGTTCATGCCGGCTTTCGCCAGGCCTGCGCCACGGAATAAGTTGCCACCGCCGATTACCACCCCGACCTGAATGCCAAGTTCCACCAGCTCTTTAATTTCCTGAGCCATACGGTCCAGAATACTCGCGTCAATACCAAAGCCTTCTGTGCCTTGCAGAGCTTCGCCGCTCAGTTTGAGCAGAATACGTTTGTAGACGGGTTTTGCATTGGTAGCCATGTTTCTTTCCTGAGAACAGTCAACGAATGGGGGAGGGTTAATTCTGGCGACATTCTGTCGCATTTCAGCCCGCTCGCCTAACGGAGCGCTCTGAAACTGTAAGGCTGGATAAAAAGGAACCGCCGGTTGGCGGTTCCTTTTAAACCATTAAGACTGCTTGGACATAGCAGCAACTTCTGCTGCAAAGTCAGTCTCAACTTTCTCGATACCTTCACCCACTTCGAAGCGGATAAAGTTAGTCACGTCAGCGTTGTGCTCTTTCAGCAGCTGAGCAACGGTTTTGCTTGGATCCATCACGAACGGCTGGCCAGTCAGAGAAACTTCACCGGTGAATTTCTTCATGCGGCCTTCAACCATTTTCTCTGCGATTTCTTTCGGCTTACCGGATTGCATCGCGATGTCCAGCTGAACCTGGTACTCTTTCTCTACCACTTCTGCAGACACGTCTTCTGGCTTAACGAACTCAGGCTTGCTTGCAGCAACGTGCATCGCCAGCTGCTTAACCAGCTCTTCATCAGCGCCTTTAGCCGCAACCAGAACGCCGATACGTGCGCCGTGCTGGTAAGAGCCCAGCACTTCGCCTTCCAGGGAAGATACGCGACGGATGTTGATGTTCTCACCGATTTTAGCAACCAGTGCAACGCGCTCTTCTTCGAACTGCGCTTTCAGAACTTCAACGTCGGTGATTTTGCCAGCAACCGCTGCGTCCAGAACCTTGTTAGCAAACGCCTGGAAACCGCCGTCTTTAGCAACGAAGTCAGTCTGGCAGTTAACTTCCAGAATCACGCCGTAGTTGCCGTCGATCTTAGTGATGATCACGCCGTCAGCAGCAACGTTGCCTGCTTTCTTAGCTGCTTTGATCGCACCGGATTTACGCATGTTCTCGATTGCCAGCTCGATGTCGCCGTTGGCTTCGGTCAGCGCTTTTTTACAATCCATCATGCCAGCGCCAGTACGCTCACGCAGCTCTTTTACCAGGGATGCGGTAATTTCAGCCATTCTAAAATCCTCGGAGATGTTGCCTGCCCGGCGCGGTGGCCAGACGGGCTTAAAAGTGAAAAAGGGGCCATAAAAAGGCCCCTAACCAAACGAGATACTACCTGGTTAAATAAGGGCTCTAACGAGCGTGCCTTATTACTCTGCTTCTACGAAGCTTTCTTCCGCCTGGGAAGCCAGATCCTGAGAACGGCCTTCACGAACGGTTGCAGCTACAGCGCCCAGGTACAGGCTAACAGCACGGATAGCATCGTCGTTACCAGGGATAACGAAATCAACACCGTCCGGATCAGAGTTGGTATCAACGATAGCAAATACTGGGATACCCAGGTTGTTTGCTTCTTTGATAGCGATGTGCTCGTGATCGGCATCGATAACAAACAGTGCGTCCGGCAGGCCGCCCATGTCTTTGATACCGCCCAGGCTGTTTTCCAGCTTGTCCAGCTCACGAGTGCGCATCAGCGCTTCTTTCTTAGTCAGCTTGTCGAAAGTACCGTCCTGAGCCTGAGTTTCCAGGTCTTTCAGACGTTTGATGGACTGACGAACGGTTTTCCAGTTAGTCAGCATGCCGCCCAACCAGCGATGGTTCACGAAGAACTGATCGCAGCTGTTAGCAGCGTCTTTCACCGCTTCGCTTGCAGCGCGTTTAGTACCAACGAAAAGGATTTTACCTTTGCGAGAAGAAATCTTGTTCAGTTCAGCCAGAGCTTCGTTGAACATTGGTACAGTTTTCTCAAGGTTGATGATGTGAACTTTGTTACGTGCGCCGAAGATGAAAGGCTTCATTTTCGGGTTCCAGTAACGGGTCTGGTGACCAAAGTGAACACCAGCCTTGAGCATGTCGCGCATGGAAACAGTAGCCATGTTTTAAAACCTCTATATAAAGTATGGGGTTATGCCTCCACGTATCCCATATTGCCGACCCCAAAGGGCACCCCGGAATATGTGTCGATACGTGTGTGTTATTTACACAAAGTGAGCGTATTTGGCTGTACCCGAAAAATCGGAATACAAGTCCGGCGCGCTTTATACCATAAATGGCCGCCAGACTCCAATAGTTGTTGCCGTGATGGCCACTTGATGATTCTCAATTTTGCAGGGAGACGCCCCCCCTGATACCATTACCCCAACTTCCCTGCTCATTTCATGTCGACGTTATCGACATCTGCGGATCTGATATGGCTATCTCAATTAAGACACCTGAAGAAATCGAAAAAATGCGCGTCGCCGGCCGCCTGGCTGCCGAAGTGCTGGAAATGATCGAATCCCATGTCAAACCGGGTATCACTACCGGCGAGCTGGATCGCATCTGTAATGACTATATCGTGAATGAACAGCAGGCCATCTCCGCCTGCCTGGGCTATCACGGTTTTCCAAAATCCGTCTGTATCTCCATCAATGAAGTGGTTTGCCACGGCATCCCGGACGATGAAAAAGCGCTGAAAGACGGCGATATCGTCAACATCGACGTAACCGTGATTAAAGACGAGTACCACGGCGACACCTCAAAGATGTTCATCGTGGGTAAACCAACGATTATTGGCGAGCGCCTGTGCCGCATCACCCAGGAAAGCCTTTACCTGGCGCTGCGCATGGTGAAACCCGGCATCCGCCTGCGCACCCTTGGCGCAGCGATTCAGAAGTTCGTTGAAGCTGAAGGTTTCTCCGTGGTTCGCGAGTACTGCGGCCACGGCATTGGCCGCGTATTCCATGAAGAACCTCAGGTGCTTCACTACGATGCGGACGACGGCGGCGTAGTGCTTCAGCCGGGCATGACCTTCACCATCGAACCGATGGTCAACGCCGGTGATTACCGCATCCGCACCATGAAAGACGGCTGGACGGTGAAAACCAAAGATCGCAGCTTGTCTGCTCAATACGAGCATACTATTGTGGTGACGGAGAACGGCTGCGAAATTATGACGCTGCGTAAGGATGACACCATCCCTGCGGTGATTTCGCATAACGAATGATGCCCTGACGTCTGTCAGCAATCTAAGCCGGCCCTGAGCCGGCTTTTTTTATGGGTAGCGCACAATGAGTCCAGCTTTGCCAGAGCAGTTTGCCAACACCACCGAACCCGAGATTTCCGGCCAGCCGGACTATCCCAACAGCTGGCAGGAAGCCGAACTTAATTGCGCGAACATCAAGTCGCATTTAGAGACTTTCCAGAAATGGTTAGGTACCGCCTTCGACAGCGGCATTTCCGCCGAGCGGCTGATTGAGGCCCGCACCGAATTTATCGATCAGCTTCTGCAGCGGCTGTGGATAGCCTATGGCTTTGCCGATGTGCCGGAAGCCGCGCTGGTTGCCGTCGGCGGCTATGGCCGCGCAGAGCTGCACCCGCTGTCGGATATCGATCTGCTGATCCTGAGCCGCAGGCGGCTGACCGACGCCCAGGCGCAAAAAATCGGCGAGCTGCTGACCCTGCTCTGGGACGTGAAGCTGGAGGTCGGCCACAGCGTTCGTACGCTCGAAGAGTGCCTGCTTGAAGGGCTTTCTGACCTGACGGTCGCGACCAACCTGATCGAATCCCGGCTGTTAATTGGCGATGTTGCCCTGTTCCTTGAGCTCCAGAAGCATATCTTCAGCGAAGGTTTCTGGCCGTCGGCGAAGTTTTTTGCGGCGAAGGTCGAGGAGCAGAGCGAGCGCCACCAGCGCTACCACGGCACCAGCTACAACCTCGAACCCGATATCAAAAGCAGCCCCGGCGGCCTGCGTGATATTCACACGCTACAATGGGTTGCCCGCCGCCACTTTGGCGCGACCTCTATGGGCGAGATGGTAGATTTCGGTTTCTTAACCGAAGCCGAGCGTAAAGAGCTCGACGAATGCCAGCATTTGCTGTGGCGCATTCGCTTTGCCCTGCACCTTGAGGTCAATCGCTACGACAACCGTTTGCTGTTCGACCGCCAGCTCAGCGTGGCCCAGCGCCTGCACTACAGCGGCGAGGGCAACGAGCCGGTCGAACATATGATGAAGGATTTCTACCGCGTTACCCGCCGCGTGGGCGAGCTGAACCAGATGCTGCTGCAGCTGTTCGACGAAGCTATCCTGGCGCTGGACGCCAGCGAAAAACCGCGCCCGCTGGACGATGATTTCCAGCTGCGCGGCACGCTCATCGACCTGCGTGACGAAACGCTGTTTATGCGCGAACCGCAGGCTATCCTGCGGATGTTCTATATGATGGTGCGTAACCGCGATATCACCGGTATCTACTCAACAACCCTGCGTCATTTGCGCCACGCCCGCCGTCATCTGACCCAGCCGCTTTGCTATATTCCGGAAGCTCGCGAGCTGTTTCTGGTGATCCTTCGTCACCCAGGCGCAGTAAGCCGTGCGCTGGTGCCAATGCACCGCCACAGCGTGCTATGGGCCTATATGCCGCAGTGGTCGCATATCGTCGGCCAGATGCAGTTTGACCTGTTCCACGCCTACACCGTGGATGAACACACTATTCGCGTTCTGCAAAAGCTGGAAAGCTTCGCGAAAGAAGAGACGCGCTCGAAGCACCCGCTGTGCGTCGATCTCTGGCCCCGCCTTTCGCACCCGGAGCTGATATTAATCGCAGCCCTGTTCCACGATATCGCCAAAGGGCGAGGCGGCGATCACTCGGTGCTGGGCGCCCAGGACGTGCTCAAATTTGCCGAGCTTCACGGCCTGAACTCCCGGGAAACCCAGCTGGTCGCCTGGCTGGTACGCCAGCATCTGCTGATGTCGGTGACCGCTCAGCGGCGTGATATTCAGGATCCTGAAGTTATCAAGCAGTTCGCCGAAGAGGTGCAGACAGAGAACCGGCTGCGCTATCTGGTCTGCCTGACCGTGGCCGATATCTGCGCCACCAATGAGACGCTGTGGAACAGCTGGAAGCAAAGCCTGCTGCGTGAGCTCTACTTCGCCACCGAGAAGCAGCTGCGCCGCGGAATGCAGAACAGCCCTGATATGCGCGAACGCGTGCGCCACCACCAGCTTCAGGCGCTGGCGTTGCTGCGGATGGACAATATTAATGAAGAAGCCCTGCACCACATCTGGGCCCGCTGCCGTGCGAACTATTTTGTCCGCCATACGCCAAACCAGATAGCCTGGCATGCCCGGCATTTGCTGAAGCACGATCTGAATCAGCCGATGATCCTGCTTAGCCCGCAAGCCACTCGCGGCGGCACGGAGATCTTTATCTGGAGCCCGGACAGGCCTTATCTGTTTGCCGCCGTCTGCGCCGAGCTCGACCGCCGTAACCTCAGCGTTCACGACGCGCAGATCTTTACCACCCGCGACGGTATGGCGATGGACACCTTTATCGTGCTGGAGCCGGACGGCAGCCCGCTGTCGATTGACCGGCATAATATTATTCGCCATAGCCTCGAGCAGGCGATCACCCAGACAACCTGGCAGCCGCCGCAGCCTCGTCGCCAGTCGGCAAAACTACGCCACTTTACCGTGGACACCGAAGTTAACTTCCTGCCAACCCACACCGACAGGCGTACATTCCTTGAGCTGATTGCGCTCGATCAGCCCGGCCTGCTGGCTAGGGTGGGTGAAGTGTTCGCCGACCTCGGTATTTCACTTTATGGGGCGAGAATTACGACAATTGGGGAGCGAGTAGAAGATTTATTTATAATCGCGACCGCAGACCGGCGTGCGCTTAATAATGTGCTCCAGCAGGAAGTGCAGCAACGGTTGACAGCGGCCCTTAATCCAAACGATAAATAACGGTCTTTTATTTTTTACCTTTTTAGCCCGTGGGCGACAGTCAAGTTCCTCGTCGCCCATAAGTTGGAAGGTAAGTCACAATCAGGAAATATTCATCATGCAGCAGCTACAAAATGTTATCGAATCCGCTTTCGAGCGTCGCGCCGAGATCACCCCGGCAAATGTTGATACCGTGACCCGCGAAGCGGTAAATCAGGTGATTGCCCTGCTCGACAGCGGTGCGCTGCGCGTTGCTGAAAAAATTGATGGCCAGTGGGTCACTCACCAGTGGCTGAAGAAGGCGGTTCTGCTCTCTTTCCGCATTAACGACAATAAAGTTATCGAAGGCGCGGAAAGCCGCTATTTCGATAAAGTGCCGATGAAATTCGCCGACTACGATGAAGCGCGTTTCCAGAAAGAGGGCTTCCGCGTTGTGCCTCCTGCTGCGGTACGTCAGGGCGCCTTCATTGCACGTAACACCGTGCTGATGCCTTCCTACGTTAACATCGGTGCCTATGTAGACGAAGGCACCATGGTTGACACCTGGGCAACCGTAGGTTCTTGCGCTCAGATCGGTAAAAACGTTCACCTGTCCGGCGGCGTCGGCATCGGTGGCGTGCTGGAACCGCTGCAGGCAAACCCAACCATCATCGAAGACAACTGCTTCATCGGCGCGCGTTCTGAAGTGGTTGAAGGCGTGATCGTCGAAGAAGGTTCCGTGATCTCGATGGGCGTTTACATCGGCCAGAGCACCCGTATTTACGACCGCGAAACCGGCGAAGTACATTATGGCCGCGTACCGGCAGGCTCCGTGGTGGTTTCCGGCAACCTGCCGTCTAAAGACGGCTCTTACAGCCTGTACTGCGCGGTGATTGTGAAGAAGGTGGACGCCAAAACCCGCGGTAAAGTGGGCATCAACGAACTGCTGCGCACCATCGACTAAGTTTTTTGCACCAAAAGGCGGGTTATCCCGCCTTTTTTGCATCTGGCACTAGCGGAAAAGGAATTTTCCGTTAACTCTCTAATGGTTATTGATATTTAAGGGTACCGCTTATGTACGATAATTTAAAAAGTCTGGGTATTACCAATCCTGATGAAATCGATCGTTACAGCCTCCGGCAGGAAGCCAACAACGATATCCTGAAAGTCTATTTCCACAAGGATAAGGGCGAGTTTTTTTGCCAAAAGCGTGAAGTTTAAATATCCACGCCAGCGCAAAACCGTGGTGGCCGATGGCGTAGGCCAGGGCTACAAAGAAGTGCAGGAGATCAGCCCAAACCTGCGCTATGTGATCGATGAGCTCGATCAGCTTTGCCAGCGTGACCGCACCGAAGTCGATCTGAAGCGTAAGATCCTCGAGGATCTGCGTCACCTGGAGTCCGTGGTGACCAACAAGATCAGCGAAATTGAGTCCGACCTGGAAAAACTGACCCGCAACAAGTAAGTCCAGCCACTAACAAAAAGGGCCGCAATTGCGGCCCTTTTCAGTTCTGCTCAGGGATTACTGCATCAGCAGGTAAATCGACGAGTCACCGCGCTGGATGCTCAGCGCCATCACCGACGGCTTGCTGTCCATCACTTTACGCAGCTCGGCGATATTGTTCACCGCCTGCTGGTTCACGCCGACGATAATATCCCCTTTTTTCAGACCAATACGCGCGGCTGGCGAATTCGGTTTCACGCTGGTGACCTGCACGCCTTTCTGATCTTTACCGCTGCGGTTGCTCATCTCTGCCCCTTCAATACCGGTGAAGATAGTGGCGGCGTCAACCTGGTTCTGGGTGCTTTGCTGCAGCTCAAGGCTGACCGTCACCGGTTTGCCGTCGCGCAGCAGGCCCAGGGAAATTTTGCTGCCCACCGGCATTGAGCCCACTTCCGCACGCAGCGCGGCAAAGCTACTGATTGGTTTACCGTTCAGGGAGGTGATCACGTCACCGGCTTTGATCCCCGCTTTGGCAGCGGAAGAGTTCGGCATCACCTGGCTGACAAACGCGCCACGCTGGGCATCAACCTTCATCGCTTTCGCCAGCTCGGAGTTCAGCTCAGTTCCCATAATGCCCAGTTCGCCGCGGCGAACCTGGCCGAACTGCACCATCTGAGCGGTCAGGTTTTTCACCATGTTGCTCGGAATGGCAAAACCGATACCGATGTTGCCGCCGTCCGGCGCCAGAATCGCGGTGTTAATCCCGATAAGCTCGCCGTTCAGGTTAACCAGCGCGCCGCCCTGAGTTGCCGCGGTTGATCGCCGCATCGGTCTGGATAAAGTTTTCGTAGTTTTTCCACGTTCAGACCGCTACGGCCCAGCGCCGAAACGATACCGGAAGTCACGGTTTCACCCAGGCCATACGGGTTACCGATAGCCACGGTGTAGTCCCCTACGCGCAGCGCGTCGGAGTCGGCAATTTTAATCGCCGTCAGGTTTTTCGGATCCTGCAGCTGGATAAGCGCGATGTCAGAGCGCGGGTCTTTGCCCACCACTTTGGCGTCAAACTTGCGGCCATCGCTCAGCTGAACTTTGATCACGTTGGCATTATCCACCACGTGGTTGTTGGTGACGACATAGCCTTTCGCGGCATCAATAATTACCCCGGAGCCCAGCGCCATAAATTTCTGCTGCTGGCTGCCGCCGTCGGCCCCGCCTTCACCGCCGCCGCCCTGACAGAACGGAGAATTCTGGAACGGTGAACCGTCCTGGCAGAAAGGCGAGTTATCACCGAAGAACTGCTGGAAATTACGCCCCATACGCGGAGTATTTACCGTTGTGCTCCCTTCAACGTTGATACTCACCACTGAAGGCATCACCTGCTCCAGCATCGGCGCAAGGCTTGGCAGCGGCTGCGCAGCAGATGCAGAGGAGGCCGTCTCAGCGGCGGAGGCAGACATCGGACTCAGCGCCAAACCCAGACTAAGAGCCAGCGCACTCATTGCTAACGTGGTTTTTTTCATGGAATCATCTCAACTTTCAAATCAGGCAAAATTGCTGTGTTGGTACCATTCAGAGTGAAGTTTTACGCGCTAAGTTCAGCGCTTAAGTGCATGGAAAAAGTAAAAAATTATTGGTCATCTTTACAAAACTCCCGGAAGCCTCACTCCACCGCCATCAGCCGTCGATACTCATCCCAGGCATATAAATCGGTCATTCCGCTGATATAATCCTGGATAAGCCTTGCACGGAAATAGTATTCCCAAACGGAAAAATCAAGGCTTGCCGGATGCAAAGCGCTCACCGCCTCCACATAAGCAAGCCGATGTTTAGTCGAAAGTTTATGGAAAAGGCGCGACGCGATAGGCAGCCGGCGCAGGCTCTCCTTGCTAACCAGCTCCGTGAAGTCCTCGGTCGAAAGCTCGAGTAAGGGACTGTAAATATCCAGTAAACCACTGATTACCCGATAGCCCTGTAATTCCAGCTGTTCGATATCCGGGTGACTGAACACCTGACGTACGGCCACCTGCTTATACAGCTCAAGCAGCCGGGCAAACGGGCTATCGTCCTCCAGCAGCGCATGATTGAACTCGCCGGAGTAAATCGCCGGCAAATTGTCGATAAAGCGCTGGGCGGCATACGGCGCCAGCTTGTTCAACGTATTGACGCGAAGATACATAAAGAACTGATCTTCCGCGCTGCGCCGCATTTGGTTGGTGCGTGATTTATCCCAGGCATCTTTCACCACCAGCTCAAAGAGATCGCCCCGCTTCTGCTCGCCCCAGGCATCGCAAAGGTGCTGGTAGAGCTGCTCGACGCTGAAAATGCGTTTTTCGACGGCATCTTCCAGATCGGCTACGCAGTAAGAAATGTCGTCTGCCGCCTCCATGATCCAGGTCAGCGGGAAGCGGCTGTATTCGCCCAGATCCAGCTCTTTACGCAGGCGCGCGATATACCCCTCCTCCGACAGATAAAACCCCGGCTTTTTCATTAAATAAGCATGGCTGGCAGGTGGAGTTTGTGCAAACCAGGCCGGGCGGGTGTATTTGAGTATGCAGCCAACCTGCGCCCAGGTCAGGTTCATCCTTAGCAAACTATGCACCAGACGAATGCCCTGCGCGTTCCCCTCAAAGTGACAGAGATCCTGGCGAACTTTGCTGCGTAAAGCGTTTAATGACTCTTCGCCTTCGCGCAGCCGTAAAACATCGACTTTACAACGGTCGTCGCTGCAGGGCTGCCCGCCGCTGTCTTCGGGATGCAGGCGCTGGCGAAACCAGTCGTTTATCGCCGATTCGCCAAAAATGGCCGAACGGTGGATTGCCGATGTCATGCATCAGACAGGCCATTTCCACGATGCTTTCAAAGGGGCCGGTCAGCTCATCGAGACCATATTTTTCCAGCGCCTTTTGCTCTTTCAGGCGGCTGAGGATCTCTTTGGCAATGTAGCGCCCGACCTGCTGCACCTCCAGCGAATGGGTAAGACGGGTTCGCACGGCGGCATTACGCTCAAGCGGGAAGACCTGGGTTTTCTGCTGCAGACGGCGAATGGCCGGAGAGTTGATGATCCTGCCGCGATCGCTTTCGAAGATGCGCAGAATTTCCATTTCGCTCTTCACTCCTTCGGGCGAGCGGAAGCGTCGATGCCAGTTAATTTTCTTGCGGAAGTCTATTTCGCTCATGCCCACTCCTGTTCCGTTGATAAGGAGACTGTTTGCCATGATAGACTATGCCCCGAAAATCGAGTCATGTTCCACCACATTAGCGAGTATCTCTATGAAAGCAGGCATTATTGGTGCAATGGAAGAAGAAGTTACGCTGCTGCGTGACAAAATCGAAAACCGCCACACGCTGAGCATCGCCGGTTGCGAAATTTATACCGGAACGCTGAACGGCGTTGAAGTGGCGCTGCTGAAGTCCGGCATCGGCAAGGTTTCTGCGGCCATGGGTGCTACGCTGCTGCTGGAACACTGCAAACCGGACGTAATCATCAACACTGGCTCCGCAGGCGGTCTGGCGCCAACGCTGAAAGTGGGTGATATCGTGGTCTCCGACGAAGTCCGCTATCACGATGCAGACGTGACGGCCTTCGGCTATGAATATGGTCAGATGGCGGGCTGCCCGGCAGCTTTCGTTGCGGATAAAAAGCTTATCGACGCGGCAGAAACCTGCATTAAAGAGCTGGATCTCCACGCGGTTCGCGGCCTGATCGTCAGCGGTGACGCATTTATTAACGGCTCTGCTGCGCTGGAAAAAATTCGCCACAATTTCCCGCAGGCTGTTGCCGTAGAGATGGAAGCGACGGCTATCGGCCACGTATGCCATAACTTCAATACGCCGTTTGTTGTGGTGCGCGCCATCTCCGACGTAGCCGACCAGCAGTCTCACCTCAGCTTCGAAGAGTTCCTGGCCGTGGCCGCTAAGCAGTCCACCCTGATGGTGGAGAAACTGGTTCAGCAGCTGGCTCGTGGCTAAGCTGATCCTTTGGCGCGGGGCCACCGCCCTGCTCTTTTTTCTCCCGGCGCTGCTTTTTGCGGCGCCTCGGGTGATCTCTCTCTCGCCTGCCAATACTGAACTGGCGTTTGCTGCCGGCATCACTCCCATCGCGGTGAGCGCTTACTCTGATTACCCACCTCAGGCCAGGCAGATTGAACAGTTAGCCAACTGGCAGGGGGTGAATTTTGAACGCATTGTCGCCCTGAAACCGGACGCGGTACTGGCCTGGCGCGGCGGGAACCCCGACAGGCAGGTTAACCAGCTCGTGTCGCTGGGGATCAAGGTCATCTGGCTGGATCCTAAGAGCGTGTCTGACGTTGAGGCCGCGCTGCGCCAGCTGGCGCCGCTAAGTCCAGCGCCTGAAAAAGCGCTGAAGGCAGCAGCAGAGCTTTTCCCGGCAGTTTGCCGAGTTGAAAGCCCGCTACGCCCATACCCAGAGCAAGAAAGTGTTCCTGCAGTTCAGCCAGCAGCCGCTCTTTACCACCAGCAGAGCGTCGATTCAGAACGAAGTCGTTGAGCTATGCGGCGGGCAAAATATCTTTGCCGACAGCAGGATTCCCTGGCCCCAGGTGAGCCGTGAACAGGTGCTGATGCGTAAACCACAGGCTATTATTATTGCTGGCGATGAGAACAATATTCCGTCTGTGCGGCAGTTCTGGAGTAATCAGTTGCAGGTGCCGATCATTGCCGTCAATGATGACTGGTTTACACGTTCAGGCCCGCGTATTATCCTCGCCGCAAAACAGCTCTGCGAAGAGCTGGCGAAAGATTAACGTCATGCTCTGAGGGTCATACATGCTGGTCTATTGGCTGGATATTGTCGGTACCGCCGTGTTTGCTATTTCCGGCGTTTTATTGGCCGGGAAGCTGCGGATGGATCCCTTCGGCGTACTGGTGCTAGGGGTTGTTACAGCGGTAGGCGGCGGCACCATCCGCGATATGGCGCTCGCCAACGGCCCGGTGTTCTGGGTAAAAGATCCCACCGACCTCGTCGTCGCCATGGTGACCTGCCTGCTGACCATCGTGCTGATACGCCAGCCTCGTCGCCTGCCTAAATGGGTTCTTCCGGTGCTTGATGCCGTTGGCCTGGCCGTCTTTGTGGGAATTGGCGTTAACAAAGCTTTCCTGGCGCATACCAGCCCGCTGGTGGCTATCTGCATGGGCGTGCTGACCGGCGTAGGTGGCGGGATTATCCGCGACGTGCTGGCGCGTGAAATCCCAATGATCCTGCGAACCGAGATTTACGCCACCGCCTGTATTATCGGCGGTATCGTTCACGCTACGGCTTACCACACCTTCAGCGTCCCGCTGGATCAGGCAAGTATGATCGGTATGGTCGTGACGCTGGCGATTCGCCTCGCCGCGATACGCTGGCATCTTAAGCTGCCGACCTTTGCGCTAAATGAACGACAATAGCGATAAAAAAAAGCCGCGTTTGATACGCGGCTTTTTATTTCAGCAACTTACGGTTAGATGCTGAAGGAGGAACCGCACCCGCAGGTGCTTTTCGCGTTCGGGTTGGTCACCACGAAGCGGGAGCCTTCCAGGCCTTCGCTGTAATCTACAGCGCCGCCTACCAGATACTGCAGGCTCATCGGATCCACAACCAGAGCAACGCCCTGCTTCTCGATGGTCATATCGCCGTCGTTAATCTGGTCGTCAAAGGTGAAGCCATACTGGAAGCCGCTGCAACCACCACCGGTGATATAGACGCGAAGTTTCAGATCAGGGTTCTCTTCGTCTGCAATCAGACTTTTCACTTTATTCGCTGCTGCTTCGGTAAACTGCAGCGGCAGCGCTACGTCATCACTCATTTTTCGCTCCCAACAATAGACAAGTCGGGCAGAAAATAACCCGCACTTTAGCGGCATTATCTAATACCCTGGTAAATCGTTCAAGTATTCTGCCCGGCAGAAGCCAGTTCGCCCGCTCGCGCTTTCTCAGCCTCTTGTTTTGCCAGCGTTCTTGCCAGAATTACCGAGTATAAAGGTTTTCCGCCGAGGAATTGTGCCAACAGTGTCGCCCCAAGACAGGTGATGATCATTGGCAGAATGAGCTGATAATTGTCCGTCATCTCAAGCACCAGCACGATGGCGGTTAACGGCGCCCGTAAAGAAGCAGCCAGCAGCGCTCCCATCCCGGCAACAGCAAAAGTGCCCATATCAAGATGGTACGCCGGAAGCCAGGCTGCGCAAGCCATGCCGAAGGCGGTTCCCAGCAGCGTGCCGAGCGCTAGCATCGGGGCAAAAATACCGCCCGGTGCCCCGGAGGAGAAACAGAGCAGCGTCGTTATCACCCGAGCGACGAACAAGAACAGCAGCATGCCGAGGGTGTAGTTTCCCATTGCCGCAATGGGGATCAGGCTAAATCCGCCGCCGGCAGCAGCCTGCTGAATAAGGCCTAACACGCCGCAAAGCCCGCCTATTAGGCCACCAATCAGCACCCACTTATTCAGATTGCCGCCATGGATGCGCTGGAACATATCCTGAGCGCCAATCACCAGTCGGTTAAATACCACGCCTATAATGCCAAAGATCATGCCGAGGATCAGATACAGCCAAAGGGTGTTGACCGGCGCATCCGCCAGTTTCCCCATCTGAATGACCGTGGTTTCGGTATTAAAGATACGGAACACGATGCTCGACATAATCACGCCGATGAAGACCGCTTTTATCGAAATAAGGTTGTAGCGGAACTGGGTACGCATCTCCTCGATAATAAACAGAATACCGGCCAGCGGCGCATTAAACGCGGCGGACAGACCAGCGGCAGCGCCGGTAGCCAGCAGCGAGTGGCGGGCTTCCGCCCCTTTCAGGCGAAAAATGTCCGTGACCATACGTCCGATGTTGCCGCCGAGCTGAACGGTTGGCCCTTCGCGCCCCAGCACCATTCCCGCACCGAGCGTACCCATCCCGCCGATGAACTTGACCGGAATCACTCGCCACCAGCGCACCGGACGCAAATCTTCCAGCGCGCCTTCAATTTCAGGAATGCCCGATCCCCCCGCCTCTGGCGCAAAGCGACGCACCAGGAAATAGCCCACCATCGCCAGCAGCGCCGAGCTAATAAAAGCCAGCGGCCACACCAGCCATGCGCTGTCGGCGACATGTGCCAGTATGCCGATGCGGTGCTGCAATACCCAGTTGACCGATTTCTCAAACGCCACGCCGACCAGGCCTGCCAGGGTGCCGACAATGGCGGCCATTAATAAAATCATTAGCGGCATTTTGTCCTGGCCAATCAGGCGACGCAGCATAGCGCCGCGGCGCTGGCGGACGCTTTGCCGCGCATCGGCAGAATTATTGGCTAAATTCATCGTTCCAAACCGTTTGGTCATACAAATAAGGCGGGCATTTTACCCACGGATTGCGCCTTCGTCTTATTAAATTCCCTAATAAACCGTAACGTTTGATTTGGGCAAATATTTCAACGCAGCACGGGTTTCACATAGAATAGCCCGCTGTCACCATTTCCACGAATCAGGAGCCGATTCATGAGCAAGTCTGAAAACCTGTACGCCGCAGCCCGCCAGGTCATACCCGGCGGCGTTAACTCACCGGTACGCGCCTTTACCGGCGTGGGCGGTGTGCCCCTGTTTATTGAGCGTGCGGACGGGGCTTACCTGTATGACGCGGATGGAAAAGCCTATATCGATTACGTCGGCTCATGGGGCCCAATGGTGCTCGGCCACAACCATCCGGCGATCCGCAATGCGGTCATCGAAGCCGTTGAGCGCGGCCTGAGCTTCGGCGCGCCAACCGAAATGGAAGTGAAAATGGCGGAGCTGGTTTGCGAGCTGGTGCCAACCATGGACATGGTTCGTATGGTGAACTCCGGTACCGAAGCCACCATGAGCGCCATCCGCCTGGCCCGCGGCTACACCGGCCGCGATAAAATCATCAAGTTTGAAGGCTGCTACCACGGCCACGCGGACTGCCTGCTGGTGAAAGCGGGTTCCGGCGCGCTGACGCTCGGCCAGCCAAACTCTCCGGGCGTGCCGGCAGACTTTGCTAAACACACCCTGACCTGTACCTATAACGATCTGGCTTCCGTACGTGAAGCCTTTGAGCAATATCCGCAGGATGTTGCCTGTATCATCGTTGAGCCGGTTGCGGGCAACATGAACTGCATTCCACCGCATGCTGACTTCCTGCCGGGCCTGCGTGCGCTGTGCGATGAATTCGGCGCGCTGCTGATCATCGATGAAGTGATGACCGGCTTCCGCGTGGCGCTGGCTGGCGCTCAGTCTTACTACGACGTAGAGCCTGACCTCACCTGCCTCGGCAAAATCATCGGCGGCGGGATGCCGGTAGGCGCCTTTGGCGGCCGCCGCGAAATTATGGACGCGCTGGCGCCAACCGGTCCGGTTTACCAGGCTGGTACCCTGTCAGGTAACCCTATCGCGATGGCTGCAGGCTTCGCCTGCCTGACCGAAGTCTCTCAGCCAGGCATTCACCAGACGCTGACCGATCTGACCGAAATGCTGGCCAACGGCCTGCTGAATGCTGCAAAAGCAGAAAACATCCCGCTGGTAGTGAATAACGTCGGCGGCATGTTCGGCCTGTTCTTCACCGATGCCGAAACAGTGACCTGCTACAAAGATGTGGTGGCGTGTGACGTTGAGCGCTTCAAGCGCTTCTTCCACCTGATGCTGGAAGAAGGCGTTTACCTGGCGCCGTCTGCGTTTGAAGCGGGCTTTATGTCAGTGGCTCACAGCAAAGAAGATATTCAGAGAACCCTCGACGCGGCGCGTCGCGTGTTTGCAAAGCTGTAATCTTTACCCTCACCCCGGCCCTCTCCCTGGAAGGGAGAGGGGGAAAACAGCAGTTCCAGTGCCCTCTCCCCTTGGGGAGAGGGGGAGAACAGCGGTTCCAGTTCCCTCTCCCCCGGGGGAGAGGGTTAGGGTGAGGGGTTACCGACCCTGCTTTCTCAACAGATAAACGAAGTAAGGCGCGCCGATAAACGTCGCCAGCAGCCCCGCAGGAACCTGGCTCGGGAAGAGAATCATCCTGCCGCACCAGTCGGCCAGAATCATTAATATCCCCCCCAATATCCCGGCAACAGCCAGCTGCGGCATCGCCCTGCGGAACCCAAGCATGCGCGCAATATGCGGAGCCATCAGCCCGACAAAACTTAATGGTCCAACGATTAACGTCGCCATAGCCGTCAGCGTTGCCGCCAGCAAAAGCAGCGCAAAGCGCGATGGCGTCAAGGCCATACCAACCGCTCTTGCCGTCGCCCCGCCCAACGGTAAGATCACCAGCCAGCGGCGCAGCAGCGGCGTGATGGCTAACAGCCCGACCATGATCGCCAGCGTTCTCACGGCCTGTTCGCCGGTAACGTTATAGGTCGAGCCAGAAATCCAGGTTAGCAGCTTCGCCATACGCGGATCGCCGCTCGCCATCAGCATCATAAGCAGCATGGTAAAGGCGGTACTGAGCGCTATCCCGGCCAGCAGCATACGCTGAGGTGAGAAACCGCCTCGCCCGGCGGCGATCATGATGATCAGCAACGTGACCGCAGCGCCAAGGCTACCGGCAGGCAGCAGCCAGACAAAGGCATTCCCCGGCACGATAAACAGCATCAGCACAACGCCAAACGCTGCCCCGGAGCTAATCCCCAGAACTTCAGGACTTGCCATTGCGTTACCGGTTAACCGCTGGATCAGGCAGCCCGCCACCGCCAGCATCACGCCTGCGGTTAACGCAGCCATAACCCGAGGCCAGCGCCACGGCAGTACATCCTCAAAAAGCTCGCCGCTAAGCCAGCGCCAGCCATGGGCATCACGCCCCAGAGCCAGCGCGGCGACGACCACCAGCAGCAGAACGCCAAGGCCAATGAGAACCCACAGCAGCACACGCTGACGTTCGGCCTGAACGAAGTCCCCTGCGCTCATTGACGGCGCGCCGCTGGTGCGCAAACGCGGCAGCAGCCACAGCAAGATAGGCGCACCAATAAGCGCGGTAATCGTCCCGGTAGAGACTTCGCCCCACACGCTGGAGAGCCAGACCACAACCTGATCGGAGAGCCAGAGAATCAAAGCCCCAATCAGCGGCGCCAGGAACAAGCGAGCAGCCAGCCGACGAGCGCCCAACATTTTTGCCAGCAGCGGCGCAAACAGCCCGATAAATCCAACAATCCCGACCGCATTGACCAGTTGAGCACTAATCACAATAGCCAGCGCCAGCGTTGCCAGCCGCACCATAGAAAGCGCAAGGCCGAGATTACGGGCCACGCCATCGTCCAGCCCCATCAGCGTTAACGGACGCAGCAGCAAGAGCGTCAGCAGCAGCCCGCCCAGCAAACGCGGCCACAAGCTTTCAACGCTGCTCCAGTCCTGCTGGTTGAGCGAACCGGTACTCCAGAGGAACATATTCTGCAGCTGATCGTGATGGAAGATAGCCAGCAGCTGGTTAACCGCTCCGCAGTAGAGGCTCAGCACCAGCCCCGCGAGAATAAGCGTGACCGGTGACATACGCTTGCCCCAGGCAACACCAAAGACCAGCAGGCCAACAGCCCCCGCGCCAATGAGCGCTGCAAACGGCTGGACCGTCTGCGGAAGGACCCAAAGCGTGGCAACCGTGACGCCAAGCTGAGCACCGCTGGCGACGCCAAGCGTTGTCGGCTCGGCCAGCGGGTTACGCAGCACCTGCTGGAACAGCACCCCAACAAGTCCCAGACCGGCACCGACCAGAAGCGATATCGCCAGGCGAGGCAACAGGCTGAAGTGAAACAGCATCTGCTGAATATTATCGATATCCGGCGCGGCGAAGGCGCGGCGCCACTGCCCGGAAGGCAGCACACCGATCATGTTGTGCAGCGTCAGCCAGAGCGCGCAGGCAAACAGAGCCAGCAGCAGGCCGGCGGGGAAAATAAGCTGGCGTTTCATCATCCCAGCCTCCTCAGACCATCATCCAGCACGCGGGCAAAGTGCATCGCCGATACCGTCGTGCCATAGAGCCAGGCGGCCGGGATCTTCTGGAAACGGTTCTGGCGGATAAACGGCATCGCTTTCCACAGCGGCGTCGAGGTCACCTTACGCGCTATCGCTTCGTTTTTATGGTCAAAACACAGTACATCGGCCTCTTTGATCGCGGCCAGACGCTCGATGCCCACCACCGCGGTGCCCCAGAAGTTGGTCTCCTCCTGCCAGGCGCTCTCCACCCCCAGCAGCTCCATCACCTGCTGAAATAAGCTGTGTTTCCCCACCACCAGCGCATGGCGGGTATCTAAAAATGTCATCAGCAGAACCGGACGGTTGCCGCGAGCGCTGAAGCGAGGCTTCATGCTGGCAATAAATGCATCAAACTCAGCTAAATGCTTACTGGCAGCTTGCTGCATCCCAAGTGCATCGCCCAGCTGAATTAAAGACTTTCTCGCCGTATCCAGCGGCTTACCGGAACCGTCGTTGAAACTGAACCCCAGCCCTGGCGCAATACGGGTAATTTTTTCCGGCGAAGGGCCGTAGCCCGCAGAGTAGAGAATTAAGGACGGTTTTAGCTGGGCCATCAGCTCGAGGTTCGGTTCGGTGCGAAGGCCAACATCAATCACGCCTTCCGGCAGCTTAGGTTCGTTTACCCAGACCTGGTAATTAGGGATGTCTGCCACGCCCATTGGCGTCACGCCGAGCGCCATTAACAGCTCAACGGGCAGCCACTCCAGCGCGATAATGCGTTTGGCATCCGGAACCGCCGCTCGTGCAGCAGGGAGCTTTAGCAGCAGCGGAGAAAGCGCCATCGCCGCGAGAAGGCGGCGACGGGTCAAAAGAAAGTCATTCATACCGCTCATCAATAAACAAAACTTACCGGCGCAGCCCCCGCCGGGTGCGGCAGGATGCCCATCGGAATACCGTAGATGCGCTCCAGCGTATCGCTTTGCATCATCGCCTCTGGCGTGCCCTGGGCGATCATTTCGCCGCCGCGCAGCGCCACCAGGTTATCGCAATACCGCGCAGCCATATTGATATCGTGCAGAACGGCAACCACCGTCAGGCCGCGCTCCTGGCTGAGACGATGGATCAGCGCCAGCACATCCACCTGATGGGCAATATCCAGCGCAGAAGTTGGCTCATCAAGCAATAAACAGCGGCTATCCTGCGCCACCAGCATAGCGATCCATGCACGCTGACGCTCGCCGCCGGACAGGCTATCCACCAGGCGATGGGCAAACGGCTTCAGCCCCACCAGGCTAATCGCCTCATCCACCAGCTCACGATCGGCCACGCCAAAGCGCCCTAATGCTCCGTGCCACGGATAGCGCCCAATCGCCACCAGCTCGCGGACCGTCATGCCCTCGGCGGCCGGCAGCTGCTGGGGAAGATAGGCGACCTGGCGGGCAAAAGCTTTACTGCCCCAGCTGTCCAGCGGCTGCGAGTTAAGCAGGATCTCGCCGTCCGACGGCTTCTGGTGGCGGCCCAGCATTTTCAGCAGCGTCGATTTACCGGAACCGTTGTGGCCAATCAGGGCGGTGACTTTGCCCACCGGGAAGGTGATAGAGAGCGGATGAAGTAACGTGCGGCCGGGCACGCGGAACGTGACATCGGTGAGGCTAAAAGTGGTGTCGGGATGGAGGTGTTTATCCTGCATAGTCGCCATCTTAGTAAAGGGCACGGCGTACCGTGCCCGTGAGACAAGTTAGAAGCGGAAGGTTGCGGTAGCAACCACCTGACGCTCAGCGCCCCAGAAACAGCCGTAGGTTTCAAAGCAGCTGGCAACGTATTCACGGTCAAGCAGGTTATTGACGTTTACCGCAATGCTGGATCCGTTCAGGCCGAAGCGACCAAGATCATACTTCACGACCGCATCCATCACCGCTGCGCTACCCCACCTTAAAGGTATTAGCCGGATCGCCATAGCTGGAACCGAGGAAACGCCCCCGGTCCCCAGCGTCAGGCCGCTCAGCACGCCGCTGTTAAAGGTATAATCACCCCACAGGGAAGCCATATGTTTAGGCACCTGCTCAGGCGTATTACCTTTAAGCGTGGTATCCGTCGTGTACTCCGCATTAGTGTAGGTGTAAGACGCGGTTACGTTGATATTGGCGTTAACCGCCGCCTTCGCTTCCAGCTCTACGCCACGAGAACGAATTTCGCCACCCTGAATGGAGAAGAAAGGATTGGTTGGATCCTTCATCAGGTTGTCAGATTTGGTCAACTGGTAAACCGCACCAGTAATCACCACCGGCATATCCTTCGGAACGTATTTCACACCAGCTTCGTATTGCTTACCTTTAGAAGGTTTAAATACATTGCCGCTCGCGGAAGCCGCGGTATTAGGCTCAAAGGATTCGCTGTAGCTAACGTACGGTGAAACACCGTTATCGAACAAATAGTTCACGCCAACACGGCCAGTAAACTGTCCGTCGCTGCGCTCTTTTATACCGGCAAACTGGCCGCGAGTAATGGCCTGCTGCTGCACCCAGTCATAACGACCACCGGCAGTCAGAATAAATTTATTCCATTCCGCCTGATCCTGGAGATAAACACCGGTCTGACGCTGTTTATTAACGACAGAGTAAGCGCCGGAATTATTAGGATCCTTGCTGCCAAAATCGAAGTAATCGGAGCCAGGATTGTAGAGGTCTAACAGCGGCACGGAACCGTCGTAGCCAAACCAAGAGTTAATGTCATTACGCATACGCATGAAATCAACGCCGGTCAGCAATGTATGCTCTACAGCGCCTGTATCAAACTTGCTCTGAAGTTGAGTATCAACGGAGAAGTTCTGCAGTTTTTCATTATCAACAACGTATTTACGGGCCAGGTAACGGCCCTTATCAGATGGCGCCAATGCGTTACACAGTGCATTACCGGAGTTGGCCTTATCTGAACAAACGCCGTAACCATACACGCTATTCTGCGTAGTTTTATTCTCAGCAAAGCGCAGGTTTTGACGCACGGTGAAAGTGTCATTGAAACCGTGTTCAAAGCTATAGCCCACCATCTTCTGATTGCGCGTATAGCTATTGTTCTTCGCACCTTCGTTGAAATCAGTTCCCAGACGTTTGCCATTGGGTAGCGGCTCAACCGTCCCTTCCTTCGGCAACCAGCCGTAATAGCCAGTAGCGGGTTCATTTTGAAAGTTAGACAAGAAGGTGAAATTGGTTTTGTCGTCAGGACGCCAGGAGAAGGATGGCGCAATCGCGTAACGTTTCTGTTTCGCGCCTTGTTGCTGTTCATCATTAGAGCGTGCCACGCCGGTCAGGCGGTAAGAGTAAACCCCGGCATCATCTAACGCATCGCTAAAGTCGAACCCGGTCTGGTACAGGTTATCCGTACCCATTTTGAACTGGATCTCATGCAGCGGCTCAGTCGTCGGACGCTTACTGACCATATTCACAATACCGCCGGGGCTGCTTTTGCCGTAAAGCACGGACGTTGGCCCGCGCATTAGCTCAACGCGCTCCAGCATATAAGGATCAATAACCGCGTCGTTATAGAAATCTCCCTGCATTTTCAGGCCGTCCAGATAGTTGTTCTGGCTCAGGCCCACGGAAGAGAAACCGCGAATAATAACGAAGTCATAGTTATTTGAAGCACCACGGCTGCTTACCGTTACGCCCGGCGTATAGCCCAGCGCCTCTTTCACAGACTGGAATTGATGCATCTGCATCTCTTCGCTGGTCACCACCGAAATTGACTGCGGAGTCTTTTCAATGGGGGTGTCGGTTTTGGTCGCCGTGGCCGTGCGTTTGGCCGCGATGGTTGGCGATGGCCCCCATGCGCTTTCAGCCGGTACCGCCGTAGCGGAAACGGTTATTGTGTCTTCTTTTTGGGTCGTGCCGGTATCCGCTGCGAAGCTATTTACGCTGACGGTGCCCACCGCCGCCGCCACGAAGAGGGCAAGCTTGCGGACAGGGTGTTTGGCTGGCTGGCCAGGGAGTGAACGCGCCATGATATTTTCTCTGGTGAAATCGTAAATGATAACGTAAACGATAATTATTATTATGCTCGCGGGATAATAGACGAAAGGATCGATGCATAGCAAGCGCTTCACCACCCCACGCTGACTAAGGGGACAGGAAATAACCTGATGGTTTATGAGGTGTTATTGGGGGGTGAAATTTAAGATAAAGAAGGTTTTGTTTTGTGTGCTTTCGGGGGAAATCCCTCTCCCATTCAAGGGAGAGGGGGAAGATAAGCTTAGTTGCTGCCGAACATATCCTTAATCCAGCCTGCAACGCCGTCGCTCTTCTGTTCCTGAGCTGGTTGCTGCTGAGGCTGCTGCTGCGGTTGTTGCTGCGGCTGCTGGCCTGCTGGCGTCTGGCTGAACGGATTCGCAGACTGCTCTTCCTGCTGGCTTTGCTGGCAGAGAGCACTCGGGTTCGTCGTCCAGACCGGCAGAACACGATCGCCACCGCCGCTGCACTGGAAGTAACCCGCGCCGTTGACGCTCATATCAACGATATCTTCCGGCTGAGTCAGATCCAGCGGGATCGGTGACTGATTCGACAGATAGCGCTGGTAAAGCGACATCGCGCCGCTTGCGCCATACAGCTTGGTCGGCTGGTTGTTATCGCGGCCAACCCAGGTAATGGTCACTTCGCGGCCATCAACGCCGGCAAACCAGGTATCGATATTGTTGTTGGTGGTGCCGGTTTTCCCCGCCAGATGCAGGTTCGGGTATTTCCCGCCCAGTGCACGCCCCGTACCACGGGCCACAACCTGCTGCATACCAAACAGCGTCAGGTAAGCCGCCTGCGCAGGCACTGCCTGTTCCGCCTGCGGGAAGCTCTGGTACAACACGGTGCCGTCTTCAGCAATCACCGAGCGCAGCGCGGAGAGCGTGGCGCGGTTACCGCCGCTGGCGATAGTCTGGAACGCTTGCGCAACCTGGATAGGCGTCAGGTTCAGCGCCCCCAGAATCATCGCTGGCACCGGGTTAAGCTGGTCTTTTGGCACCCCGAGCTTGGTCCAGGTATCGGTAATGGCCGGTAAACCAAGCGTCATCCCGAGGTTAACGGTCGGCACGTTCATCGAGCGCGTCAGCGCGTCGACCAGCATCACCTGCCCGCTGTACTGGTGGTTATCGTTCTGCGGCGACCACACCTGGCCATTCGACAGTTTGATACCAATTGGCGCATCGGCAAGCCAGGTATTAAGACGGAATTTATCCGGCTGGCTCAGCGCCGTCAGATAAGTGGCCGGTTTTGCCAGCGAGCCAATTGAACGACGAGCCTGCAGCGCACGGTTAAAGCCGGCAAACTGCGGTTCTGCCCCGCCGACAACCGCGCGGACTTCACCGGTAAAGCGGTCAACAATGACCATCGCCGCTTCCAGATCGTTCAGCTTGCGGGAGGCACGCAGCACCGGAACGCCTTCGGTCACCGCTTTTTCCGCCGCATCCTGGGACACGGAATCAAAAGTAGTGAAGATCTTCACGCCGGACAGATCTTTCACCTTGTCGCCCAGCTTGTCCTGAAGTTCCTGACGCACCATCTGCATAAAGGCTGGCTGCGGAGAGATTACGCCGCCGCGAGGCTGCACACCCAGAGGACGCGCGCTCAGCATGTCATACAGCTCCTGGTCGATCACCTTTTGCTCCTGCAGCAGACGCAGGACCAGGTTACGACGCTCAAGCGCCAGCTTCGGATTACGCCACGGGTTATACAGCGACGCCCCTTTCACCATCCCCACCAGCAGCGCCTGCTGGTCGAGGCTAAGCTCTTCGACCGGGCGGCCAAAGTAATAAAGGCTTGCCAGCGGGAAGCCGCGGATCTGATCGTCACCGCTCTGGCCGAGGTACACCTCGTTCAGATACAGCTCAAGGATGCGATCTTTATCGTAACGGGCATCCATGATCAGCGCCATGTAGGCTTCGTTAGCTTTACGCCACAGCGTGCGCTGGTTGCTGAGGAAGAGGTTTTTCACCAGCTGCTGGGTCAGCGTACTGCCGCCCTGCACCGCGCGTCCGGCCGTCAGGTTAGCGACAACCGCACGGCCAATGGAGTAAATGCTGATCCCGTCATGCTCATAGAAATGACGGTCTTCGGTGGCAATAAGCGTATCTACCAGCAAATCAGGGAAACCAGAGCGCGGCACGAACAGGCGCTGCTCGCCGTTTGGCGAAGAGAGCATGGTGATCAGGCGCGGATCGAGACGGAAAATCCCGAAGCTGCGGTTATTATCCATGTTCTGGATAGAGTCCAGGTGGCCGCCGTCAAACACCAGGCGCGCGCGGATCTGCCCCCTCTTTACCGTCCGGGAAGTCAAACGGACGGCGAATCAGCTCGATGTTGTTCCCCTGAACGGTAAACTCGCCCGGGCGTGTCATGCTCGACACCTGCCGGTACTGCGTCGCCTCAAGAAGCTTCACCATCTCCGCTTTGCTGTAAGGCATATCCGGCTCAAGGTTCACCATGCGGCCATACACCGCCGCCGGAAGCTGCCAGACTTTACCGTCAATACGGCTACGGATCTGCTGATCGAGGTAGACGCCGTAAATCACCAGCAACACAAAGAAGATGATCGCCAGCTTCACCAACAGCCAGAAGAAGCGGCGTTTTTTCGACGGTCGGCCCGATCCTTTACCCTTACCTTTTCCCTTACGCGGCGGCATTGGTTCCTCGTCTTCGTAGTCATCGTCTTCGTACTCGTCGTCATAATCCTCTTCCCTGAGTCGACGACGGCTCACCTTCTCTTTCGCCGGACGCGTTGGTTTTCCTTTACGTCCAATAGGCTCGCGGTCATTCCCCGCCATGCATCTTCTCCACAAAAGTTCAGGCGCAAAGGCCCGATTCTCCGTTCTTCCGCGCGATGCGAAAGAAGAAATCTCTCAAAGTGAGGGCACCAGATCCAGCGCCCTCAGGAATACTTTTTCGTGCGCCGGGTCGGTGCGGTATTCGCCGGATCGTCCGGCCAGACGTGTTTTGGGTAACGCCCTTTCATCTCTTTTTGCACTTCACGCCAAGCCCCGTTCCAGAACGCCGTCAAATCACGGGTGATCTGCAGCGGCCGCTGCGCCGGAGATAATAGCTCAAGCACCAGCGGAACGCGCCCTTCGGCAATACAGGGCGTCTGCGCCTCACCGAACATCTCCTGAATACGCACCGCCAGCGCGGGCGGGTTTTCGCTGTCATAGCGAATCGCGATCTGGCTTCCGGTCGGGACAGTGTAATGAGTTGGCAGTGCACTATCCAGCCGTTGACGCATCGGCCAGTCAAGCAAGTTGTTCAGCGCGCGATAAAGGTCGATATTTTTCAACGCCCGCAGCGAGGTCACGCCGCGCATTTCAGGCTGCAGCCACTCCTCAAGCGTTGCCAGCAGCGACTCATCATCTACTGCGGGCCACTTTTGCTCCGGCAACCAGCGAGCAGCGCAGGCCAGGCGCAATCGCAGCTGCTGCGCCGGCGCCGACCACTCAAGCAGGCCAAGCCCGCGCTCGCGGATCCCGTTTAAAATCGCCTGCTGCATTTCCTCTTCTGAAGGCTTCGCTAACAGCTGCGTTTTCACCACCAGCCTGCCGATTTGTCGACGGCGATACGCTGTTAACGACCCCCGCTCTTCATCCCACTCAACGGAGTCACTTTCCGTTAGCAGATGCGGCATACGAGCCACAAGCTCATCGATGTCCAGCGGTAGCGCCAGCAGGATACGGGCATCCGGCGACTGAGAGCCCTGCAGCAGCAGAGGAGCAACCAGCCATTCATGCCGCGTCATGGCGTCGTCCTTCTCCAGCATAGCGCCCATCCCGTTCGCTAACTGATAGCGGCCTTCAGCACCACGTCGCCGGGCAATACGATCCGTAAATCCATTTGCCAGCAGCGGCATTGCCAGCGAGATATCCGGCTCGCCGCCTCGTACATTCATTCTTTTCAGTAACTGGTGCGCTCTCTGCCGCCAGTTGCCGTTTCTGCTGTCGAAAATCGACCGCAAATCTCCGCCGCCCTGGGTCCGCGGCGGCTCTTCGAGGATCGCCGCAAGCCACGCAGCTGTGGCCTGCTCATCCGCCGTTTTGGCCGTAACCAACATTGAGGCGAGGCGCGGGTCATTGCCCAGCTGCGCCATCTTTTGCCCCAGGGCGGTTAAGCGCTGCCGATCGTCCACAGCGCCAAGTTGACGCAGGAGCCGGGTGGCGGCCGCCAGGTTAACCTCCGGCGGCACATCAAGCCAGGTGAGCTGGCGCAGATCCTGACAGCCCCACAGCAGCAGCTCAAGAAGCAGGCCAGAGAGATCGCTTTGTAAGATCTCCGGCTCGCTCTGCGCCGCCGCGCGCTCGGCCTGTTCAGCAGCGATAAGATGCAGGCAGATCCCCGGCTCCAGACGCCCGGCACGCCCTGCTCGCTGGGTCATGGAGGCCTGGCTTACGCGCTGGGTGACCAGCCGGGTAAGGCCGGTGCGAGCATCAAAGCGGGCGACGCGCTCCTGGGCCGCATCAACCACCAGACGAATGCCTTCGATGGTCAGGCTGGTCTCGGCGATATTAGTCGCCAGCACCACCTTTCGGGTTCCCGCAGCGGCAGGCAAAATCGCCTTCCTCTGTTCGCTAAGCGGCAAAGCGCCATACAGCGGGCAGAGCTGAACGTCACTCGCTACGCGCTCTTTTAGCTGCTCCAGCACGCGCTGAATTTCACCCACGCCGGGTAAAAACAGCAGCAGCGATCCGGACTCTTCACGCAGCAGCCCGGAAACGGCGTTAGCCACGGCCTCATCAAAACGCTGGTGAGCGGGTAATGCCCCATAGCGGCGTTCAACCGGAAAAGCTCGGCCTTCGGAGGTAATGACTGGCGCATCAGGCAGGCACTGCTGCAGGCGTTGGTTGTCCAGCGTTGCGGACATGATCAGGATCTTAAGGTCATCACGCAGCCCGGCCTGCACGTCCAGCAGCAGCGCCAGGGCGAGATCGGCCTGCAGGCTGCGCTCATGAAACTCATCGAGGATCACCAGCCCAATGCCGCTAAGCTCGGGATCCTGTTGGATCAGCCGCGTTAAAATCCCCTCGGTAACGACTTCAAGTCGGGTATTGGGCCCAACGCAGCTGTCGGCTCGCATCCGGTAACCAACGGTTTCGCCCGGTTTTTCCCCCAGCAGTTCGGCTAACCGCTGGGCAACGTTGCGGGCGGCAAGACGACGTGGTTCAAGCAGCAAAATGCGGCCTTGCAGCGAACTTTGCTGAAGGATTTGCAGCGGCAGCCAGGTCGATTTACCTGCGCCGGTAGGGGCATTGAGCAAAACTTGCGGGGCGGACTCGAGCGCTTTAAGCACTTCCGGCAGTACGGCCGCAACCGGTAATGAGGACACAAACGGCTCCAAAGGGTTAACATCAGCAGTCGCGCATTGTAGCATCCCGCCAAACCATAACCGAGAGACAACCATGGCCGAAAATCGCCGCCTGTTTTTTGCCCTGACGTTACCGTCCGAGGTTCAGCAGCAGATTATCCACTGGCGTGCTGCCCAGTTCCCGGCGGAGGCTGGCCGACCGGTAGCCGCGGCCAATTTGCACCTCACGCTGGCTTTTTTAGGGGATGTCTCCGACGAAAAGCGTCAGGCGCTATGCCGCCTCGCCGGTCGCATTAGCCAGCCCGGTTTTACCCTTCAGCTGGATGATGCCGGGCAGTGGCTGCGCTCAAGCGTCGTGTGGCTGGGGCCGCGCCAGGCTCCGCGAGGCTTACTACAGTTAGCCAACATGTTACGTTCCCAGGCCGCACGCAGCGGCTGCTATCAGTCTCCGCAGCCGTTTCATCCTCACGTTACGCTGTACCGCAATGCGATTCGTTCCGTCTCGCTCCCGGCACCTGGCTTTAGCTGGCAGTTCCGGGTCAATGAGTTTTCACTGTATGAATCCCTCTTTGAGCAGGGAAGAACCCGCTATCAGGCACTGGAGCACTGGTCGCTGACTAATAAGGAAGAGTAGATGGAGTTTTCACCCGCCCTGCAGCCCGCCAGGCTTATCAAACGCTATAAACGTTTTCTGGCCGACGTGGTAACGGCCGATGGCGAGACGATGACGCTGCACTGCCCCAATACCGGCGCAATGACCGGCTGCGCCACGCCGGGTGACACCGTCTGGTACTCAACTTCCGCCAGCGCTACGCGTAAATACCCCCATACATGGGAGCTTACGCAAACGCAAAAGGATGAGATCATCTGCGTGAATACCCTACGCGCGAACATGCTGGTCAGGGAGATGCTGATGACTTCGCCTCCTGCGGCGCTCGCGGGCTATGACAGCATTCAGGCCGAAGTGAAATACGGTGAAGAGCGCAGCAGAATTGACTTCATGTTACAGGCGTGTAACAAGGTTAACTGCTATATTGAAGTGAAATCAGTCACGTTACTTGAGCAGGATAAAGGCTATTTTCCCGATGCCGTTAGCCTGCGAGGCCAGAAGCATTTAAGAGAGTTGATGAATGTGGTTCAGCAAGGAGAGCGCGCGGTGCTACTGTTTGCGGTGTTGCATTCTGCTATAAATAGCGTCTCGCCAGCGCGCCACATTGATGAGAAGTATGCGCGGCTGCTAACCGAGGCGCAGCAGTGTGGGGTTGAAATTATCGCCTGGAAGGCAGAACTTTCTGCCGAGGGGATGACTCTAACTACGCCGTTGCCTGTCTATTTATGAAAGTATCTGGTTAAGGGCAGATAACGTATTGTCTTTTTTATAGTCGGGTCGTTTCGCAAATAAGCTTTTCTTCACACGGTTGTCAAGAGAGGAGTTTATATAATTGCCATCCTGAAAAGCATCTGCTATTTATAGCGGCCTGATTTTACCCCGACAGGGGACCGATAAGTGCGTGTTAAGGAGAAACAACATGCAAGAAGGGCAAAAGCGTAAAACATCGTCCCTGAGTATTCTCGCCATCGCTGGGGTGGAGCCATACCAGGAGAAAACGGGCGAAGAGTACATGAACGAAGCCCAGCTGTCGCACTTCAAGCGCATTCTTGAAGCATGGCGTAATCAGCTCATGGACGAGGTAGATCGCACCGTTTCGCATATGCAGGATGAAGCGGCTAACTTCCCGGACCCGGTAGACCGCGCGGCCCAGGAAGAAGAGTTCAGCCTCGAATTGCGTAACCGCGATCGTGAACGCAAGTTGATCAAAAAGATCGAAAAAACGCTCAAGAAAGTGGAAGACGAAGATTTCGGCTACTGCGAATCCTGCGGTGTGGAAATCGGCATTCGTCGCCTTGAAGCTCGTCCGACAGCTGATTTGTGTATCGACTGCAAAACGTTGGCAGAAATCCGCGAAAAACAGATGGCCGGCTAACGGCCCTCGGAAATGCCAGACCTCTATGGCGGGAGATTCTCCCGCCATATTACTTTATTGCTCCCCAAAAACATGTCAGCTCAACTCTACATTGGCCGCTTTGCTCCCTCACCTTCCGGTGAACTGCATTTTGGCTCACTGATAGCCGCCCTTGGCAGCTACCTTCAGGCGCGCTCGCAGCAGGGCCGCTGGCTGGTCCGCATCGAAGATATCGATCCCCCGCGTGAAGTGCCCGGCGCCGCCGACACCATTCTCAGACAGCTTGAGCACTATGGGCTGCATTGGGATGGCGAAGTCCTGTGGCAATCCCGGCGTCACGACGCCTATCGCGCCGCGCTGGCGTGGCTGCAGCAGCAGGGGCTGAGCTATTACTGTACCTGCACCCGCAGCCGTATCCAGCAGATTGGCGGTTTCTACGACGGCCATTGCCGGACGTTGGGCAACCCTCCGCACAATGCGGCGATGCGGCTGGTACAAAACAATCCGGTGCTCAGCTTCCATGACGGCCTGCGCGGGCGACTAAATGCGGACGCTGCTCTGGCGCGGGAAGATTTCATCATTCATCGCCGCGACGGTCTGTTCGCCTATAATCTTGCTGTGGTCGTGGATGACCATTTTCAGGGCGTGACGGAGATTGTGCGCGGGGCAGATTTGATTGAGCCAACGGTGAGGCAAATCTCGCTGTATCAGCAACTTGGCTGGCCTGCGCCGGACTATATTCATCTGCCGCTGGCGTTAAATGAGCAAGGTTCGAAGCTGTCCAAACAGAATCACGCGCCCGCGCTGCCTCAGGGCGATCCTCGCCCGCTGCTGGTAGAGGCGTTGCGCTTTTTAAATCAACAAGTAGCGGACGACTGGCAGGATCTTACGCTGGAAAAGCTGCTTGCACAGGCCGTGGTTAACTGGTCGCTTCATAATGTGCCGGTGAATACATCATTCTCAAATGCCGCGCACTGAGCTATGATTAGCCGCTGTTTTTTTTGTCCCTATGATTGACACTGCCGAGGTGGACTATTTTTACCCGAGTCGCTAATTTTTGCCGCAAGGTGCTTAACCGCGATGACGTCGTGGTCGAGGAGAACGAAACTCTCCCGCACATTACTGTTATTCCGCGCGATCAGCACGCTATTTCCCGCAAAGATATCAGTGAAAATGCCCTCAAGGTGCTCTACCGTTTGAACAAAGCAGGCTACGAGGCCTACCTCGTTGGCGGCGGCGTCCGTGACCTGCTGCTGGGCAAAAAACCGAAGGACTTCGACGTCACCACCAGCGCAACCCCGGATCAGGTACGTAAGCTGTTCCGTAACTGCCGCCTGGTAGGCCGCCGCTTCCGTCTGGCTCACGTCATGTTTGGGCCAGAGATTATCGAAGTGGCCACCTTCCGTGGTCACCATGAAGAGCAGCAGCCGGCTGACCGCCAGACCTCACAGCGCGGCCAAAACGGCATGCTGCTGCGCGACAACATCTTCGGTTCTATCGAAGAAGATGCTCAACGTCGCGACTTCACCATCAATAGCCTTTACTACAGCGTTGCCGATTTCTCCGTACGTGACTACGTTGGCGGCCTGAACGATCTGAACAAAGGGATCATCCGACTGATTGGCGACCCGGAAACGCGCTACCGTGAAGATCCGGTGCGTATGCTGCGCGCCGTGCGCTTTGCCGCCAAACTTAACATGACCATCAGCCCGGAAACCGGCGAGCCGATCCCTCGCCTGGCAACGCTGCTTAACGACGTGCCGCCGGCGCGTTTATTTGAGGAGTCGCTCAAGCTCCTGCAGGCCGGATACGGTTTTGAAACCTACCAGCTGCTGCGTGAATATCAGCTGTTCCAGCCGCTGTTCCCGATCATCACCCGCTACTTTACCGAGCAGGGCGACAGCCCGATGGAGCGCATTATTGCGCTGGTGCTGAAGAATACGGATAACCGCATTCATAACGATATGCGCGTCAACCCGGCGTTCCTGTTTGCGGCGATGTTCTGGTATCCGCAGCTGGAAATGGCGCAGAAGATTGCCCAGGAAAGCGGCCTTGCCTACTACGATGCCTTCGCGCTGGCGATGAATGAAGTGCTGGATGAAGCCTGCCGTGCGCTGGCGATTCCGAAACGCATTACCACGCTGGTACGTGATATCTGGGGCCTGCAGCTTCGACTGTCTCGCCGCCAGGGCAAACGCGCCTGGAAGCTGATGGAGCATCCTAAGTTCCGTGCGTCTTACGACCTGCTGGCGCTGCGCGCTGAGGTTGAGAACAACCAGGAGCTGCTGCGTCTGACCAAATGGTGGGGTGAGTTCCAGGTGGCGGCACCGCCGATGCAAAAAGATATGCTGAACGACCTGGGCGATGAGCCAGCAGCCCGCCGCCGCACGCGTCGCCCACGCAAACGTGCGCCACGCCGCGAAGGCAACGCATGACCCTCGCGTATATCGCGCTGGGCAGTAACCAGGCGTCACCGCTGGAGCAGGTCTCATCTGCCCTTGACGCCCTTGCCGCCATTCCACAAAGCCGAATGGTGGCAACTTCTTCGTTTTACCGCACTCCCCCGCTGGGCCCGCAGGATCAGCCTGATTATCTGAATGCTGCCGTGATACTGGATACCGACCTGTCTGCCGAAGCGCTGTTAGACCATACTCAACGTATCGAACTTGAGCAGGGTCGCGTGCGTAAAGAAGAGCGCTGGGGGCCGCGTACTTTAGATCTCGATATTATGCTGTTTGGCGATCGGGTCATTCATACCGACCGCCTGACCGTGCCCCATTACGATATGAAAAACCGTGCGTTTATGCTGGTGCCTCTTCTGGAAATAGCACCAGAATGCCGCTTTCCTGACGGGCAATCTGCCGCTGAGATACTGGCTGGCCTCTCTCAGGAGGGCATTACCCGCTGGTAAACAGCGCGCCCGTATCCTGTTCAAACCTTTCTCCGGGGATGATGATGAAACCCACTACCACCTCCACCCTGCGCAAGCTCAAGCAGGACAACAAGAAATTCGCCACCCTTACCGCCTATGACTTCAGCTTCGCTAAGCTGTTTGCTGACGAAGGCGTTGGCGTCCTGCTGGTTGGCGACTCGCTGGGCATGACGGTTCAGGGGAACGACTCTACGCTGCCGGTCACGGTGGAAGACATTGCCTATCACACCCGCGCGGTCCGCCGCGGCGCACCACATTGCCTGCTGCTGGCTGACCTGCCATTTATGGCCTACGCCACGCCGGAGCAGGCATTTGCCAACTCCGCGGAAGTGATGCGCGCCGGAGCCAACATGGTAAAGATCGAAGGCGGTCGCTGGCTGGCTGAGACGGTAAAAATGCTCACCGAGCGTGCAGTCCCGGTCTGCGGCCATCTCGGCCTTACGCCGCAGTCGGTAAATATTTTCGGCGGGTATAAAGTTCAGGGCCGCGACGAGCTGGCTGCTCAGACGCTGCTGGACGACGCCCTGGCGCTGGAAGCCGCAGGTGCCCAGCTGTTGGTGCTGGAATGCGTGCCGGTTGAGCTGGCCAGGCGCGTTACCGAAGCCCTTTCTATTCCCGTTATTGGCATTGGCGCGGGCAACGTCACGGACGGGCAGATTCTGGTAATGCATGATGCTTTCGGCATCACCGGCGGCCATATTCCAAAGTTTGCGAAGAATTTCCTCGCAGAAACCGGCGATATTCGTGCCGCTGTGCGGCAGTACATTAGTGAAGTCGAATCCGGCAGCTACCCGGGCAACGAACACAGTTTTTTCTGACAGGAGACAGGTTGTGCTGATTATCGAAACGTTACCGCTGCTGCGCCAGCAGATTCGCCGCTGGCGCCAGGAAGGGAAACGCATCGCCCTGGTGCCGACCATGGGCAACCTGCACGATGGGCATATGACGCTGGTTGAAGAAGCCAAAGCCGCTGCCGATGTGGTAGTGGTCAGTATTTTCGTCAACCCGATGCAGTTTGACAGGCCGGACGACCTGGCCCGCTATCCGCGTACGCTGCAGGAAGACTGCGAGAAGCTGAACCGCCGAAAGGTGGATATGGTCTTCGCCCCGGCGCCGGCGGATGTTTATCCTCAGGGCCTCGACACGCAAACCTTTGTGGATGTCCCGGGTATCTCCACCATGCTGGAGGGCGCAAGCCGCCCCGGGCATTTCCGTGGCGTATCCACCATCGTCAGCAAGCTGTTCAACCTGGTGCAACCCGACGTCGCCTGCTTCGGCCAGAAGGATTATCAGCAGCTGGCGCTGATCCGTAAGATGGTTGCCGACATGGGTTACGACATTGAGATTATTGGCGTGCCTACCGTACGGGCGAAAGACGGCCTGGCGCTCAGCTCCCGCAATGGCTACCTGACCGCCGACCAGCGCAAAATCGCCCCCGGCTTAAGCAAGGTGATGAACGGCCTGGCCGACAAGCTGCGCAATGGCGATCGTGATACCGAAGAGATGCTGATCATCGCGGCGACAGAGCTGAATGAAAAAGGCTTCCGTTCGGACGACCTGCAAATCCGCGATGCGGAGACGCTGCTGGAGCTGTCGCCGGACAGCAAACGCGCGGTGATCCTGATGGCGGCCTGGCTTGGTCAGGCGCGACTGATTGATAACGTTACCGTCGAACTGGCGCAGTAGACAGCCTAAATAAAAAGGGCAATACTGCCTCGAATATCCACGGCGCTGAAGGTATCAGCGCTTTTTAAGCCCAGTAACAAAGGTTCAAGTTATGATTCGCACTATGCTGCAAGGCAAGTTACACCGCGTCAAAGTGACTCAGGCGGACTTGCATTACGAAGGCTCCTGCGCCATCGATCAGGACTTCCTTGAGGCGGCAGGCATTCTGGAATATGAAGCCATCGACATCTACAACGTGACCAACGGCAAGCGTTTCTCAACCTACGCTATCGCCGGTGAGCGCGGCTCCAGAATCATCTCTGTTAACGGCGCGGCGGCACACTGTGCCGATGTCGGCGATATCCTGATTATCGCCAGCTATGTGACCATGCCGGACGAACAGGCCCGCAGCTGGCAGCCGAAAGTGGCCTATTTTGACGGTGAAAACGAGATGAAACGCCTCGCGAAAGCCGTGCCGGTTCAGGTGGCGTAACCCCCGCCTCTCGCCCTAACCCTCTCCCCACGTGGGAGAGGGTATCGAACAAAACTGCTTTAACTCACGACTCAGGCTGATTGGTGATCGTCCTCGACATCGTCTCCAGCGAATCCGTCCTCATAATATAAAGCCGCTTTAACAGGAACGGGTTATCGCCCGGCTTCACCTTGCCACGCACCGTCGTGACCGCCATATGGAAACCAGCATCATTTGCCGCTTTCACCGCGGTAGCGTTATAGCCACCGAACGGGTAGGACAGATAAAGCACGTGCGGATTGAACTGCGATAGCGCGCGGCGCGAGTGCTCAAAATCAAACAGGATATTGTGGTAGCTGCGGCTCAGAAGGATCGGGCGGCGATAGTTATCCACGCGGTGCAGGAAGTGGGTATGCGACTGAACATCAAACACGCTCTGGATCGCTTCCAGCTCTGAGATACTCATAAACTGCAGAGATTTAGGATTCCACTGCTGCGGATGCCGCTTAATGCGTGAGGAGATGATGTAGGCCGTTGCTTTAAAGCCATACTGCTTAAGAATCGGGAACGCATAGCGATACACCGATTTCAGGCCGTCATCAAAGGTGATCACCACCGAACGCGCAGGCAGATTCATGCGGTTTCGCACATAGCCTTCCAGCTGATACATCGTCAACGTGGTATAGCCCATATCGCGCAGCCAGGTCATCTGGTTGCTGAAGGCGACCACCGAGGTCGTCGTGGATGTATGGCGGAAACGGGTGTTTTCCTCATCGCGCAGAATATGGTGATAGGTCAGAACCGGAATACCGTTGTCCGGCTGCGCGTCCAGGCTGCTGATGTAGCCCAGGCGATTGCCAAGACGAATCTGATACCAGGTCTGGTTAAGGCGATCTTTCAGCTTGCCGATGATCGGGTAGCGCAGGTTATCCGCCAGGGTGCCGAACACCTCAGAAGAGGTGGCAGGTTCGCTATAAATCGCCACATCGCGGAAGGTGATCAAGTTCTGGTTACTCAGCGGTTTGTTGAGATCGCCAAGCCGGTCTTCGACCCGTTGCTTGCCTTTTACCGGGGCGAGGTGCGCCTTGTCGATAAATCCGGTACCGAAACCAAAGTTAAATTCATAGTAGTCCGCCGCCGTCGGCACGACCGCCAGGATCTGCCCCTGCCCGATCCTGCCTACGGAGATCACGCTATCACCGACCTGCGCCCAGATATCGGCATCCTCGGTGGTTTGCATATATTGGGCCGGCGTATCGTGGCTACTGAGCAGGCTGGCCTGGGCGGTACCGCTGCTGATGACCAGTATGAGGCAATAAATAAGGCGAGTTAACATGGCAAATTAGTCAGTTCGGGTCGGGAAGAGGGAAGGAATTCATTATTTTAGCAAAAGATGGGTGAATACCAACCTGAATAGATTAATACCCTTACTATTTGTGCAGTAACAAGAAAGGCGGATTCTTTTGCTGCTGATGCCAGAGGCTGGATACCGCCTCTCCGCCGAGCTCCACGATGCGCTGGCGAAACGCTTCGCTGGAGACGTTTTCACGCTGTTCGCGCATGATAATAAGCAGCGGAAGCGTCACGCCAGAGATCACTTCGCAGTGCTCATGCTTATGGTTCATCAGCGCCGCGGTACGGTATGGCGCATCGCCGGTAATATCGGTCAGAAAGATAACGCCGTCTCCCGAGCAGCAATGGTGCAGCGCGTCACACATCATCCGGCTTAGCATATTGGTGCTCAGCCCTTTCCAGAAATTAACCGCACAGCACTGCGGCTGCGGACCGAAGCGCTGTTCGAGGGCCTCCAGCATTTTTTGTGCGTAGTCGTCGTGTCCGGCAATGACCCAGCCCAGCATAAAGTCTCTCCTGTTAATGGAGCAACAGTGTGCCAGAACGTCGAAGAAGTAGCCTGATGCGTATCAAAATGGCGTAAGAAAAATCCCCCTGAGGCGGGGGATTGAGGAGAGAGTATCAGGTACGCAGGCCGCGGCCGCGCTGAATGAGATACCAGCACAACAGATAAAAAAGGATGATAAAGATTGCCAGCACGCCCACGGTGGTCACCAGCGGCACATCAGTAATGCCAAGGAAACCAAAGCGGAAGCCGCTGATCATGTAGACAATCGGGTTCAGGTGCGACAGCGCCTGCCAGAACGGCGGTAGCAGCGTCAGGGAGTAAAACACCCCGCCCAGGTAGGTCAGCGGCGTCAGCACGAAGGTCGGGATCAGGCTGATATCATCGAACGTTTTGGCGAAAACGGCGTTCAGCAGGCCAGCCAGCGAGAACAGCACGGCCGTCAGCACCAGCGTCAGCGCCACGAACAGCCAGGAGTGCACCTGGAACGGCACGAAGAACAGCGACACCGCCGTCACCAGCACGCCTACGCACAGCCCGCGAGCAACGCCGCCGCCGACATAGCCCGCAATAATCACGTGCGTTGGCACCGGCGCCACCAGCAGCTCTTCAATGTTGCGCTGGAATTTGGCGCTAAAGAACGACGAGGCAACGTTCGCGTAGGCGTTGGTGATCACCGCCATCATAATCAGGCCCGGCACGATAAACTGCATATAGGTGAAGCCGTGCATTTCGCCGATACGCGAGCCAATCAGGTTGCCAAAGATAATAAAGTACAGGGTCATGGTAATGACCGGCGGAACCAGCGTCTGGATCCAGATACGGGCGAAGCGGTGAACCTCTTTGGTCCAAATGCTTTTCAGCGCCACCCAGTACAGCTGCATCATGACCGATCCCCTTGTTTACCGTTTACCAGCGTCACGAACAGCTCTTCGAGACGGTTCGCTTTGTTACGCATACTCTGCACCTGAATGCCCTGCGCGCTGAGCTGGCTGAACACGCTGTTAACGCCCTGCTCGCGGAGCACTTCCACCTCAAGCGTGGAGGTGTCCACCAGGCGATACTGATAGCCGTCCAGCTTAGGCAGCGGGCTCTTAGGCGCCAGATCCAGGATGAAGGTTTCTGACTTCAGCTTGGAGAGCAGAGATTTCATTGAAGTGTTCTCTACCAGCTCACCGCGCTGGATAATACCGATGTTGCGGCACAGCATTTCGGCTTCTTCCAGGTAGTGGGTGGTCAGAATAATGGTGGTACCTTTGTCGTTGAGATCTTTAAGGAATCCCCACATCGAGCGGCGCAGTTCGATGTCGACCCCGGCGGTCGGTTCATCCAGGATCAACAGCTTCGGCTCGTGCATCAGCGCACGCGCTATCATCAGGCGGCGCTTCATCCCCCCGGAGAGCATGCGGGCACGTTCGTTGCGTTTTTCCCACAAATCGAGCTGTTTTAAATACTTTTCGCTGCGTGCTATCGCTTCACTGCGCTCCACGCCATAGTAGCCAGCCTGATGCACGACGATCTGCTGCACCGTCTCAAACGGGTTGAAGTTGAATTCCTGTGGGACAAGGCCGAGCTGGCGTTTAGCGTTGACCACATCCTTTTGCAGGTCATAGCCGAACACCCGCACGCGGCCGGAGGTTTTATTCACCAGCGAGCTAATGATGCCGATGGTGGTGGATTTGCCCGCGCCGTTAGGGCCGAGTAGCGCATAGAAATCGCCCGCCTCAACGCGAAGATCTATACCGCGCAGCGCCTGAACGCCGCCGGGATAGGTTTTCGTTAACTGCTCCAGTTCCAATGCAATTGTCATGGATATTTACTTACCTTAGTTCGGTACTTGTTTGAGAATTCGTTGAGTTACCCTATATTACCCATCGCACTTCTCGGGTGACAGGCGTTAACCTCACATGAAAGATATTGATTCCCTTATCAGCAATAATGAACTTTGGTCAAAAATGCTGGTTGAGGAAGACCCCGGTTTCTTCGAAAGACTTGCCCAGGCACAAAAACCCCGCTTTCTGTGGATTGGCTGCTCTGACAGCCGTGTTCCCGCTGAACGGCTTACCGGCCTCGAGCCAGGCGAACTCTTCGTTCACCGCAACGTAGCAAACCTGGTTGTTCATACCGACCTGAACTGCCTTTCCGTCGTCCAGTACGCCGTAGACGTGCTTGAAGTTGAGCACATTATTATTTGCGGCCACTACGGCTGCGGCGGCGTGCAGGCTGCGGTGGAGAACCCGGAGTTGGGCTTAATCAACAACTGGCTGCTGCACATTCGCGATCTGTGGTTCAAGCATAGTTCGCTACTGGGGGAACTGGCACCGGAACAGCGGATGGATACGCTCTGTGAACTGAACGTCATGGAGCAGGTGTACAACATCGGCCATTCCACCATCCTGCAGTCTGCCTGGAAGCGCGGCCAGAAAGTTACGGTTCACGGCTGGGTCTACGGTATTCATGACGGGCGCCTGCGCGACCTCGAAGTGACGGCCACCAGCCGCGAGTCGCTTGAACAGGGTTACCGCAGCGGGATTTCCAACCTGAAAAATACCCACCATAGCCACAGGAATCGCGCAGCTTCGCAGTAATCTCGCGAAAAGTGGATAGCAAAAAGGGCCTTTCGGCCCTTTTTTCGTTACCCGACGTAGATCACTCGTCCAGCATCACCACTTTGCCGACGAACGGCAGGTGGCGATAGCGCTGGGCATAGTCGATACCGTAGCCTACAACGAACTCGTCCGGAATAGAGAAGCCAACGTATTCAACGTTAACGTTCACTTCGCGGCGGGTTGGTTTATCCAGCAGCGTACAAATGGCCAGAGATTTTGGCTCACGCAGGCTCAGGATTTCACGCACTTTGCTCAGGGTGTTCCCGGAGTCAATAATATCTTCGACGATCAGCACGTCTTTCCCGCGAATGTCCTCATCCAGATCTTTAAGGATCTTCACGTCACGAGTGGTGGACATGCCGCTGCCGTAGCTTGAGGCCGTCATAAAATCGACTTCGTGGGACACCTGCACTTCACGGCACAGATCCGCCATAAACATAAATGAACCACGCAGCAGACCTACCAGCACCATGTCACTGCCGCTGTCGCGATAGTGCTCGGTGATTTGACGACCCAGTTCAGCAACACGGGCTTTGATCTCCGCTTCAGGGATCATCACTTCAACAGTATGTTTCATAACTCTAACCATATGATTTAAAAACAAATCATTTAATGCTGGTGAACCTGCAGCCAACACAAAATAGTGAGGCGAGGAGTATACCAGCAAATGGCCTTCACATCCGCACTTCAAAAAAAAGCCATAATTGTGACAACTATCACACTTGTTAATAACTATAATTAAATGCTATCAAACCTTTATGAGTGTGATAATTGTGAATACAAATAAAACCGGGCCGCAACTATTTGTGGCCCTATCAGCCCTCTTTGCCGTGCTTTGCGGGCTCTATTTGCTCTTTGGCGGGATATGGTTAGTGGCCCTCGGCGGATCGTGGTATTACCCGATCGCCGGTCTGGTGATGCTCGGCGTCGCCTGGCTGCTGTGGAAAAGTAAAGCCTCCGCGCTGTGGCTCTACGCTGCCCTGCTACTGTGTACGATGGCCTGGGGCGTCTGGGAAGTCGGCTTTGACTTCTGGGCGCTGACGCCGCGCTGCGATGTGCTGGTGTTCTTCGGCGTCTGGCTCCTGCTGCCGTTTGTCTATCGTCGCCTGCTGATCCCGGCAAGCGGCGCGGCGGCATCGCTGGTGGTTTCCCTGCTGATTACCGCCGTTGTGCTGGTCTGGGCGGGCTTTAACGACCCGCAGGAGATCAACGGTACGCTGAAGCTGGATAACGCCGCTACTGCCGCTGAATCCTCCATTCCCGATGCCGACTGGCCAGCCTATGGACGCAATCAGGAAGGGCAGCGCTTCTCCCCGCTCAAGCAGATCACCACCCAAAACGTGGGCCAGCTAAAGGAAGCCTGGCGCTTCCAGACCGGCGACGTGAAGCGGGCTACCGACCCGGGTGAAATCACCAACGAAGTCACCCCGATCAAAATTCGCGACATGCTTTACCTGTGTACCGCGCACCAGCAGCTGTTCGCGCTGGACGCCTCCACCGGTAAAGAGAAGTGGAAGTTTGATCCTCAGCTAAATACCGATCCTTCATTCCAGCACGTGACCTGTCGTGGCGTTTCTTATCACGAAGCTACCGCGGACAACGCCTCTCCGGACGTTGTTGCCGACTGTCCTCGCCGTATCCTTCTGCCGGTGAACGACGGCCGCCTGTTTGCGCTCAATGCCGACACCGGCAAGCTGTGTGAGAGCTTTGCGAACAAAGGCATCCTGAACCTGCAAACCAATCAGCCAGTCACCACGCCGGGGATGTATGAGCCGACTTCACCGCCGATCGTGACCGACAAGGTCATCGTGATTGCCGGTGCGGTAACCGACAACTTCTCCACCCGTGAGCCTTCCGGCGTGATCCGTGGTTTTGACGTTAATACCGGGAAACTGCTGTGGGCGTTTGACCCAGGCGCGAAAGATCCAAACGCTATTCCGGACGACGAGCATCATTACACGCTGAACTCCCCGAACTCGTGGGCTCCGGCGGCATATGATGCAAAACTGGATCTGGTTTATCTGCCGATGGGCGTCACTACGCCGGACATCTGGGGCGGCAACCGCACGCCGGAGCAGGAGCGTTACGCCAGCAGCATCGTGGCGCTGAATGCGACCACCGGTAAGCTGGCCTGGTCCTATCAGACCGTACACCACGACCTGTGGGATATGGACATGCCTGCCCAACCAACGCTTGCGGATATCACCGACAAGAACGGCAATAAGGTACCGGTGGTTTACGCGCCGGCCAAAACCGGCAACATCTTCGTGCTGGATCGCCGCGACGGTAAGTTAGTGGTTCCTGCGCCGGAACAGCCGGTCCCGCAGGGCGCAGCTAAAGGTGACCATGTCTCCCCTACCCAGCCGTTCTCCGAGCTGACCTTCCGGCCGAAGAAAGATCTGAGCGGCGCGGATATGTGGGGCGCAACCATGTTTGACCAACTGGTCTGCCGCGTGATGTTCCACAGCATGCGCTATGAAGGCATCTTCACCCCGCCTTCAGAGAAAGGGACGCTGGTCTTCCCGGGTAACCTGGGTATGTTCGAGTGGGGCGGGATTTCCGTAGACCCGAATAACCAGGTGGCGATGACCAACCCAATGGCGCTGCCGTTCGTGTCTAAGCTGATTCCACGCGGCCCAGGCAACCCAATGGAGCCGCCAAAAGACGCGAAAGGCTCAGGTACTGAATCCGGCGTTCAGCCGCAGTATGGCGTTCCGTATGGCGTAACGCTGAACCCGTTCCTGTCGCCGTTCGGCCTGCCGTGTAAACAGCCGGCCTGGGGCTACATCTCCGGGGTTGATCTGAAAACCAACGAAATCGTGTGGAAGAAACGTATTGGTACCGTGGAAGACAGCATGCCGTTCCCAACCGGTATTCCAATGAAATTCCGCATGGGCATGCCTATGCTGGGTGGCCCGATCTCCACCGCCGGTAACGTGATGTTCATTGGCGCCACCGCAGACAACTACCTGCGCGCATTTGATATGCGTGACGGTAAACAGCTGTGGGAAGCGCGTCTGCCAGCAGGTGGACAGGCTACGCCGATGACGTATGAAGTTAACGGTAAGCAGTATGTGGTGATTTCCGCAGGTGGCCATGGCTCCTTCGGAACGAAGATGGGTGATTACATCGTGGCGTACGCACTGCCGGACGACGCGAAGTAACCTGACCTCTTGCGGGTGGCTCAGGCCACCCGCTTTTTCTTTTACGCTACGGTAAAACCGAGCATCATCCCGGTATCTTCATGCTCCAGAAGATGGCAGTGCGCCATATAGGCCGCTTCCTTCGGGGCAGCATGGTCGAACTTAACCAGCACCTCGCTGCGCGCGCCTTCCACCTTCACCGTGTCTTTCCAGCCCTGTCGATGCGCCGCCACCGGCTTGCCGTTTTCCGACAAAATTCGGAACTGGGTTCCGTGGATATGGAACGGGTGCAGCATCATGTCGCCTTCCCCTGAGACAGTCCATTTCTCGTATTTCCCCCGTTGCGCGGCAAACGCCGGGGTCGCCATATCAAAAGCCTTACCGTTGATTTTGTTGGCATTGTGGAAATCAAACCCGTGATTCATCGCGCCGTGGTCCATGTGCCCCATGCTGCCGTGGCCGTCCATCGGCATCCCCGCCATCGCCTGCATGCCGTATTTATCCATCAGCGCCTGCATCCCCATCATATCGAGCATCGGGTCCATCATTAACTGTAGCCAGCGCTCCGTCACGCCCTCCAGCGAAGGCAGCGCGGGGACGTTGACCAGCTTGTCCGGCAGCGTGCCGGAAGCGGTGATAATCAGCGGCTGGATGCGAACCACCGGGGCTGGCTTATCAAAGGGCGCGACGGTCATCCCCATCTGCTTCACCGGCAACGTGACGATATCAAATGGCTTGCCGTCACGGGTATCCACCAGCACTTCAAACCGCTCGCCCATCAGCAGCTCCAGCTCGGTGACTTTGACCGGCTCGGCCAGCAAACCGCCGTCGCTCGCAATGACATAAAGCGGACGATTATCGCTGGCAGCGATGTTCAGCGAGCGGGCATTGCAGCCGTTAAGCAAACGCAGACGCAGCCAGCCGCGCGGATTAGAGTGCTGAGGATAAACGGCGCCGTTGCACAGCAGCGTATCACCAAACCAGCCTACGGCGGCGCTCATCACATCCAGCTGGTAGTCAATTTCGCCATCTTTACCGAAACGCTTGTCCTGGATAATCAGCGGTATGTCATCAATGCCCCACTGCTGTGGCAGCCTCAGCTGGGCACTTTCGTTATCCTCAATCAATACCAGTCCGCCCAGCCCCATAGCAACCTGATGCCCGGTCTTGCCGTGCTGGTGGGGGTGGAACCAGCAGGTTGCCGCACGCTGCTGCGGGGTAAAGGTCACGCTCCGCTGTGCGCCTGGCGCGATAACGCCCTGAGGGCCTCCATCTACCTCACCGTCCACTTCAAGCCCATGCCAGTGCACCGTGGTTTCCTCTGCCAGGCTATTATGGATATTGACGGTGACCGCTTCGCCCTGAGTCAGCTTAAGCGCCGGCCCCAGAAGCGAACCGTTGTAGCCCCAGGTAGTGGCCGATTTACCGGCAAAAAGGCTCTTTCCCGCGTTGACGGTGAGGCGGATGCTATTTTTAGCATCCGGGGCAAGCAAAGAGGGGACAGGTAGCGCCGGACGATCCGCCGCCAGCGCGGCACGGCTCCAGAGTGGCAGCGCGCTGAAAGCCCCCAGCGCCGCGGTATATTTCAAAAAATTACGGCGATGCATAGTCAGTTCCTTTTGTTGGCATACTTGTTGGCGAGCATAAACCTTTCCCTAACGGTAAGGTCAAGTTTTAAGCGTATAATAAATATCGTCGACGCCCATTTAACTGTGTTAACGTTTCGTATCTGAGAACAAGTGGTAGACGTGATGAAGATGGGAGTTAGGGCGTTATTACTGGGCATATTGCTGGCTTTTTCTACCAGCAGCCTGGCGCTAAGTGAGTCTGAAGCAGAGGATATGGCCGATCTGACTGCGGTGTTTGTGTTCCTGAAAAATGATTGTGGCTACCAAAATCTCCCCAACGGCCAGATTAGGCGAGCTCTTGTATTTTTTGCCCAGCAAAATCAGTGGGATCTGAGTAATTACGACAGCTGGAATATGAAAGCGCTGGGTGAAGACAGCTATAAAGATCTGAGCGGTATTGCTCTCCCTACGGCAACAAAATGCAAATCTCTGGCCAGGGACTCTCTAAGCCTGCTGGCCTACGTCAAGTAACCCCCCTCTTTCACCGCTGCTGAAACGTTGACCGTGCACCCACGGTCAATGGTGGCTATGATGTTAAATCTGACTCGCAACGGTGTTAACAGAGGAGGCATCCGCAATGACCACTCCCTCCGTGTGGCAAGAAACGCTGCATGATAAGTTTGGCCAGTACTTTGCCATCGACAACGTGCTGTACCACGAAAAAACGGACCACCAGGATCTGATCATCTTTGAGAATGCGGCCTTTGGCCGTGTGATGGCGCTGGACGGCGTAGTACAGACCACCGAGCGCGATGAATTTATCTACCACGAGATGATGACCCACGTGCCGCTGCTGGCCCACGGGCGGGCAGAGCACGTGCTAATTATCGGCGGCGGCGATGGCGCCATGCTCCGTGAGGTTTGCCGGCATCAAAAGGTAAAAACGATAACCATGGTGGAGATCGATGCGGGCGTCGTAGCCTTCTGCCGTCAGTATTTACCGAATCATAACGCCGGGAGCTATGACGATCCTCGTTTTACGCTGGTAATTGACGACGGCGTTAATTTTGTTAACCACACCGACCTGACCTTCGATGTGATTATCTCTGACTGCACCGATCCTGTTGGCCCCGGAGAAAGCCTGTTCACCTCCGATTTTTACCAGGGCTGCAAGCGTTGCCTGAATCCCGGCGGTATTTTTGTTGCCCAGAACGGCGTTTGTTTCCTGCAGCAGCAGGAGGTCATCGACAGTCACCGCAAGCTGGGCCATTACTTTGGCGACGTCAGCTTTTACCAGGCGGCCATCCCGACCTATTTTGGCGGCATGATGACCTTTGCCTGGGCGACCGATAACCCGGCGCTTCGTCACTTATCTACCGAAATCATTCATGCGCGCTTTCATAAAGCTGGCCTAAGCTGCCGTTACTATACTCCTGCTATCCACACGGCCGCGTTTGCGCTACCGCAGTATCTGCTGGATGCGCTGTCCCGACAGCCGCCCTCGGGAGACGAGAAAAATTGAAAAAACTAAAACTGCACGGCTTTAACAACCTGACCAAAAGCCTGAGTTTTTGTATCTACGATATCTGCTATGCCAAAACGGCCGACGAGCGCGACGGTTACATCGCCTATATCGACGAGCTGTATAACGCGAATCGCCTGACGGAAATCCTCAGTGAAACCTGCTCCATCATTGGCGCCAATATTCTGAACATCGCACGCCAGGATTATGAGCCGCAGGGGGCCAGCGTCACGATTCTGGTCAGTGAGGAGCCCGTCGACCCGCAAAGTATCGACCAGTCTGAGCGCCCGGGTCCGCTGCCGGACGCCATTGTCGCCCATCTCGATAAAAGCCATATCTGCGTTCACACCTATCCGGAAAGCCATCCTGAAGGCGGCCTGTGCACCTTCAGGGCAGATATAGAAGTCTCTACCTGCGGGGTAATTTCTCCCCTGAACGCGCTCAATTACCTGATTCACCAGTTAGAAAGCGACATCGTCACCATCGACTATCGCGTACGTGGCTTTACCCGCGATGTGAACGGCCTGAAGCACTTCATCGACCACGAGATCAATTCGATTCAGAACTTTATGTCCAACGATATGAAGGCGCTGTACGAGATGGTGGACGTCAACGTGTACCAGGAAAACATCTTCCATACCAAGATGTTGCTGAAAGAGTTTGACCTTAAGCACTACCTGTTTAACGTCAAACCTGAGGATCTGAGTGAAGAAGAGCGAAAAACGATCACCAACCTGCTGTGGAAAGAGATGCGCGAAATCTACTACGGCCGTAACATTCCGGCGGTATAAACCACAATGGCGTGGAGCGCTCAAGGCTCCACGTGACTCAACGCTGCTGCAGGAAGGCCCGGTAAGCGTTAACGACCTGCAGGAAATCCTCTACGCCGCAAAAAGAGAGGCTTTCTTCGTCGTAATAGCTCATCCCCTCCTCCATCTCATCCCCGGAGATTGCCAGCTGATTAGCGCGGACGATAACCTCTTCCTCGTCAAGCCACAGAGTATATTCATGCCCGGCACGCTGCCACTGACGTTCGCTGCCTTTCACCGACAGCACGGCCTGTTCGACCTCATCCAGAAGCGCCAGGTTGCCCTTCACTTCCTCATTAAACCAGTGGCCGACAACTTCATGCCCCATCGACATACGCACCTTCACCACGCCGGTGACGTCACGCAGAAATTCATAGTCCATCGCTGTTTCCTCTACATCGCGGGGAAAATCTTCATCCACGCCTACAGGCTTAATTATCGCAGCAAAGTTGGGGGAAAACAGCGTGGGAGATGGGAGGAATAAAAATAAAAAGGTGAGAGCAAGCCCCTGCGGCCTGATGCTCTCACCTCGACCCTCTCCCGTGGGAGAGGGGGCAAACACTAAAAACCGCCTCGTAGAGACGGTTTTGCAGTTTATACGGCGGTCTGGAAGATCACGCCGTCCGCCTTCTCGGTGTACTGAGAAAGCTGGTCAAAGTTCAGGTAGCGGTAAGTGTCTACAGCCGTTTTATCAACCTGAGCCATAAAGGTCTGATATTCGTCAGAGGTTGGCAGCTTGCCCAGCAGGGAAGCGACCGCCGCCAGCTCTGCGGACGCCAGGAAGACGTTCGCGCCGGTGCCTAAACGGTTCGGGAAGTTACGGGTTGAGGTCGACACGACTGTTGCCCCATCCGCTACGCGAGCCTGGTTACCCATGCACAGGGAACAGCCTGGAATTTCGATACGCGCGCCGCTCTTACCAAACACGCTGTAATACCCCTCTTCCGTCAGCTGCGCCGCGTCCATACGGGTTGGCGGTGCCACCCACAGACGGGTCGGCAGCTGGCCTTTATGGCTGTCCAGCAGCTTCCCGGCGGCACGGAAGTGGCCGATGTTGGTCATGCAGGAACCGATAAACACTTCGTCAATCTTCTCACCGGCCACGTCGGACAGCAGGCGGGCATCGTCCGGGTCGTTTGGCGCACAGAGGATTGGTTCTTTGATATCGTTCAGATCGATGTCGATCACTGCCGCATATTCTGCATCAGCGTCTGCTTCCAACAGCTGAGGATCTGCCAGCCATTTTTCCATACCCTGAATACGACGCTCAAGCGTACGACGGTCGCCGTAGCCTTCGGCAATCATCCACTTCAGCAGCACGATGTTGGAGTTCAGATACTCTTCGATCGGCTCGCGATCCAGCTTAATGGTGCAACCTGCGGCAGAACGCTCGGCGGAAGCATCCGTCAGCTCAAACGCCTGCTCAACTTTCAGCGTTGGCAGACCTTCGATTTCCAGAATACGGCCAGAGAAGATGTTTTTCTTCCCTTTCTTCTCAACGGTCAACAGACCCTGTTTGATAGCGTACAGCGGGATCGCATGCACTAAATCACGCAGGGTAATCCCCGGCTGCATTTTGCCTTTAAAGCGAACCAGCACGGACTCCGGCATATCGAGAGGCATAACGCCGGTCGCAGCCGCAAACGCCACCAGGCCGGAACCCGCCGGGAAGGAAATCCCGATTGGGAAACGGGTGTGGGAGTCACCGCCGGTGCCTACGGTATCCGGCAGCAGCATGCGGTTCAGCCAGGAGTGAATCACGCCATCGCCCGGGCGCAGCGACACGCCGCCGCGGTTCATGATGAAGTCAGGCAGAGTGTGGTGAGTGGTCACGTCAACCGGTTTAGGATAAGCGGCGGTGTGGCAGAAGGACTGCATCACCAGGTCGGCGGAGAAACCGAGGCAAGCCAGATCTTTCAGCTCATCACGGGTCATTGGGCCGGTGGTGTCCTGCGAACCTACGGAAGTCATCTTAGGTTCACAGTAAGCCCCAGGGCGAATGCCCTCTACGCCACAGGCGCGGCCAACCATTTTCTGCGCCAGCGAGTAACCACGGCTGCTTGCTGCAACGTCTTTCGCCTGCACGAAGACTTCGCTGTGCGGCAGGCCCAGCGCTTCACGCGCTTTGGTCGTCAGACCGCGGCCGATGATCAGCGGAATACGGCCACCGGCACGAACTTCGTCCAGCAGAACTTCGGTTTTCAGCTCAAAGTTAGCAATGACTGCATCGGTCTCGTGGTTACGCACTTCGCCTTTATACGGGTAAATGTCGATAACATCGCCCATATTCAGGTCATTTACGTCAACTTCGATCGGCAGCGCACCGGCATCTTCCATGGTATTGAAGAAGATTGGCGCAATTTTACCGCCCAGCACCACGCCGCCGCCGCGCTTGTTCGGCACGTTCGGAATGTCGTCGCCCATGAACCACAAAACGGAGTTGGTGGCGGATTTACGGGAAGAACCTGTTCCCACCACGTCGCCCACATAGGCCAGTGGGAAACCTTTTTTCTGCAAGGCTTCGATCTGTTTGATCGGACCGATAGTGCCGGCCTGATCGGGTTCAATTCCTTCGCGGGCGTTTTTCAGCATCGCCAGGGCGTGCAGCGGAATATCCGGGCGAGACCATGCATCCGGCGCAGGGGACAGGTCATCGGTGTTAGTTTCGCCGGTGACTTTAAAGACGGTAACGGTGATTTTCTCGGCCAGTTTAGGGCGAGACAGGAACCACTCCGCTTCGGACCAGGACTTCAATACCTGCTGAGCGTAGGTGTTACCCGCTTTGGCTTTCTCTTCTACGTCATAGAAGTTATCGAACATCAGCAGCGTGTGGGACAGCGCTTTGGCGGCAATCGGCGCCAGCTTTTCATTATCCAGCGCGTCAATCAGCGGGTGAATGTTGTAGCCACCCTGCATAGTGCCCAGCAGTTCAACGGCTTTTTCAGGGGAAATTAATGGGGAAGTGGCATCGCCTTTGGCAATGGCAGCAAGGAATCCTGCTTTCACGTAGGCGGCTTCATCAACGCCCGGCGGTACACGGTTAGTTATCAGATCTAACAGGAAGGCTTCTTCACCTGCGGGTGGGGTTTTCAGCAGCTCAACCAGTGCGGCCATTTGGGTGGCATCTAAGGGTTTTGGAACAATCCCTTCTGCGGCACGTTCAGCTACGTGCTTACGGTATTCTTCTAGCACGACGGTTCTCCTCGCTCTCATTGTCATTTGGCGCTACCGGATCTCTCTCTCTTCACGCTCCTGTGAGACAGCAGTTTGTAGGGTAAATGCCCGGTACCGCGTCGGGCAGCATAGCAGGATTTTCAGGGGGTGTTAATCTGTTTACAAAAAAGCAACATTAAAACCTTGCTGAATCGTTAAGGGTAAATAGATTACTTTTTGATATGACCTTCAGGCACAAAAAAACCGCCTTTCGGCGGTTCGTTTGTCCTGACAAAGTGGTAGCACACGATGAAAGGAGATGTTTTGTGGCAAGTCCAGTACGAGGACGATAATGCCCCTATGGATTTGTGGTTGCAAGATATATTGCTTATTTCGCGAACCAACCTCCAAAAGACAATGTAAGCCACTGCAAGCTTAAAATCTCCATATCTGAGCGCGCTCTTTTATCCTACATTCGACGACGGCCTGCTTCGCTGGTGTAGCAGCCAGTCATCGGGTTCGGGAGCAGCTTAACCGCTCTACGTGGTAAGTCCTGTACACTTGCCTGGTTCTGCCTTTCCCGGTGAAGAAGGAATCGCCGTAGCCCAAAAGGGTATACTCGCAATGGAAATGCGTTTGCTGTACGCGCTGCTTCTGTTGTTAGGTTCACTGCTTTCGCTGAGCCAGGGTGGCTGGAATATTTCAGACATTACCGTTCAGTTCGTTTTGAACCTGGGCAATTAAGCTACTGGCCGCTCGCAAGGGCGGCCTTTTTGCAGGCAAAAAAAACGGCCCCGAAGGGCCGTCTCATCAAACGCAGAAAGTTACTTTTTCTTCGCTTTCGCGTTTGGCAGGTCGGTGATGCTACCTTCGAACACTTCTGCCGCCAGGCCCACGGACTCGTGCAGAGTCGGGTGAGCGTGGATGGTCAGCGCTATGTCTTCCGCATCACAGCCCATTTCGATAGCCAGACCGATTTCACCCAGCAGCTCGCCGCCGTTGGTCCCGACAATCGCACCACCGATCACGCGGTGAGTCTCTTTGTCGAAGATCAGTTTGGTTACGCCATCTGCGCAGTCGGAAGCGATAGCACGGCCAGAAGCAGCCCACGGGAAGGTGGCGGTTTCGTAGCTGATGCCTTTCTCTTTCGCTTCTTTCTCGGTCAGACCCACCCATGCCACTTCTGGCTCGGTGTAGGCGATAGATGGGATCACTTTCGGATCGAAGTAGTGCTTCATGCCGGCGATAACTTCGGCGGCAACGTGGCCTTCGTGAACACCTTTGTGTGCCAGCATAGGCTGACCGACGATATCGCCGATAGCAAAGATGTGCGGCACGTTAGTGCGCAGCTGCTTGTCAACGCGAATGAAGCCACGGTCGTCCACTTCCACGCCAGCTTTGCCCGCGTCGAGGTTTTTACCGTTCGGCACACGGCCGATCGCTACCAGAACCGCGTCGTAACGCTGTGCTTCTGCAGGCGCTTTTTTGCCTTCCATGGAAACGTAGATGCCGTCTTCTTTCGCTTCAACGGCGGTCACTTTGGTTTCCAGCATCAGGTTGAATTTCTTGCTGATGCGTTTGGTGAAGACCTTAACGATATCTTTGTCTGCAGCCGGGATAACCTGGTCGAACATTTCAACCACGTCAATCTCTGAACCCAGCGCGTGGTATACGGTGCCCATTTCCAGGCCGATGATACCGCCGCCCATCACCAGCAGGCGCTTAGGCACTTCTTTCAGCTCCAGCGCATCAGTGGAATCCCACACGCGTGGATCTTCATGTGGAATGAACGGCAGTTCGATTGGGCGAGAGCCTGCCGCGATGATCGCGTTGTCGAAGTTGATCACGGTTTTACCGTTTTCGCCTTCAACTTCCAGGGTGTTAGCCCCGGTGAATTTACCCAGACCGTTTACCACTTTCACTTTACGGCCTTTGGCCATACCGGCCAGACCGCCGGTCAGCTGAGTGATAACTTTCTCTTTCCAGGTACGAATTTTGTCGATATCGGTTTTCGGCTCGCCGAAGACGATGCCGTGTTCAGCCAGCGCTTTGGCTTCTTCGATAACTTTAGCAACGTGCAGCAGCGCTTTAGAAGGGATACAGCCGACGTTCAGACAAACACCGCCGAGGGTGCTGTAACGCTCTACGATGACGGTTTCCAGACCTAAATCCGCGGCGCGGAATGCTGCGGAGTAACCTGCCGGGCCTGCCCCAAGTACTACGACCTGAGTTTTGATTTCTGTGCTCATCATGACCTCTTAATTTATACCCGTCGTCCACCGGGTCGTTCTATCCGCCCGCAGTTTACAAAATTGTTAACAATTTTGAAACAACAAACGGCTCACGAATTGTCGCTTTCGCCAATAACCTCACAAACTCCATGAGCTTATCAGAAAAAAGCCGGCCGACTGGCCGGCTTTTCAATTACATCACCAGGCGGCGAATATCGGACAGCATATTGTTGATGATGGTGATAAAGCGTGCACCATCAGCGCCGTCGATTACGCGGTGGTCGAAGGAAAGAGACATCGGCATCATCAGACGCGGAGTGAACTCTTTACCGTTCCAGACCGGCTCCATCGCAGACTTGGAGACACCCAGGATAGCCACTTCCGGCGCGTTAACAATCGGCGCGAAGTGAGTTGTCCCGATACCGCCCAGGCTGGAGATGGTGAAGCAGCCGCCCTGCATTTCGCCAGCGGTCAGCTTGCCGTCGCGAGCTTTTTTGGAGATAGCCATCAGTTCGCGGGACAGCTCGGTGATGCTCTTCTTGTTCACGTCTTTGAAGACCGGAACAACCAGACCATTCGGGGTATCAACCGCAACACCGATGTTGATGTATTTTTTCAGCGTCAGCTTCTGGCCATCTTCGGACAGGGAGCTGTTGAAGCGAGGCATCTGCTCAAGCGCGGCAGCGACAGCTTTCATGATGAACACCACAGGAGTGAACTTCACGTCCAGCTTGCGCTTAGCGGCTTCGTCGTTCTGCTGCTTACGGAACGCTTCCAGATCGGTGATATCGGTTTTGTCGAAGTGGGTAACGTGCGGGATCATCACCCAGTTACGGCTCAGGTTAGCACCAGAGATTTTCTGGATGCGGCCCATTTCCACTTCTTCGATTTCGCCGAACTTGCTGAAGTCGACTTTCGGCCATGGCAGCATGCCCGGCAGACCGCCGCCGGTCGCAGCTGGAGCTGCTTCAGCGCGCTTAACAGCGTCTTTCACATAAGCCTGAACGTCTTCGCGCAGGATACGACCTTTACGGCCGGTGCCTTTCACTTTCGCCAGGTTCACGCCGAACTCACGAGCCAGACGGCGAATCAGCGGGGTCGCGTGGACGTAAGCGTCGTTTTCAGCGAACTCAGATTTGCCTTCAGCTTTAGCAGCAGGGGCAGCAGCTGGTTTAGCAGCCTGAGCCGGTGCAGCTGCCGGTGCTGGAGCAGCCGCGGCAGCCGGAGCTGCGGCAGGCGCAGCGCCTTCCACTTCGAAGACCATGATCAGAGAGCCGGTAGACACTTTGTCGCCGGTGCTGATTTTGATCTCTTTAACGGTACCCGCGAACGGCGCAGGGACTTCCATAGAAGCCTTGTCGCCTTCAACGGTGATCAGTGACTGTTCAGCGGCAACTTTGTCGCCCACTTTCACCATCACTTCAGTGACTTCAACTTCGTCACCGCCGATGTCCGGTACGTTAACGTCTTTCGCACCGCCAGCAGCTGCTGGTGCAGCGGCCGGAGCCGGAGCAGCAGCCTGAGCAGGCGCGGCGGCGCCTTCTGCACCCGCCACTTCGAAGACCATGATCAGGGAGCCGGTAGACACTTTGTCACCGGTGTTGATCTTGATCTCTTTAACGGTACCCGCGAACGGCGCCGGCACTTCCATAGAGGCTTTGTCGCCTTCTACGGTGATCAGTGACTGCTCGGCCGCAACGGTGTCGCCCACTTTCACCAGGATTTCAGTGACTTCAACTTCGTCACCGCCGATGTCAGGCACGTTAACTTCTTTCGCGCTCGCGGCAGCTGCTGGAGCAGCGGCGGCAGGAGCGGCTTTCTTCTCTTCCTGCGCAGGTGCAGCAGCTGCTGCACCGTCGGCGGAATCGAAAATCATGATCAGTTTGCCGGTCTCGGTTTTATCGCCTACAGAGACTTTGATCTCTTTAACGATGCCAGCCTTTGGAGACGGGACTTCCATAGAGGCTTTGTCGCCTTCTACGACGATCAGCGACTGTTCAGCTTCAACTTTGTCGCCCACTTTGACCAGGATCTCGGTGATTTCAACTTCATCAGCCCCGATGTCCGGTACATTGATTTCGATAGCCATTATTCTTTTACCTCTTACGCCAGACGCGGGTTAACTTTTTCTGCATCGATGTTGAATTTGATAATTGCGTCCGCAACCACTTTCTTATCGATTTCGCCACGTTTAGCCAGTTCGCCCAGGGCTGCTACAACCACGTAAGAAGCATCAACTTCGAAGTGGTGACGCAGGTTTTCGCGGCTGTCAGAACGACCGAAGCCGTCAGTACCCAGTACGCGATAATCATCAGCCGGAACGTAAGTACGAACCTGCTCAGCGAACAGTTTCATATAGTCAGTAGAAGCCACAGCCGGAGCGTCGTTCATCACCTGAGCGATGTACGGAACGCGCGGAGTTTCCATCGGGTGCAGCATGTTCCAGCGCTCACAATCCTGGCCATCACGCGCCAGTTCGGTGAAGGAAGTAACAGAGTACACGTCAGAACCTACACCGTAGTCATTTGCCAGGATCTGTGCTGCTTCACGGACGTGACGCAGGATAGAGCCGGAGCCCAGCAGCTGAACTTTACCTTTGCTACCCGCAACGGTTTCGAGTTTATAGATACCTTTACGGATACCTTCCTCGGCGCCTGCTGGCATAGCCGGCATGTGGTAGTTTTCGTTCAGCGTGGTGATGTAGTAGTAAATGTTTTCTTGCGCTTCACCGTACATACGGGTCAGACCGTCGTGCATGATGACAGCCACTTCGTACGCGTAAGACGGGTCGTAAGAGATACAGTTAGGGATAGTCAGAGACTGAATGTGGCTGTGGCCATCTTCGTGCTGCAGACCTTCACCGTTCAGGGTCGTACGACCGGAAGTCCCACCTACCAGGAAGCCGCGAGCCTGCTGGTCGCCAGCCTGCCAGCACAGGTCACCGATACGCTGGAAACCGAACATGGAGTAGTAGATGTAGAACGGGATCATCGGCAGGTTGTTGGTGCTGTAAGAGGTCGCAGCAGCCAGCCAGGATGCGCCTGCGCCCAGCTCGTTGATACCTTCCTGCAGGATCTGACCTTTCTCGTCTTCTTTGTAGTAGGCAACCTGCTCACGGTCCTGCGGGGTGTACTGCTGGCCGTTCGGGCTGTAGATACCGATCTGACGGAACAGACCTTCCATACCAAAGGTACGCGCTTCATCGGCGATGATTGGAACCAGGCGATCTTTGATAGACGGGTTCTTCAGCATCACGTTCAGGGCACGAACGAAGGCGATAGTGGTGGAGATCTCTTTGTTCTGCTCTTCCAGCAGCTGAGAGAAGTCTTCCAGCGCCGGCAGTTCCAGTTTCTCGGAGAAGTTTGGCTGACGAGCTGGCAGGTAGCCTTTCAGCGCCTGGCGACGTTCGTGCAGGTACTTATGCTCTTCAGAACCTTCTTTGAAGGTGAGGTAAGACAGGTTTTCTACCTGCTCATCGGTCACTGGAACGTTGAAACGGTCGCGGATATAACGCACGCCGTCCATGTTCATTTTCTTCACCTGGTGAGCGATGTTTTTACCTTCTGCGGTATCACCCATGCCGTAACCTTTGATGGTATGGGCCAGGATAACGGTCGCTTTACCTTTGGTTTCCTGCGCTTTTTTCAGTGCAGCGTAGACTTTCTTCGGATCGTGGCCACCGCGGTTCAGGGCCCAGATCTGCTCGTCAGTCCAGTCTGCAACCAGCGCTGCGGTTTCAGGATATTTGCCGAAGAAGTGCTCGCGAACGTAGGCACCGTCTTTGGATTTGAAGGTCTGGTAGTCGCCGTCAACGGTTTCGTTCATCAGCTGGATCAGTTTACCGCTGGTATCTTTACGCAGCAGCTCATCCCAACGACCGCCCCACATGACTTTAATCACGTTCCAGCCAGCACCGGCGAAGATGCCTTCCAGTTCGTTGATGATCTTGCCGTTGCCGGTTACCGGACCATCCAGACGCTGCAGGTTACAGTTGATGATGAAGCACAGGTTGTCCAGCTTCTCACGGGTGGCGATGGTGATCGCGCCTTTAGATTCTGGCTCATCCATCTCACCGTCGCCCAGGAAGGCGTAAACGGTCTGCTCTGAGGTGTCTTTCAGGCCACGGTGTTCCAGATACTTCAGGAATTTAGCCTGATAGATCGCACCGATTGGGCCCAGACCCATAGAAACGGTCGGGAACTGCCAGAATTCAGGCATCAGTTTAGGGTGCGGGTAAGAAGAGAGGCCTTTACCGTGAACTTCCTGACGGAAGTTGTTCATCTGCTCTTCGGTCAGGCGACCTTCAAGGAATGCACGCGCATAGATGCCCGGAGAGATGTGGCCCTGGAAGTACACCAGATCGCCGCCATCTTTCTCGTTAGCTGCACGGAAGAAGTGGTTGAAGCACACTTCGTAAACGGTAGCAGAAGACTGGAAGGATGCCATGTGGCCGCCCAGCTCCAGGTCTTTCTTGGATGCGCGCAGAACGGTCATGATGGCGTTCCAGCGGATGGCAGAACGGATACGGCGTTCCAGATCCAGATTACCCGGATATTCCGGTTCGTCTTCAACGGCAATGGTGTTCACATAGTCACGAGCGCCTGCAGAAGCAGCGACTTTAACACCGCCTTTGCTGGCTTCGGACAGCAGCTGATCGATCAGATACTGTGCACGCTCAACACCTTCTTCACGGATAACCGATTCGATCGCCTGTAGCCAGTCGCGAGTTTCAATCGGATCCACGTCATTTGGGAAACGTTCTGACATGGGGGTATTCCTTATCTGTCTAATACGTTGATTATCTGGAACCTGTCCCATTGTATTTTCGTCAGAAAACACAATAAGACAGGTTCTGCGTTTAGTTGCCGCGCTCTAAAGTTTGGCGCTTAATCCTTTCGTTGCTGAAGGAGACGGAGAGAGCGTTCACGACGGCTCTGCTCGCGGCTACGATCCAGCAATATTTCCTCAATAAACGCCAGGTGACGGTGCGACGCTTCGCGCGCCTGCTCCGGCTGACGAGCCATAATCGCCGCAAAAATGCTGGCGCGATGGCTGCTCACTTGCGCCAACATCTCGCGGCGCGCGTAGAGCAATTCAAAATTCTGGCGAACGTTTTGTTCGAGCATCGGCTCCATGCAGCGTAATAAATGCAGAAGCACCACATTATGCGCGGCTTCGGTTACGGCAATTTGATACTTCATGACGGCGTCGGCCTCGGCGTCTAAATCACCGGACTCCTGAGCCTGCTGAATAGCGATATGGCAATCGCCGATGCGCGTGAGATCTTCTTCGGTGCCGCGCAGCGCAGCGTAATAGGCTGCAATCCCCTCAAGCGCATGGCGGGTCTCCAGCAGGTCAAACTGGGATTCGGGATGGTCTGAGAGCAGTTCGACCAGCGGGTCACTCAGGCTCTGCCAAAGGCTGTTCTGAACAAAAGTACCGCCGCCCTGGCGACGAAGCAGCAATCCCTTCGCTTCGAGACGCTGAATGGCCTCGCGCAGTGAAGGGCGGGAAACATCAAATTGTTTCGCCAGTTCGCGTTCAGGTGGAAGTTTTTCGCCCGGGCGTAGAGTGCCCTCAAGGATGAGAAACTCCAGCTGCTGCTCTATCACGTCGGATAATTTTGGTTGGCGGATTTTGCTGTAGGCCATCGTTCCCTATCTCTGCCATGAGCCCGGAGTCAATTGGTAAGACCAATTTCACGTTCGTGAGGCTAAAAGTAACAAAGTATTCACCTTCTGTCCATATTGGTTTTGATTGAAATCATGAAAGCAGGCACATTTTAACAACAATAAGAGAAAGGCTTTTCAAAGCCGCAACTTGCAGGTCAACAAGCGTTTACCCCCAAAGCGGTAAGTTAACGTTTATGAAACGATATATTTTTCAATCGCAACCGAAAGCAGCGGCGAAAAAGGGGCATATCCATGCAATTAAAATGCATCCTGCGAAGGATGCCAGGCTGACTTTTCCCTCCCCTTTTTTTTACAAATGGTCTCTTTTTACTCAACCCGTCGGAACCGTGGCAGAAAGCAGGTGCAAAGGCGACCGCTTAACATTATTCTTGGCAATGCGATAGCCCTACTCGCAAAATTCATAATGGATAGCCGTAAAAAAAAGACTACACATTACGGAACACAACAATGACATCCGCGTCAATGTAGCGCAGATAATAACCACTACGAGGTTACATGATGGAAGTTCAACAGCACGGCGACACGCTGAAACGCGGCCTTAAAAACCGCCATATTCAGCTGATCGCGCTGGGTGGAGCTATCGGGACGGGCCTGTTTCTGGGCAGCGCATCCGTCATCCAGTCCGCAGGTCCGGCAATTATTCTCGGCTACGCCATCGCCGGTTTTATCGCTTTTTTAATTATGCGCCAGCTGGGCGAAATGGTGGTTGAAGAGCCGGTTGCCGGGTCATTCAGCCACTTCGCTTATAAATACTGGGGCGGCTTCGCGGGCTTTGCCTCGGGCTGGAACTACTGGGTGCTGTACGTCCTGGTTGCCATGGCTGAACTGACGGCGGTCGGGAAATACATTCAATTCTGGTGGCCGGAAATCCCCACCTGGGCCACAGCAGCGGTCTTCTTCGTGGCTATCAACGCCATCAACTTAACCAACGTTAAAGTCTTTGGTGAGATGGAGTTCTGGTTCGCCATTATTAAAGTGGTGGCCGTTATCGCCATGATCCTGTTCGGCGGCTGGCTGCTGTTCAGCGGCAACGGCGGCCCACAGGCAAGCGTGAGCAACCTCTGGGATCAGGGCGGCTTCCTGCCGCACGGCATCACGGGGCTGGTGATGATGATGGCTATCATCATGTTCTCTTTTGGCGGACTTGAGCTGGTGGGGATTACCGCAGCCGAAGCTGATAACCCGGAAGTGAGCATTCCAAAAGCGACCAACCAGGTTATCTACCGTATTCTGATCTTCTATGTGGGCTCTCTGGCGATCCTGCTCTCCCTGCTGCCCTGGACACGCGTCACCGCAGATACCAGCCCGTTCGTGCTGATCTTCCACGAGCTGGGCGATACCTTGGTGGCTAATGCGCTGAACGTTGTGGTACTCACCGCGGCGCTGTCGGTTTACAACAGCTGCGTTTACTGCAACAGCCGTATGCTGTTCGGCCTGGCCCAGCAGGGGAACGCGCCGAGGATGCTGAAAAACGTCGATAAGCGTGGCGTTCCGGTGAACACGATTCTGGTGTCAGCCGGTTTTACCGCGCTTTGCGTGCTGATCAACTACCTAGCACCGGAGTCGGCCTTTGGCCTGCTGATGGCGCTGGTGGTCTCCGCGCTGGTCATTAACTGGGCGATGATCAGCCTGGCACACATCAAATTCCGCCGCGCTAAACAGCAGCAAGGGGTGAAAACACGCTTCCCTGCCCTGTTCTATCCACTGGGGAACTGGGTCTGCCTGCTGTTTATGGTTGGCGTATTGATTATCATGCTGATGACGCCGGGCATGGCTATCTCGGTCTATCTGATCCCGGTATGGATTGTGATTCTGGGCGTGGGTTACTTCCTGAAGCAGAAAAACCTGAAGACCGTAAAAGCCTGATAGAGCAATGAGAGGCCCCGCAACGCGGGGCTTTTTTATATCAGCGTGCCGTAAATCGTCAGCAGCGCAACGACAACGACAATCACCAGAGACACCTTCTTCGCCAGCGATACCGCGGCCTTCGGCGTTTTCATCTTGTCCTGATGCGGTTCTCTTGCCAACGAGAACTGCGCCAGCTGCGTCAGGACCTGGTACTGAGAAGTATGCCTGTCGGCCAGGGAGGCAAACCACGCGGGCAGCGCTCGCTCACCGTGCCCCAGCAGGGCATAAGCGACACCCACCAGCCGCACAGGCACCCAGTCAAGGAGATGAAGAATGCCATCAATCCCTGAGAGCAGGCGCTCATGCGGCGTATGGTGCCGGGCCAGCCAGGTCTGCCATGCGCGTAAGAAAGCATAACCCGCCAGCGTGACCGGCCCCCATATTCCACCAACCACGAACCAAAATAGCGGGGCAAGATAGAAACGGAAGTTAATCCACAGCAGCGCGTTTTGCAGTTCGCGCAGGTATTCTCGCTCGCTACACTCCGGCGGAACGCCGTGGATCAGCGTGAGCTCGCTGGCCATTGCCTCACGGGCATGCTGGTCGTCATGGCTCGCGGCTTTAAGGTAGGAATGGTAGTGCAGCCTGACCTGCCCGGCCCCGATGCACAGCACGCCGAGCGCGATCCAGAACAGCAGCAGCGGGACGTTGAACAGCAGCCCATGAAGAGCGCGGGTAATCAGGAAAACCACGGCCATAAACGCCGCCGTCATCAACAGGGTTCTGAGCAGTGAAAAATGCCTCACGCGCCCAAACAGCTGCTCAAGCCGGTGATCCAGCTGCCAGTGTTCACCCATCTTGAACAGCCGCTCGCTCATCAGGACCAACAGCAGGGTAAACAGGGTCATGTGCTCTCCTTGTCAATAGGCTTTTCAACCGCTCCCAGAAAGCGCGGCCAGTCAAACGAGGGGCCAGGATCGGTCTTTCGACCGGGAGCAATGTCGCTGTGGCCCGTCATGTTTCTCGCTATCTCAGGATAGCGCTGAATCAGTAACTTAGCTAAGGTTGCCAGCTGCTGATATTGCGCATCGGTATAAGCCAGGGTGTCGGTCCCCTCAAGCTCTATACCGATGGAGAAGTCGTTGCACTTTTCTCTTCCCTGATAGCTCGAAACGCCCGCATGCCAAGCGCGTTGCTCGAAGGAGACGTACTGAACAATTTCACCGTCACGGCGGATCAGGCAATGAGCCGAAACACGCAAATGTGAAATACCGGCAAAATAAGGATGCGCTTCAGGATCGAGCTTCCCGGCAAACAATGCGTCAATCCAGGGGCCACCAAATTCTCCCGGCGGCAAGCTGATATTGTGCACCACCAGCAACGAGGGATTTTCCTCTTCCGGTCGGCCGTCAAAATGCGGGGATGGCAGATATTTTGCCCCCACCAGCCAGCCGTCTTTAAGCTGCATTAGAGGTTCTCCTTAGAGTGGTACTTGAAGTCGCTTCAGAGTAGCATGAAACATCCTAACTTATTCATTCCGGAGTTTTATCATGCCGCCCCGCCGTTATCATCCTGACCGCCGACGTGAAGAACTGCTCGAGCGAATTATCCTTGATATTCCCCTGGCCGTAGCGCAGGCGCTGCGTGAAGATCTCGGCGGTAAAATCGATCCAAACAACGACATCACCGCGCAATTATTACCGCCGGAAAGCACTTCACAGGCGGTGGTTATCACGCGCGAAAACGGCATTTTTTGCGGTAAACGCTGGGTAGAGGAGGTCTTTATTCAGCTCGGTGGAGAGGTCACGGTCACCTGGCATGTGGAAGACGGCACAGAGGTAACCAGCAACCAGCCGCTGTTTGAGCTCAGTGGCCCTGCCCGCGTCCTGTTAACCGGTGAGCGAACGGCGCTGAACTTTGTACAGACGCTGTCCGGGGTTGCCAGCGAAGTGCACAGCTACGTCGCGCTGCTTGAAGGAACCAGGACGCAGCTGCTGGATACCCGTAAAACGCTACCCGGCCTGCGTACCGCGCTGAAATATGCGGTGCTCTGCGGCGGCGGAAGCAACCATCGTCTGGGTTTGTCCGATGCTTTCCTGATTAAGGAAAACCACATTATCGCCTCCGGCTCCATTCGCCAGGCGGTAGAAAAAGCGTTCTGGATGCACCCGGACGTGCCGGTGGAAGTGGAAGTCGAGTCGCTTGATGAACTGGATCAGGCGCTGAAGGCCGGAGCTGACATCATCATGCTGGACAACTTCACCGTCGAACAAATGCGCGAGGCCGTAGCGCTCACTCAGGGGAAAGCGCGTCTTGAAGTCTCAGGCAACGTAACTAAAGAGACGCTGAGAACCTTCGCTGACACCGGGGTGGACTACATCTCCGTTGGCGCCCTGACGAAACACGTGCGCGCGCTCGACCTGTCTATGCGTTTCCGCTGAAGATCCGAAGTCGCGGGCGCAGTTTTGCGCGCCCGCTTCCATTTATCGTGTTGATAAACCTCCTCGCGAAAACTAACGCGGAAGCCCTTTCCCAAATTCTGATTTACCCATTCGCTATCGCGTAACTCGTTCAGCAAAGTGTTGCTCTCTGAAAACAGGAGCAGCAAATGAACAAGCAAAAAGGCTTTACGCTAATCGAGCTCATGGTGGTGATCGGTATCATCGCGATCCTCAGCGCCATCGGCATTCCGGGGTATCAAAACTACCTCCGCAAAGCGGCATTGACCGATATGCTGCAAACCTTCCTGCCCTACCGTACCGCCGTCGAGCTCTGCGCAATCGAACGGGGCGGCATCACCGGCTGCAACGCGGGCAGTAACGGCATCGCAGAAACTCAAACAACGCGCTACATCCGTGCCATGGACGTGTCCAGCGGTATTGTTACCCTGAACGGACAGGATTCACTAAGCGGGTTGACGGCCATATTCACTCCACAGTGGAGCGATGCCAGCGGCGTTACTGGCTGGACGCGAAATTGCAATGCCGAGAGCGCTTCCCCGCTGAAACAAGCCTGCGAAAGCGTATTCCGCTTCAACGAAAGCGCACCAGGAGCGGAAGAATGAGCGCCAGCGAACAGCTTCACTCCCTCTGCCAGCACTACAACGCCGCTCTGATAGAGGAGACGCAGGACGTATTGCGGATTGCGGCTCTGGAGACCCCTGACGAGCAACTGTATGAGGCACTCCACTTTTTCAGTAACAAACATATTGATATCGAGCTCTGGCCTGCAGAGAAACTGGAAAAATGGCAAACCCAGGCATCCACGCAACCTTCGGGTCAAGAGTTCGGCAGCTCTGTGGTTACGCTATTAAACACCACCCTCGCTTCCGCCGTTCAGCAGCGTGCTTCCGATATCCATTTTGAGCCCTTCGAGAACGCCTGCCGCATTCGGCTTCGCATTGATGGCGTTCTCCAGTGCCAGCCGCTTCTTCCCCAGGCGATGATTGCGCCCGTCACCGCAAGGCTCAAAATTCTGGCTAACCTGGATATCGCCGAAAAACGACTGCCGCAGGATGGGCAAATGGATTACCTCACGGAAGATGTGAAAGCCTCATTTCGCGTCTCGACGCTGCCCTGCCGCTATGGCGAAAAAGTTGTCTTAAGGCTTCTCCAGCAGGGCAAACAGAGTATGGACATGCATTCGCTGGGCATGTCGGAAGCCGAAACAGAGCAATTCAGGCAGTCGCTCGAGGCCCCGCAGGGTTTAATTCTGGTCACCGGGCCTACCGGCAGCGGAAAGACCATTACGCTTTACAGCGCTCTGGCGGCGCTTAACCAGCCGGGCCTTAATGTCTGCAGCGTGGAAGACCCGATAGAGATCCCTCAGCAAGGGCTCACTCAAACGCAGATAAACCCCAGGGCAGGACTCACCTTTCAAAACGTCCTGCGCGCGTTACTGAGGCAGGATCCGGACGTGATTATGATCGGTGAGATCAGGGACGGAGAGACGGCAGAAATCGCCATCAAGGCGGCCCAGACGGGGCACCTGGTTTTGTCGACGCTGCACACCAACTCTACCGTTGAAACGCTCGTCAGGCTGGAGCAGATGGCGATTCCCCGCTGGATGATCGCCTCGGCGGTGAACATCATCGTGGCCCAAAGGCTGGTGAGAAAGCTTTGCCCCTACTGCAAAAAACGTAGCGAAACGCCCCTCAAATTACCGATCCATCTTTGGGCGTATGAGCTTCCGGACTGGCATGCGGCAGGGTGCGAAAGGTGTTACGGAGGATATTATGGGCGTACGGCGTTATTCGAGCTTCTGCCTCTGACCACGGCCCTGCGGGCAGCAATCACGGAGGATGAACCTGCCGCTAAGATTGAAGAGCTGGCCAGAAAACAGGGCATGCGTACCCTGTTCGAAAGCGGCTGCCTCGCCGTCGAACATGGGCATACCTCTCTGGAAGAGGTTTATCGAGTATTAGGGGTGCCAAATGGCTAAGCTCCTGCTGTGGCGTTGGGAAGCTATTGACGCCGGGGGCCAGTTGAGAAGCGGCGTAATGCTTGCCGGTAAACGTTCTCTCCTTGAGGAAGAGCTTTGCAGACAGCGGCTTGAGCTACTCAGTGTTAAAAAAGCCTTTATCGCCGGAAGCACCTGCTGGCACATTCAGCAGAAGATCGCCGTTATCCGGCAGCTTGCAGCGCTGCTTCACGCCGGTATCGCCTTGACGGACGCGCTGTTGCTCATTGCGCGTCAGCATCCCAAACCCGAATGGTCTGCCTTATTGCAGCATATTGAGCAGCAGGTCTCGCAGGGAATACCCTTTTCTGAAGCGCTGACATCGTGGCCCCATATTTTCCCTCCGCTGTACATTGCTTTATTGCATACCGGTGAGCTAACCGGCAGGCTCGCCGAATGCTGCCAGCGGCTGGCCGAGCAGCAAGAACAGCAATATCAGCTGACCAAAAAGGTCATTAAAGCCCTTCGTTATCCGCTGTTTATTTTTCTGGTCACGCTGCTGGTTACCGCAGGCATGGTAGGGTTTGTGCTGCCGGAGTTCGCCAATATCTACCGATCGTTTAACGCCCCTTTGCCAGCCATCACCCAGGCCGTTATGAGCCTTTCGGAATGGGCGACGGCCCAGGGAGTTCGGTGGGTTTTAGCCACGCTACTACTTGTGGCCTTTATCTGGTGGTTTCGCCGCAAAAGTCCTGCTCTTCGGGAAAAAGAGCAATTGCTGCTGCTAAAAATACCGGTCATTTCGCCATTAAGGCGCGGCCAGCTGCTGAGTCAGATATTTACCGTGCTCACGCTCTCACAGCGTTCCGGCGTTCCCCTGTTGCAGGGACTTGAAGCGGTGGAAAAAACGTTAATACAGCCCTTTTGGCAGCAACAGATTGCTGAAGTACGCCGTCGGGTTTCCGAGGGCCGCCCCTTCTGGTCCGCGCTGGAGTCTTCGGGACATTTTACCCCACTCTGCCAGCAGCTGGTTCGGATCGGTGAAGAGTCCGGTTCGCTGGATATTATGCTGGAACGTTTAGCGCGCTGGCACTATGAGAAAACGAATGAACTGGCTGAAAACCTTGCCGCTACGCTGGAACCGATCATGATGCTGGTGATTGGGGTCATCATCGGCACGCTGGTGATAGCGATGTATTTGCCCGTTTTCCAGATGGGGGATGCTATGGGTGGAGGATGACGCAGCTTCCGCTGCGTCATCTTGCTATCAGAGGCTATTGAACACGCGGTTTTCCTGCTCCGCAACGCGGATGAAGGTGGTGCGTTTAGTCAGCTCTTTTAGACGGGACGCCCCTACATAGGTGCAGGCTGAACGCAGGCCGCCGAGGATATCGCGGGCGGTATTTTCAACCGGCCCGCGCAGAGGCAGCTTAACGGTTTTCCCTTCTGCGGCACGGTACTGGGCAACGCCGCCAACGTGACGGGTCATTGCCGACTCTGAGCTCATGCCGTAGAACAGCATAAATTTCTCGCCGTCCTGCTCAACAACGGTGCCGCCGCTCTCTTCGTGCCCCGCCAGCATACCGCCCAGCATGACGAAGTCTGCGCCACCGCCAAAAGCTTTGGCCACGTCGCCAGGTACCGTACAGCCACCGTCACTCACAATCTGGCCGCCAAGCCCGTGCGCCGCGTCGGCGCATTCAATCACGGCAGAAAGCTGAGGATAACCAACGCCGGTTTTAACGCGCGTGGTACATACGGAGCCCGGCCCAATGCCGACTTTCACAATATCCGCGCCGGACAGGATCAGCTCTTCGCACATCTCACCGGTCACCACGTTACCCGCGCAGATAACCTTGTCAGGCCAGGCTTCACGAGCTTTGCTGACAAACTGCGTGAAGTGCTCAGAATAGCCGTTTGCAACGTCGATGCAGATAAATTTCAGCGCTGGCGTCAGGGCCAGAATCTGTTTAGTTTTGGCAAAATCCGCATCTGAGGTGCCGGTTGAAACCATGATATGGCGCAGCAGTTCTTCCGGGATGGCGTTAACAAAGCCACGCCACTCTTCAACGGAATAGTGCTTATGTACCGCGGTCAGAATGTCGAAGGAGGCCAGCGCTTGGGCCATTGCGAAGGTGCCGACAGTGTCCATGTTCGCCGCGATAATCGGCACACCAGACCACGTAATACCGGAATGCTTGAATGTGAATTGGCGTTCCAGCTCAACGTCAGAACGGCTTTTGAGGGTGGAACGTTTTGGGCGGATTAAAACGTCTTTAAAACCTAACTTCAAATCTTCTTCAATACGCATTGGCAAATCCCTGGGTCGAATGGCGATGAACACAAAAACACGATCGGCGAAACAACGGCCAACCCCAGTGACGCTATCATACGCAGTAATAATGCCGCCGCAAGACTGCGAAAAACGACTTTTTTACGCTACAATCGATTAAATTTACCCGGTAAACGGTAAAACGCCCGCAGACGGGATTTTCAGTTTTTTAGCGGGGCCAGCTTTTTCTCAGACACCCCGGAAAATAGTTTTTATCTTATTGATATATAATAGCATCAGGATCGATTATCTATGGTTTACACGGTAGCGCTTACGGGAGGCATTGGCAGTGGTAAAAGCACCGTAGCCGAAGCCTTTTCCCGCCAGGGTATTGCCGTCATCGATGCGGATGTCATTGCCCGCCAGGTTGTCGAACCTGGTCAACGTGCGTTAGCTCTCATTTCCCAACATTTTGGTCTAAAGATCCTTCAGGAAGATGGCGCTTTAAACCGGCGAGCGCTGCGAGAAGCGATCTTCAGCTCCCCGCAGCAAAAGCAGTGGCTCAATGATCTGCTACATCCCTTAATTCAGCAGCAAACACGTGATGAAATTGCTCGCGCAGCCTCACCTTACGTGCTGTGGGTTGTTCCACTGCTGGTAGAAAATAATCTGCAACAAAGAGCTAACCGGGTTTTAGTGGTGGATGTCTCCCCTGAAACTCAGATTACGCGTACCATGCTGCGGGACAATGTCTCTCGCGAGCACGCGCAGCAGATCCTGGCCGCTCAGGCGTCCCGGGAGGCTCGTCTCGCCGTTGCAGATGACGTAATTAATAATGACGGCAGTCCCCAGGACGTTGTCGTGCATGTTGACCGCCTGCATCGCCAGTACCTGAAACTGGCGGCAAAGGCCGCACAACAGGAAACAGAATAATGAGTACTCAGGTTCTTTTTGAACACCCGCTGAATGAGAAAATGCGCACATGGCTGCGCCTTGAATTTTTGATTCAGCAGCTACAGTCAGCGCTTCCCGTCAGTGACAGCGCTAAAGCACTGCATTTTTTTCGTAACATCGGTGACTTACTGGATGTGTTTGAACGGGGTGAAATCCGCACTGAAATCCTTAAAGAACTTGGCAGGCAGCAGCGGAAGCTGTTGAGCTGGTCAGAAGTCCCGGGCGTTGATATGCAGCGCATCGACTCGTTGCGTAGTCAGCTGGAAAGCTGTGGTAGCGTATTAATGGCCGCGCCGCGTATCGGGCAGGTATTACGCGAGGACCGGCTGATTGCGCTGGTACGTCAGCGTCTCAGTATCCCTGGCGGCTGCTGCAGCTTTGATTTGCCGACTCTGCATATCTGGCTTTATCTGCCGCAGGAGCAGCGGGATGCTCAGGTCGATTTCTGGCTAAACAGCCTCGAGCCGGTAAAACAGTCGCTCGATCTGCTGCTGGATATCATCCGCAACTCCGCGCCGTTCCGTAAACAGACCAGCCTCAATGGCTTCTACCAGGACAACGGCGATGATGCCGATCTGCTGCGCCTGCATCTTAGCCTTGGCGACCAGCTTTATCCGCAAATTTCCGGCCATAAAAGCCGCTTTGCCATTCGATTTATGCCGCTGGACTCGGAACATGGCCTGGTGCCTGAACGTCTCGATTTCGAACTGGCCTGCTGTTAAGGAAGAAGCATGAGCGAAGCCACCGTTGTAAACTGCCCGGGCTGCGGTAAGCCCGTTGTCTGGAACGAAACCAGCCCTTATCGACCTTTCTGTAGCAAACGCTGCCAGCTGATAGATCTTGGAGAGTGGGCGGCAGAGGAAAAACGCATTCCGAGCAGCGGCGACCTTTCTGAGAGCGATGACTGGAGCGAAGAGCAGGAGCGCTAAGCCTCCAGCAGCTTTAAGATGACGGGCTCATTAGCCGGCGGGAACTCGTCGGCGATGAGTTCGCCCTGAGCCACCCAGCGTCCTGGCTGCCCCTCTTTCCCCCAC